>JAZLJP010000026.1:0-14676 GCA_045617985.1 Kiritimatiellia bacterium
CGGCGGACAGGATTGGGGGCGGGAAAGTCAACGTGGTTTTTATGGACTTGAAAACGATCTCCCAAACGTGTTGAGAACCTTGTTGATGCATGGCAAGGACGAAGATGGGCGTGTTGACATTCCGATGTTCAGAATCACCGGCCTGCCCGAAGGGGCTGGAAGTGAATGGCTGACGGACAAGATCAAAGTCGGTGCGCACTATATTGATTTTCGGGTAACCAAAGGAGAAGGGAGTAGAGAGAAATGAAGGCGATCGTAGTCTTGCTGGTTTTCATGGCGTACGTCGGTTATTCGCATACTGACGCGGAAAAGTGGCGCTATGTGGATGCCATCCTCACGCGTGCTTCAATGGTGGCGAGTGATGACACTTGGGCGTCAGAAGGGCGCGAGCCAGATCCGAATAATGTCCTAAGCTCGTGGGAGGGGGTCCTCGGCAGTCCCGGAGGTGACACTTGGGCTGGTGGATGGAGCATCGCAGAACGGCGGGCGGCATTTGACTGGTATTTGGAAATATTGGCCATAACCAATAGCCTTGCTTTCTCCAGTAATGACAAGGGCAATGTTTTATCTGCATTTGCCAGATGCAGGAGACTTGCCTACACGAACGCGGTTCCCCAGCTCCGACGCGCGGCGCTCAACCCCAATTGTGCCTATCGCGACTTGGCCATAGAGATAGGTGTGGATTTGGGAGATGTCGGGCCGTCGTCCACGGAATTTGTCGAGACGATTATCACGAATACGACAGGGCGGCTTGCTTGCCAATCGGTCTTTTACCAACGACGTTCAAAATGCCATACGAGACCGAGCTGTGAAAATGTTGTATCGCCACCGATATCTTGACCTGTTGGGAACGGTACCTCTCGATACTCTTTTCGCGGCGTGTTTTTCAGGGTATGGGACGAGCTCAAATCGTCTCGAATTCGCAAATTACGTGTTGGGACATCCTGAATGTTCCGATGGTGATCGTGAGGAATTTACCGTCATCACCAACTAGCTTCTCTCGGCGGGGGTGCCGCTTCGTCAGTTGAACATCGGTGAGGAAGGCGAATGATCGGGAAAACACGAGTAGGGGGCAGGTCAGGGCCGTTTTACTCTCAGTCGGCCGACCCATGATTGACATGGCGCGTTTGGGTGTGATAAAATAACGCCATGAAAAATATCGTTTTTGTTTTTGGCGTTCTTTGCGCCATGTTGGTGGGGGCACAAAGCGCTTCGGCGCCTTGGGTGGTTGACCTTGCTTTGGCGCGCGGGAATTTCTGGCGGCAGCGCGCGCCGATCGTCGTTTCAAACCCGCTCGACAAGTCGTGTGCGGGGTGTTTGGCGAGCGTTTCGCTCGATGCGCTGGGGCTTGCCGGAACGCGCGTTGAGGAATTGCGGCTTGTGGACGAGCGCGGGAAGGAGCTTCTCTACAGCGTGTGGGCGAAGGAACGGGTGACGGCGGGGACGATTCCCGCCGGCGCGCAGTTCACGCTCCCCGTAACGCTGCCGGCCCGCGGAAAGGCCACCTATTGGCTCTATTGGGATAACCCGGCGGCGTGGGGCCTTGCCGATTCCTACCCCGAGAAGGCGCGCACCCCGTCGCAGGCGACGGCGCGGGCGGGTGCGCCGGAGCGGTTGAACGTGCGTTTCGACGGCGAGGCGGCACCGTGGCCTGCGAGCGTGCGCACGTGGGACTTTCGCGTACCGGTTCGGCTTCTCAATCCTACGCAGGACAATCGCGGCAAAACGCTCACCTCGTTCCAGCTGAGCGAGGCTCTGCGGGGCGTTCAAGCCGCCGAAACGCGTCTTTTCGACGGATCGACGGAACTGGTGGCATGCAAGGTGGGGGACCGGATGTTCTTCTCGTGTGCGGTACCGGCGCAAACCGCTAAGACGGTCTGGTTCTATGTGAAGGCGGGCGCGAGAAGGACGGCAGCGAAAAAAGAAGAGGTGGCGAGTACGCTCGGAAGCGTGATTCCGTCCGATCAGGTGCTGGTGCAGAAGGCCGATGTGGCCGACCTTGCCGCCTTCGAGCAGCTTTGCGCGGGAACGGTCAACCTCGTGACGAATGGCGGATTCGAAGAGGACATGGAAGGCTGGCTGCCGCCCGTTGAACCGGCGGCGAACGGCATTTCCTATGCGGTGATGGAAACGGGGGGATTCTCCGGCAAGCGGTTTGCGAAGATGTCCATTCCCGCAAAGACGCCGGGTGCTTGGCGCGGCTGGCATCAGAACGTGTCGATCATTCCCGGGCGGAGCTACTTCTTCGGCGGTGCGCTGGCGGCCGAAAATCTGGATGAGCCGACCTCCATCTATGTGCACACGATCAACCGCGCGGGCCAAACGACGCAGATGCTGGAGACGAAGGACCGAGCGGCGGGAACGATGCCCTGGATGCCGAGTTTCGGCTATGTGACTGCGCGATGGGACGACGTGAAGCTCATTCTGCATCTGACGACGCGGGGCCACGGCACCTTGTCCCACGACGGCCTCTTCGTCACCGAGTTCCAGCCCTCCCAGGTGGGCGACGCGGAAGCGCCCCCGGCTACGGGCTCGATGAAGGACCTCGCCGTGCAGGCGGTTGATTCGGTCATCAAGGTGTTCCACGAAACGCCCGTGAAGGACGAACGGACATTCCACGTGTCGCTCGCGCGCAACGAGACGGAACCGTTGCAGCTCGCCATCCGCTCGCCGGAAAAGATCGCCGCGCTCGACGTGGTAGTGACGCCGCCCGCGGCCCCGGGGCTCACCGTTGAAACGGGGTGGGTGGACTTCGTGCCGGTCGACTACAAGTCGTCCTACTACAGCCTGCGTACGCCGGTCTGGGAACTGAAGCGTCCGCCCCGGGCGCCGAACAGCGACGGCTGGACGGGCTGGTGGCCGGATCCGATCCGCCAGGAGACGACGGGATCGCTCGCCGCGAACAAGACGCAGCCGATTTGGCTCAATGTGAAGACGACCGCCCGGACGCCGCCCGGCGACTATCAGGGCAAGATCGAGTGGAAGGCGGCAGGAAGCGTCCTGCGCACGGATACCTTCCGCGTGCGCGTGTGGAATTTCACGTTGCCGGCCATCGCCGAGACGCCGGCGGTTTTCGACGTGCGCATGCAGTCGCCGTTGTGGCAGGAGACGTTCAAGGGAATGGATGACGAGGCGCGGCGGCGGGCGATCTGGAAGTTCTATTCCGAGAAGCGGATCTGCCCGGAAACGATCGGCAACAACATCGCCTTCAAGAAGACGCCCGAGGGACGCGTGACGGCCGACTTCACGGCCTACGATGCGGCGGCCAAGCTGTATTTCGAAGACTATCATTTCCCCGTCTCCTACACGCCGTGGTGTTTCTACTTCTTCGGCTGGGCGCTGCCGCCGACGGACTTCCTCGGCGAGAAGCCCTATCCGGGCGCATGGCCGTTCAAGGGCGCGGATCGGGCGCAGCTGCGCCCGGAGTACAAGCGCGTCGTTCAGGCGGCGATCAAGCTCTATTGGGACCACATGAAGGCGAAAGGGTGGGCCAACCGGATCGTGTTCTACGTTTCCGACGAGCCGCATTTCCATCGCAAGGACGTGCGGGACCAGATGAAGGCCCTGTGCGCGATGATCCACGAGGTCGACCCCGCAATCAAGATCTATTCGAGCACGTGGCGGCATTGTCCGGAATGGAATGGATCGCTCGACGTGTGGGGCGTGGGGCACTACGGGTGTTTCCCCGTTTCGGAAATGAAGGCTCGCGCGGCGGCCGGGCAGCATCTGTGGTTCACGACGGACGGCCAGTTCTGCCTCGACACGCCCTATTGCGCGGTCGAACGCCTCTTGCCGCACTACTGCGCGGCCTACCAGGCGGAAGCCTACGAATTCTGGGGTGCGACCTGGCTCACCTACGACCCGTGGAAGTTCGGCTGGCATGCGTTCATTCATCAAACCGATACGCCCGGCGACTCTTACTATGTGCGTTATCCGAACGGGGACGGCTACCTCATCTACCCCGGCGTTCCCGGGCGCATCCCGGGGCCTTCCTCGTGCGTGCGCCTTGAAGCCGCGCGCGACGGCGTGGAAGACTTCAGCTACCTGAAGGCGCTTGAACGCCTCGCGGCCAAGAACGGCCCCGACGCCGCGGCCGCCAAGGCGCTCCTCGCGAAGTTCCGCACGCTCGTCTCCATTCCCAACGCGGGCGGCCGCCACTCCACGCAAATCCTCCCCGAACCGGAAAAGATCAACCTCTACCGAGAAGAGGCCGGCGAGTTGCTCTCACGCTAAATGCGGATTTCATTTGAGAATCGTGTTCAATCTATGATACTGAAACATCGAGATCGGGAGTCTCTGCGGTTCGAGTGGCTTGAACCGCGTGGGGGGAGTGTTGTCTCTTGGCTGTTGGGCGGATGGTTGCTTGTCGCTTCCGGGGCCTGGGGGGCGCGGATCTGCTATGATTTCGAAACGGGGGATCTGCAGGGGTGGAAGGTGACGGAGGGCTTCTTCGAGAAGGCCGTTTCCGACCTTGCGAAAGAACACAACACGGGCAAGCCCTATGTGAAGGGCGGCAAGTGGTTCCTGACGACGCTGGAGAACAGGCGCGATCAATCCACCGCGAGCCAGCAGGGGCGCATGCAGAGCCCGCTCATCCGCCTCGCCTCGCCGCACATCTCCTTCAAGCTCGGCGGCGGCTCGAATGCGAGCGACTTCTGTCTCGTCGATCGCAAGACGGGCGAGATCTACGCGCGGGCCGTGGGCCGCAACGAGGAGCCGCTTCTGCCGGCCGAATGGAACGTGCCGCGCGCCGTGGGGCGCGAGGTGTTCTTCTGCTTGAGCGACCTGAGCGGCGGGCACTGGGCCTACATCGCCGTTGACGACATCGTCTGCGAAGGCGAAGTGCTGGATGACGACTTCTCCACCCGCATGATCGGCACCTACGAGCCGCGCCCCGCAGCGGCCGACTATGCCCGCGTCGAAGCGGCGGTGCGCGAACTCGGGGCGCGGTTCCCCGCCTATCCCGCCGCCGCGTTTCTCGCCGCCTTTGCGCAGTTGAAGAAAGACGAGGTGCCCTGTTCCGTTTTCGAGGCGAAACGCCTTGAGGCGCTCATCCGCGCAAATCCGCTCGTCAATGCGCACGAGATCCTCTACACGACGCATGCGATGTGGCCGCCGGACCATCACAACACGGCCTCGCTTTTCCAGTGCGGCGAAGTGAATGAGCACAAATATGCGACGCAGGGCGCGCTCAAGGCGCTCGATCCGAAAACGGGGCGCGCGCGCGACATCGTGGGCGAAATCCTCGAACGGACGATCCGCGACCCGGAGGTCGATTTCGAGGCGCGGCGCATCGTCTTTGCGATGCGGAACAACCGTGCGGACGACTATCACATCTATTCGGTGAATGTGGATGGCTCCGGCCTTCGCCGGCTCACCTCCGCGAAGGGCGTTTCCGACGTTCAGCCCGCCTGGCTCCCCGACGGCGGCATCGTGTTCGCCTCCACGCGCGAGCCGAAATACTGCATGTGCAACCGCCACATCATGGCGAATCTCTTCCGCATGGAGGCGGACGGCGCGAACATCCACCAGATCGGCAAATCGACGCTCTTCGAGGAGCACCCCGTGGTGCTTTCCGATGGACGCATCCTCTACGACCGCTGGGAATATGTGGACCGCAATTTTGCCGACGCGCAGGCGCTTTGGACCTGCAATGCCGACGGCACGCACCACGCGCTCTTCTGGGGCAACAACACCGCCTCGCCCGGCGCGCTCATGAATGCGCGGCCGCTTTCCGATCCGTCGCGCGCGATTGCGGTGTTCGGCAGTTGCCACGACCGCCAGTGGGGCGCGCTCGGCATCGTGGATCGAACGAAGGGCGTGGACGGCAAGGCGCCCGTGCTCCGCACATGGCCGGCCGCGTACCGCAACCGGATCCGCGCGAGTTCCAACAATTCGTTCGACGGGCGGCTCTATGACGGCACGCGGCGCCTTCCCTGCAAGTACGCCGATCCGTTTCCGCTTGACGACGCGCACTTCCTCTGCGCGCGCCAGACGGGGCACGGCGAGGAGATGGGGATTTTCTATCTCGACTTGCACGGCAATGAAGTGCTCGTCCATCGCGATGGCCTTGGGTGTCACGACCCGATGCCGATTCGCCCCACGAAGCGGCCGCTGATACAAAGTACGCAGCGGAACTTTTCGGCCGTGAAGGCGCCGGGGCGCTTCTATGTGCAGGATGTCTATGTGGGAACGCACATGAAGGGCGTACCGCGCGGCGCGATCAAGGCGATTCGCGTGGTGGAAAGCCCGGAAAAGCGCCAGTGGATCCGGGCGCGCAGCTGGTGGAACGACGCGGCCGCAACGATGAACTGGCGGGCGTTCGACAACAAGCGCGTTTTGGGCACCGTACCCGTGGCGGAAGACGGCAGCGCGTCCTTCGAAGTGCCCGGGAACACCTACGTCTATTTCCAGGCGCTCGACGTGGAAGGGAAGATGGTGCAGTCGATGCGCTCGGGCGTGATCGTGCAGCCGGGCGAAACCTACGGGTGCGTGGGGTGCCATGAAAGCCGCGGCGGGGAGCTGCCGAAGATGGAGAAGAAGGCCGAGGCCTTCACGCATGCGCCGTCCCGGCTCGACGGCGCCTACAATCTGCGCGGTCTCTACCGGGGGCGTCCTCCAGAGCACCTTTCGTTCCAGCGCGAGGTGCAGCCGGTCTTCACGCGCCATTGCGTTGTCTGCCACGACTACGGCAAGCCCGCCGGCGAGAAACTCAATCTCAGCGGCGACCGCGGGGCCTATTTCTGCACGAGCTATGTGGATCTTTGCGCGAAGGGGCTTGTGGTGTGCCCGGGGGATGGTCCAGCGGAAACGCTCGCGGCGTATTCGTGGGGCGCGCGCGCCTCGCGCCTTCTCAAGCCGCTCGAAGGCGGGCATCATGGCGTAACGCTCACGGCCGACGAGCGCGAACGCGTGATGGCCTGGATGGACCTCAACGCGCCCTATTGGCCCTGCTACGAATGCGCCTGGCCGGAGAACTTCGGCGGCCGCATGCCGATCACCTGCGCCGAACACGATCGCCTGCAGAAGCTCACGGGCGTTCGAATTTCCAACCGCTACGAGTGGAAGCAGCTGGAACAGCTCGATTTCGACCGCCCCGCGTGTTCGCGCATCCTCAATCCGGTTCGCGGAAAGCCCGCCTACCAAGAAGCGCTCGCGATCATCGCGAAGGGCAAGGAGCGGCTCAAGACGAATCCGCGGGCGGACATGGAAGGGTTTGTCCCTTGCGCCGCCGACCGTCAACGCGAGGCGCGCTACCAGCGCCGGGAAGCCGAAGAGGAGGCGTCCTACGAGGCGATTCGCCAAGGCAAGAAGAAATACGATTCATTTTGAAACAACAGGAGCAAAAGGAAAGTAATGAAGAAAACACGTATCGGTTGCTGGCTCGTGGCGGCCTTGTGCGCATGTGGCGTACAGGGCGCGGAAGATTGGAGCCGCATCTATCTGGGCGCGCAGCCCTCGGTGACGGGAGACGGGCAGCAGTTCGTTTTTGAGTGGAATGCCCGCATCTGGCTCGCGCCGACGGCGGGCGGCACGGCGCGGTGCCTCACGCCCGGGAATGAGAAGTGCATGAACCCGCTCATTTCGAGCGATGGCCGCCGCGTCGTTTTCAACTCGAGCCGGGAAGGGTGCGAGAACCATCTCTTCGAGCTCGATCTCGCGTCGGGCGGCGTGCGGCAGCTGTCGTATCACAGCGAGCAGACGAACCCGATCACATGGGGCGTGGGCGAAACGAACGTGATGTGCGTCGTCCAGCGCGACCATGCCGGGAAGCATGCCTGTCGTGTGGCGACATTGCCTACGCAGCAGGCGGGCGAGGCGCGCGTGGCGTTCGACATGGAAGCGTTCTCGCCCTCCCTTTCGGCGGATGGCCAGCAGCTTCTCTTCACGCGGCGGGGCACGAAGGTTTTCCGTAAGCGCCGCCATTCCGTGGGGCCCGAGGCGGGCGAAGTGTGGCTCTACGACATGAAGAAGGCGTCCTTTACGCCGGTCGTGCGCGACGTGGCCGATTCGCGCGATCCGCGCTGGGCCCCGACGAAGAAGGGCTTCTACTATCTCAACGCGTCGGGCGGCGTCTGCAACCTCTACTATCGCGAGTTGAACGAGAAGGCGAAAGCCGAAAAGCTCACGTCGTTTACCGGCGACCACATCATCGGCTGGACGATTTCGGCGGATGGCAAGACGGCCGTCTTCCGCCAGAAGTTCGACTTCTACCGCCTCGCCCTCGATCAGCCGGGTGCGAAGCCCGAGCGGATCATTCTGCATCCCGCCTCCGGCTCGCCGGCACGGGCGACGACGCGGCGTCGTTCCTATACGACGTGCTGGAACAACGATGCCGAAGGGGAGGTCGCGTTCTGCGACAAGGGCGCGCAGATCGCCTTCACGGCGGGCGGCGACCTGTGGGTGATGGATACGGTGCTCCGCGAGCCGCGCCTCGTGCATGGCTCTTCGCTCACGCATGAACGCGCCTGCGCGTTCTCGCCCGATGGCAAGATCCTCTACTACACCTCCGATCGCGGCGAGGGAACGGACATCTGGAAGGCCGAACGGGCCGATCCTTCGAAGCCGTGGTGGGAGAACCGCTCGTTCAAGAAGACGCAGATTACGCACGACAACGAAATCCGCCGGCTCTTCACGCTCTCGCCGGACGGCACGTCCTTCGCCTGGCAGAATTTCACGGGGCGCCTCGCCTTCGCCGGAACGAACGGCGTGGTGCGCGCGCGCGGCCCGCTCTCTTCGCGCGAGGGCCACTACAGCTGGGCGCCGGACGGCAAGTACGTGGCGGCGCAGGTGACGAGCGACGACGGCCAGCGCGAAGTCGCCATCGTCTCCACGCAGAAGGACGCCACCTTCTGGCTCCTGACGAAGAACTTCCAGTACGACGGCTGGCCCACCTGGTCGCCCGACGGCGCGATCATCGCCTGGGTGAGCAACCGCGCCGACATCGACGCGGCGAATGTGATTCTCAGCTACGTCTATCTCGATAACGCCGTGGAAGAACGCGAACTCCTCTACGCGAAGATCGATCAGGCGCGCACGACCTCCGGCGCCAAGGCGCGCGCGGCGTCGGCCGAGAAGCGCCCCGTGCCGTTTGAAAAGCTCATCGACCATGTGCGCACGACGCGCATCGTGGGCGACTATCCGTGCTTCGCGGGCGATTCGCGCACGCTGGCCTTCCGTGCCGAAAATGCGACGAAGAGCATCTGCCTGCCGAATGAAATGAACCCGAAGCTCGTCTCGTCGAAGAGGGGCATCGTGATCGATTGGATCAAGAAGAACACGGAGGACGCGGGCAAGATCCTCTGGATGGTCGATTCGAAGCCCGCGCACGGCGACACCGTGTTCGACTTCCGGGTGTACCAGACGACGGACGTAGCCGACTATCAGGAACTCGCCTTCCTCTCGGCGTGGGGACGGATGAAGAACTTCTACTACGACCCCAACTGCCATGGCGCCGATTGGGCGGCCGTGCGGGAGAAGTATCTCGCGCCGGCGCGGAATGCGGCGTCGCCGAAGGTGTTCGGCCGGATTATCCAGATGATGCTCGGCGAGCTCGATACGTCGCATGTGAACTTCACCTCTACAACGGCGTCGCAGAACGAATGGGAGCCGAGCGCGTCCGCCCACGCGTGGAACGCGCCCACGGCGCACCTCGGCCTGCGGTTCGACGATACCTATGCGGGCAAGGGCCTGAAGATTCGCGATGTCATCAAGAATTCGCCCGCCGACAAGCGCGAGTTCGGCTTCAAGCCGGGCGATATCGTGGAGGCGGTCGATGGTGTCGCGGTGAAGGGCCTTGGCGACCTCGCCCGCGTTCTCAACGGCCCGGCCGGCCGCATGGTCACGCTCACGGTGAAGGGCCGCGAGCTGCGGCTCTCAACGATCACCTACGAAGCGGCGCGCAACCTCGTGGGCGAGGCGCAGCTCGACGCGGCGCGCGAGCGCGTGCATGCGAAATCGAAGAACCGCTTCGGTTACCTGAACATCGACGCGATGAACCGCACCTCGCTCGTCCGCTTCCAGTATGAAGCGTATGCGGAAGGGTACGGGCGCGACGGTCTCGTCATCGACGTGCGCACGAACCACGGCGGCAACACGGCGGACCAGATCCTCACGACGCTCTTCGGCGTGCGCAACGGTTGCGCGGTGACGCGTGACGGCCGCCAGGGCTACATCGTGGACTGGTGCAAGCAACCGGTGTGGGCCAAGCCGATCGTGGTGCTCTGCAGCGAGGAAAGCGGCTCGAACGCCGAAATGTTCTCGCATACGATCAAGCACGAGAAGCGCGGCAAGCTCGTGGGCCGCCAGACGGGCGGCAACGTGATTTGCACCTTCAACATGCCGCTTCTCGACTACGGCGAGTTCCGCAACCCCTATCTCGGCATCTTCCTCCTCGACGGCCGCGACATGGAATACAACGGCGCGATTCCCGATGTGGTGGTGGATAACCAGCCCGCCCAGCTCGTGAAGGGCATCGATGAACAGCTCGAAAAGGCGATCGATGTGCTTGCGGAAGAGGTGGCGGCCTGGAAGAAGGCGAATCCGCCGATCCGCCCGATCTACGCGAAATAAGAGAAGACGGTTCCATGGTGAAGAAGGTTGTGCTGCTCGCCGGTGAAGAATCAGGCGTTCTCTATGCGGAACGCCTGAAAGACGAGCTTCGTACGGCGGCGGGGGGAGAGGTTGAGTTTCGCGGTTACGATACGGAGGGATTCCAGACGGGCGATTTGGCCGTGATGGGATTCCTCCCCGTCCTTTGCCGGCTCGGGTATTTCCTCAATGTCGCGAAAACGATGAAGCGCGTGATTGCCACGTGGCAGCCCGATTTCGTGGTGACGATCGACTACCCGGGGCTCAACCTCAAGCTCGCCGCCTACGCGAAATCGCTCGGCCTTCCGGCCGTTCACATCGTCTGCCCGCAGGTGTGGGCCTGGCATCAGAACCGTATCCCGAAAATCGCAGCGGCGCTTACGAAACTTCTCTGTTTCTTTCCGTTCGAACCGGCCTTGTACGCGAAGACGGATCTCGATGCGAAGTTCATTGGCCATCCGCTCGTTGATGTCTTCACGCGCGAGGGGGGATCGGCGCCGCCGCCTTGCGAGAGGCGTCTTCTCGCGCTCCTTCCGGGCTCGCGCCTCGGGGAAATCCGGCGCCATCTGCCGCGTCTCCTTGCGGCGTTGAAGCGGCTCGGCCAAAAACAGCGGGGCGCGCTTGATGTGTGCATTCCGGCGGCGAACGCCAAGGCCGATGCGGAAATCCGCCGTCTTCTTCAGGCGGCGGGGGCGACGTGCGATTCGGCCGATGCGAACCGCTACGAGGGGCTTGCCTTTCCCGTGCGCCTCCAGAAGGGCGGCGCGCGCGATCTCCTGCGCACGGCCACATGTGCGGTTGTGGCGAGCGGTACGGCGACCTTGGAGGCGGCGCTCGCGCGGTGCCCCACGGTGCTTGTGTATGCGGTCTCGCCGCTTCTTGCGTGGTTTGCGCGGCGCGTGATTACCGGCGTCCACTACATCGGCCTTGCGAATGTCATCTGGGAGAAGAGCGGCGGCACGGGCTCTCCGCCGATGCCGGAACTCCTGCAGGAGGTGTTTACTGCGGAAGCGGTGGCGGGGCAGCTTGCGACGTGGTTCGATGACGAGGCGGCGCGGCAGGCGGCCCGCCGGCGGCTTGACGAGGCGATGGCGCTTCTCCATTCCGATGGCGCGGCGCTGGGGCTTGCGGCACGGGAAATCCTCGCCTGCCGGAAGACCCGTTAGAGAAAGGCGCGGAAGTCCTCTGGGAGCGGCGCTTCGAAAACGAGCGGCGCGCGCGTGACGGGATGTTTGAGCGCGAGGCGCGCGGCGTGGAGGAGCTGGCGCGCGGGAACGGGCGAGAGCTGCCTATCCCAGCCCGGGCGGCCATAGAGCGGATCGCCCACGATCGGATGGGCGAGCGTGGAGGCCATGTGCACGCGAATCTGGTGCGTGCGGCCGGTGGCGATGCGGCAGGAGACGAGGGCGAGCGTGCGCCCGGCGCGCTCGAGGGCGCGCTCGACCGTGAAGTCGGTCACGGCGAGCTTGCCGTTCTTTTCGACGACGGCCATTTTCTTGCGGTCGAAGGGGCAGCGCCCGATGAGATTCTCGAGGTGCCCCGTACGCGGCGACGGGCAGCCGTGGACGAGCGCGAGGTAGGTCTTTTCGATGTTCGCGTGCGAGGCGAATTCCTTTGTGAGCACATCCATCGCACGCTGGGATTTCGCAACCACCATTACGCCCGAGGTGTCTTGGTCAAGCCGATGCACGATGCCGGGCCGCGCAACGCCTCCGATACCGCCGAGCGCGGGGCAATGGTGGAGAAGGGCGTTGACGAGCGTACCCGTGAGGTGGCCCGGCGCGGGATGTACGACGAGGCCCGCAGGCTTGTTGAGGGCGATGAGATCGTCATCCTCGAAGAGAATGTCAAGCGCGATCGCTTCGGGCTCGGGCGTTGCGGGAACGGGAGGCGGAATTTCAAGCCGCACCGTATCGCCGGGATGCGTCTTCACATTAGCGCGCGTGACGGGAACATCGTTCAGAAAGACGCGTCCCGCCTTCATGAGCCCTTGGATGCGGGCGCGCGAGAATTCTTCGCACGTCCGGGCGAGCCAGGTGTCGAGCCGGTCGATGCCCTCGGGCGGAAGGGTGAGGGTTTTGATTTCGTCGTCTTCCATCTTACCAGAAGGCCCAACGGGCGAGGGCGATTACGTAGATCGCGAGAAGGAGATTCGTAAGGACATGCGCGACGATGGCCGCAACGAGCCCCCAGCGGATATAGAGAACGCCGTAGATGACGGCGGCGAGCGCGGCGGCGAGCGGCCGGTCGTGCTCGAGGAGGAAGAGGAGCGTCATCCACACAAACGCCGAGAACTCGAAGGTCGTGCGGGGGTGGGCGATGAAATCGCCCTTCTGCAGCCACCGATAGAGGAACGAGCGGAAGAAGATCTCTTCTGCGGGGGCGATGATGAAGGCGCTGCCGACGAGTTTGGCAAGCGTAAGGGGCCAGCCGCACACGGCGGGATCGTAGGGAGAGGGTTCCGTTGGCGGCGCGGGAAGCGAACCGATCGGCCAGCAGCACCAGGTGCGGTAGAGAGCTGACTGTTCAGGCCCCACCCAGAGGATGAACACGGCAAGGCCGCCGAGAAGGCCCCAGAGCAACGTTCCCCGGCGGGACGGCGACCAGAAGTCGTTGACGCCGCCGCCCGTGATGAAGGCCGCCTCTTTCCTGACGCGCGGCATGAAGACGCCGAGGAGTACGGCGAGCGTTGCCGCGCTCCTGAGGGCATACGCGAGCGCCGTCGCGGGGAGCAGGGTTTGAAGCCCGATCCAGGTGGCGAACGGCGCACAGGCGGCGAGGATGTTTTTCGCTTCGCGTGTCATGGGCATTAGAAGCGGGCGAGGTCGAGCATCGAGCCGGGCCCGAGCGCGCGAAGGTAGATGAAGAAGTAGACGCGGTTATCGCAATCTTCCTTCGAGCCGTCGATGCGCGTGTAGGAGGTTTCATGCGCGAATTGGACGCGGTAGCCAAGGCAGTCGCTCATGAGGTCGAACCACGCGCCCACCTCTTCCATCTCGTTGCGGCGGCAGTCGAAGCGGATGTAGGGCGACCACGCGAGCCAATCGCAGAGCGTGTGTTCGAAGCCGAGCTGGAGCACGTTCGAGAGTTCGTAGTTCCAGCGGTCGTAGTCGCTCGGCAGATAGTTCCACAGGCGATGGTCGCGGCCGATATAGCCGACGTGCCAGGAGAAGGCCTCCGTGAGGCGCTGGCGGAGGAAGATATCCGCGTAGGCGGCCTTCGAGTGCTGGCAATCGTATTCGGCACGGGTGAAGAGCGAAACGTCGCGCGTGGGATTCCAGCGGATGCGCGTGCCGGGCACCACTTCGTGGCGGCCGCTGCGGTTGTAGTTGCCGTCTTCGTCGTTACGCGGGTAGCCTGTGAGCGGACCTTCCGCGTACGGATCCATCGTCTCAAAGGGAATGGCGGCGTAGAGATCCCAGTCGAGCATCGTGCGAAGGATGCCCTTGTCGTCCAGGCGCTGGAAGACGTTGCGCACGCCCGGGCGCACGCCGTGCCAGTTGTAGGGAAGGCCGCGGCCTTCGAAGCCGAACTGGTCGAGCCAGTCGACGGAACGGTCGTAGTTGTCGAACACGTAGTAGCGCTTGCTGCGGCCAGAGGAAATCTGCACGTTCTGGTAGGAATAGTCGAGATAGGGCTCGAAGGTATGGCGCCAGGCGTTACCATACCAGCCCGTAGCGCGGGCGGAGGCGGTGAAGCCGACTTCCGCGATGTGGCGGAAGATCTGGTCGCCCGAAGCCTTGAGGTAGTTGGACTCGCGCGAACCGCTGTCGCTCCAGTAGGTGCCGCGGTAGCCGGCGCGCGGCACGACCGAGACGACGTCCGCGATCTTGAAGGGGATGGTGACCCGATGCGCGGTGTCCACGCGGAATGCCTGGTAGTCGGCGCCGCGTCCATTCTCGCCGAGATACGGCACATAGCGGTACACTGGATCGCTGGAACCGAAGCGGGCGTAGTCGTGGTTGAGGTAGCCCGCGCGCGTTTGCATTTCGTAGTTCGCGGGGAGGTCCCAGATCGGCTGGGGCTGTACGTTCACCCAGGTTTCCGGGAGGCGCGAGGTGCCGCCGTAGAAGTCGTTGATCGGGC
>JAZLJP010000027.1:0-16436 GCA_045617985.1 Kiritimatiellia bacterium
CGAGCGGCCCGTGCGGCCGGCCTCGCGCCAGAAGGCGCGGCGGTACTCCTCCGAGTCGAGGCCGAGCACGTCCTCCGCGAACCACGCGAAAAGGGGCTTCCCGCCGGGGGCGGGCGGTTCAGCCGGGGCGAGCGCGTGGCCGGCGGAGACGAGGCGTATTCTGATCTTTCGGTTCATTGGGTATGAGCATAGCAAAGCGGGCGGGGCGGTTCAAGCAGAAAGTTTGATTTTAGTGCGGAACGATCAAAGTGCGGCAGAAGGCTTTTGCGATCGTCGAAGGGCTACTGCTCTCCATGGGCCGCAATACGGCTGGAGGTGCCGAGAGAGGGCTTCTTCCGACCCATACTGAAGGCGCAGACTTTTTGACGTTTGCGAGGTAATATCCAAGGAAGAAGGAAATGTGTAGGTATGTGTTGTTGAAACGGCAAGAAAAGTGTGTTTGGTCAATTGACGAAATCCTGAATCTGTGATATGATTCAACAGATCTTATGGATAAATAAGTGAATTTTACAAATAGTGGGTTTAGGTTGAATCATGTACAGCATCGTGCAACGAGTTCCCTTGGAGAATGGTCAGGACTGCGAGTTGATCGGCATTCCGTTCTATGTCATCGGATTGCAGAGCCTAAGGATAAAGTAACGAGTAGGGACGTACTGATGAATAAAGTGTTGAAGACGGTTACTGGGTTGCTATCATTGGCAGATGGACGAGGTCTGAAAGTCAAGACGGCATTGGCTCTGACGGTTGCCGCGATGGGGTTGCTCGCCGCGGCGGGGGATGAGGTCGCGACCTGCATGCCGAAGGGGTACCGTCCGCTCGACTACATCCGCTCTACCGGGGCGCAGTACATCGACACGGGCTACGCGCCTGCGGCGGACGACGAGGTGTCGGGACGGATCGAGGTGCCGCGCGTGCAGATTCCGCTGCACATCTTCGCCACGGTGTTCGGTTTGCGCGAGGGCAATGCGAAGAACGGTTTCGTGTTCATGACCCATGTCGCCACGCCCGTCGGCAAAAAGGCATCGCTGAACCGTGGCGCCAACGTCAATGGTCTCTTCGGTTTCCCGTACAATGAGCCGGTCAGGTTCGTCTTCCGCGCGAACAGCGGCTGGTTTCGGACCTGCTCCTCCGGCGTCACGGGGGAAGCCCATGTAGATGCGGATCCTGCGCCGTGCGGCAATTCGCTTTACCTCTTCAATCTCAACGTGGGCGCAAAGGGCGGACACGCTCTTCCGAAAAGCGGCTGCACCTGGATCAGCATGAAGCTCTATTCGTTCGCGATCCGCACGTTCGCCGGGGCGGACGACAAGTCGGGCCGCCTCGTGCGCGACTTCGTGCCGTGCCGCGATCCGTCCGGACGCCCAGGACTTTGGGATCGGATCGGTGCGCGGTTCTATGCGAACGCCGGGACGGGCGAGTTCGTTGGATCGGACGAACCGGTCGAGCACATCGCCGATCGCGTGTCCGCAGCGGGCGTGCCTCGCGACGGGAAGATAGGGCGCGTGGAGTTGAAGCGTTTCGCACTGCAGGCCGACATCGCCTGCGTGCACGAGGTCTATGGCGGGAAAGGGACGACGGCCGTCTCCCTGATTCCGAAGACCCCGGTTGGAGTGCCCGCGATCATCGTGGGGAACGGCGTGGGGACGACGCGTCGGCGGGCTGCGGAAAAGGCCTTGTCGGAAGGGCGCGTTGTCGTGCTGGCGAATCTGGTGTCTCCAGAAGACACCGAGGCGTATGCGAACGAACTGCTGGCGGTCGCGTCCGATCTTCGGCGGCGCTTCGGTGCGGCCGCGCGAATCGTCGCCTACGGGAGCGCCGCACGCGCCGCGTCCGAGGCCTACGCCGCGCGCCGCGATCTCGTCGCGGACGTCGAGCTGATCGAGCCGACGCCGGGCACGGTGCGCGAGGAGCTCCTTCCGAAGCCGGCCGATCGTCTCGCGAAGCGCGTGCAGGCCCACGCCCTGACGGACGTCCTCTCGCTCGCCGGGGCGTGGGAGATGGCGTATCGCGCCGAACCGTGGCGCTCGGGGGCGTGCCCCGCGTTCGCCGGCGTGACGGTGACAAACGCCGTGCCGGGGTTCTGGAGGGATCGCGTCGCTGCATTTCGCGCGGCGGGGATGAAGGACGCCTTTCGCATCAACCCGATGCATCTCGTCCTGGACTATCCGATCACCGGCCACGCCTACGATATGACCTGTCCCGATCCCTGCGGCACCTTCCTCTATCGTCGAAAGGTGACGCTCGGCCGCGCGGGTTCGGCCGTGCTGGCGTTTGATTGCGTGCGCAACGAAGTGGGCGTCTGGATCAACGGACGCTTCATTGCGTTTCGGCAGGGCTTCTCCACGCCGTTCGAGCTTGCCGTGCCGGACGGCGTGCTGCGCAAGGGCGAGAACGAGATCGTCCTCGCCGTCAGCAACGCGCCGAACTTCGGCTATTGCGACACGGACGTCGTGGGCATGACCACGCGCGGGTTCTTCCGCGCGACGGGCGGCATCGACGGACGCTGCGAACTCCGGTTCGTGCGGCATTCGCTTGCGGATGTCTATGTGACGACGGCGGCGGATTGGAAGACGTTCACCGTGCACGTGACAGGCGGCGAAGGGGGCTTCGACTGGACGATTGCCGACGGTGCGCGCATCGTTCGGTCGGGTCGTGCGACGGGCGACTTCACGCTCGCGACGGCGGGGCTTGAATTCTGGTCGCCCGAGAGCCCGAAACGCTACGCGCTGACGCTCACGACTCCGCAGGGCGAGTACCGTCAGCTCTTCGGCGTTCGTCGGCTCGTCGCGGACGGCGAGAAGTTCCGGCTCAACGGCCGTCCCGTCTATTTGCGCGGCGTGACGGAACACTGCTTTTTCCCGCGGACGATCCATCTGCCGCGGGATCTCGCGTATTACCGGATGGCCACGGCGAAACGCAAGGAGCTCGGCTTCAATTTCGTGCGCTTCCACACCTTCATCCCGCCGGAGGAGTATTTCGAGGCAATGGACGAACTCGGCATGCTCGTTCAGGTGGAGACGCCCAACTTCGTGACCGAGGACGAGTTCGCTGCGATCATCGCCTTCGCGCGGCGGCATCCCTCCGTCGTCATCTACTGCACCGGCAACGAGACGCGCATCGACCGCATCGCCGAGGACTACCTGCGGCATGTCGCCGAAATGGTGCATGCAGGTACGGACTCGCTCTTCTCGCCGATGAGCGCGATGCGCGGCGTCGAAGGCAATCTGATTCCCGGGAAGGACGACATCGCGAAAACACCCTTTCGGCATAACCCGAAGCGTCTGGCGCGCCTGGCGCGGTATTGCGATCTCTTCAATCCCTACCAGCAGGGGCTCACGAGCTATTTCACCGTCAACAGCCCCGGTCCCGAGCGTCTGGATGCATTTGGCGCCGTCTATTGCGGCAAGCCGCTTCTGGCGCACGAGATCTGCATCGACGGCACGTTCATCGATCTCTCGACCGAGAAGCTCTACCCCGCCGATTCGCCCGTGCTGAAGGCGGGGATGTTCCAGGGCTCCCGGCGGATGCTGTCCGAAAAGGGTCTGCTGGCGCGAAGCGACCTCTATTTCCGCAACTCGAACGAATGGATGCGCCGGCAGCGCAAGTTCACGTTCGAGAAGATCCGCGCCTCCGATCGCACGGCGGGTTACGATTTCCTCGGCGACATCAACACGCAGGGCGTTCTCTACGGCTACAACGTGGGGATGATGGACGAGTTCTACCGGCTCAAGCCCGGCGAGACGATCGAGAACGTGCGGCGGTACAATTCCGCGGCAGTGCTGCTCGCGAACTTCGGCAGCGACTTCACGGTGACGGCGGGGGCGGAGAAGCAGGTCGCGTTCTCGGTCTCGAACTACGACCGTGACTTTGCGGAGGCCGGACTTGCGGTGTCGCTCGTGCAGGCGGCGGACGGCAAGGCCGTGTGGGAGCAGCGCATCGTGTGCGGCGCAGTGCCGAATGGACGGCTCTCGAAGCTGGCCGACTGCGCGGTTCGTGTGCCCGCGTCGTCCGCGCCCGTCAAGTATCTGCTGAAGGCGACGTTGTCCGCCGCGGACGGAACGGCGGCGGCGAACGAGTGGGAGGTTTTCGGCTTCCCGAACATGGCGGCGCCGGTGCCGGAGGGCGTGCGGGTTACGACGCAGATCTCGCGTACCGATCTGCTGGCGGCGCTGGCGAAGGGCGAGCGCGTTCTGTTGTTCGGGCCGGGTCCGTTCAGGAGCGAGGGCATGAGCTTCCGCTCGACGTTGCCGGGACGCAACAGCGGCCATGTCGCGACCGTTGTCCGGAAGGGGCATCCGGCGCTCGAGGGGATGCCGTGCGAAGGATACTGCGGGTGGGAGTTCCGCCAGCTGCTGGAAGGCGGTCGGGCCGTGCAGCTCGAAGGCCCCGTGCCGTTCGATCCGATCGTCGAGATGGTCACGCCGGCGCGGTTCCCGGTTCGTCGTGCGGCGCTCTTCGAGTATCGCGTGGGCAAGGGACGGCTGCTCGTCAGCGGGTTCAACGTGAAGGGGAACGCACCTGAACAGGCCTGGTTGCGCAAGCGGCTCGTCGCCTATGCGGCGTCGGACGCGTTCGCGCCCCAGACGACGCTTTCGGCGCAGGACCTTGCCCGGCTTCTCGACGTGCCGCGCGTTGTCGGCAAGCCCAACAACAACCTGGCGAACAATCCCTACGACCCCTCGTCGGTCGTCCGCGCCGGCGCGAATGCGCAGCCGTGATCAAATGGAGAATGGAAAATGGAGAATGTAAAATGACACGAACGTCGCGCTTACCGGAAAGGGGACGCTGCGGGCGAAGATGGACACATGGCGCAAGTGGTTCGCGCGTCCGCCCGCGCACATGGCGTTCTCCCCCCCCGCTCACGGGCTCACTCACGGGCGGCTTTACGTTTTTTGTGGACTTTCGTACGGAAATACGCTAGAATATGCCGTTAGTTCAACTTTTAGCAGGTGAGACGATGTGTGATGGTTTCTGAACAGGGAGGCTCTCTATGAAAACGAATACCGGTTTCCTGACGTTGAGTCTCGCGGCGGCGATGGCTGTCGCGGGTGTGGCGTCCGTGCGGGGTGAGATCGCCCTTGAGGCGGCCGACTGGGTCGGTAAGGGCAGCGACACGAGGGCGTCGCTGTATGCCAACTGGCATGGCAATGCGATTCCCGCGGCGAACATGCGTTTCTCGTCGGGCGCAATCGGAAAGACCGTCACTTGGGACGCCGTCTATGGTTCCACCTCTTATATCTGGACGGGTACGGATATCGCCGGGGCGTTCTACGATCCCACGACCGGCGAGACGCACCCCGTCATTTGGGAGGCGACCGATCCATCCTACGGTATCAACCAAACGAAGAACAAAATCATCATTGCCGATGGTGCCAACCAGAATGGGGCGCTCTGGATCAAGAGCGGAACCTATCGGGCTGCGGACCAGTTGCATATTGCGCACGCGGCGGCGCCCGTCGCCGCCTGGGTGTATCTAGAGGAGGGGGCGTTGTCGTCGGGAGGCGATCTGCGGATGTGCGAAGGCAACGGCGCCATCGGTCGGCTCATCATCGGCAGCGGCGATCCGGCGAAACACGCCACGTTGACGACGCCGATTAACAGGTGGGCGTGGGCGAGTGCGACCAGCGCCGATTCGCAAATCATCCTTCGCGCGGGCGGCGAGTTCCACGTGGCCTACTGTTGTCAATGCGACACCACGAAGTCGAAACTCGTGTTCGATGGCGGTGCGTTCGTGAAGGACGGCGATATCGATAATCAGAAGGGTTATCTGTACGGTGGCAATTACGCCAGTGTGACGGCTCCGGCTAGCCGCCCCGGGGATCAGCAGATCCTGATGGAGGTGACCGCGAATGGCGGCGTGCTCGACATTCAGTCGTTCGATGCGCGCATCGATGCGCAGATCCGTCTTGCCGAGGGCGTGACGGACGGCGTACTCACGAAGCGTGGAACGGCCACGTTGGTGCTGGGTGACGCGGGAAGTGCGTTCGACGGGACCTTCCGTGCGGCGGCGGGTGCGCTGCAGCTGGGAACCGCGGGCGAGAAGACCAAGGCGATCCTTGACGGCGGTACGCTGTCGTTGACGGGGGGAGCGCTCGCGCGGCTCGAAGTGGCGAAGGGTTCCTATCGCGTGGGTTCGTTGCCGGCGCATGCGGGCAAGGTGGCCGTTTCGGGCGGCGAACTTCAGGCGTGGGTTGATCCGAGCGTGCTGGAAGATGGTGTGCCGTATCGCACGAGCGTGAATGTGGAAACCGATTTCGAACTGGCCGACGGGCTGACGCCGGCGGATGTGTTCAAGCCGTTCCGTTTTGACGACTTCGATTTTGTGCAGTCCGTCGACGACGAAGGATTCATCGTCCTCACGCCGACGCGGTGGACGCGCACGCTGACCTTGCGTGCGGAAACGGAGGCGCTGGTGATCGACGAGCCCATCGGCGCCGACGTGATGGATGTACACAAGTATGGAACGTACGATGTCACGTTCACGGCCACCAATGCCTTCACGGGCGTCCTCTACATCCACGAGGGCGCGCTGGTCGCCGATCGAGGCGTGGGCATTCCTGCGGGGACGCAGATCGTTTTGGCGGGTGGCACGTGGGTCAGTCGTTCAGGAGGCACGATCACGGATGTGCTGGGTACGGGCGCGGGTGCGCTTTCGGTGGAGACGGGGGCCAATCTGAAGTTGGCGACGTCGACGCAGCCCTTGACGGTGAATTTCGGCGGCGCGGGCGGCGACTATGTGCTGCCGGATGAGGGGGCGACCGCGCATACGATCGAGTTCAACAACTATGCGGGTGCCGTGGCCCCCTTGACGTTCATGAATCCGATTCACTATTCGAGCGGTGATTTGATTTTGCAGACGGGTCCGGCGGACGCGGCGGCGACCGTGACCCTGGGCGGTTCCCTCACCTGGTCGAATGCGGGCGGACATGTTTATCAGCGCGGGACCGGAACGGTGAACTATGACGCGCCGTTTGCCTTGGGCGAGAAGATCATCAATGTGGAAGGCGGCGCAGCGAAGCTCACATCCGCGTTGGACGGGACGACGTCGACGTTGGGCCATCTGACGGTCGGCGTTGGGGGGAAGGCCGAGGTGACGCAGGAAGGCGGCACGGCGAAACTTTACGGCATTAGCGGCGACAACGGAAAAAATTATACGAACCTTACTCTCGGCGATGCGGCGGGAAGCGAGGGAACCTACAATCTCAAGGGTGGTAAGTTGTCGTCGGACTGGAACACGTTTGTGGGCTACCGTGGTACAGGCTACCTTTGCCAGACCGGTGGCGAGGCCGAGTTCGGCACGCGCGGATGGTTGGTCATCGGCCAGGCGAGCGGCGGTAAGGGCACCTATCGGCAGTCGGGCGGTACGGCTCGCGTTGTCTCGACGACGATGGGCTGTATCGTGGGCGAAAGCGGCGATGGCACGCTTGATGTGAGTGGGGAAGGTGCGTTCACGGTAATGAATGAACTCCGTTTTGCGAGTTTTGCGGGGAGTAAGTCGACCGTGAATGTGCATGACGGTGGACGCCTGGAGGCTGGTTTCCTTAAGCTGGGGAGCGGCACGCTGACGGCGTTCAACGTGGATGGCGGTACGCTGGCCTACTCGGGCACGACCGATCGCTCGAACTTCTTCGGTTCACCGGCGGTGCCGATCACGGTTGGCGAGAAGGGCATGACGTTCGACACGGGCACGGCGAATGTGTCCTCCGAAGCGGTGGTCCTCTTGACGAACGATCGATCGGGACCGTTCACGAAAATCGGTTCGGGCAAGATGAACCTGAGTCGTCTGCCGGAGACGAGCGAGCTGAATGTGTCCGAGGGCACGCTGACGACCTCGGGCGTCATGCTGAACAAGGGCCTCACCCATCGGTGGAGTTTCAATGGGGATCTCATGGATTCCGTGGGTGGACAGACGGCGCAGATTTCGGGTACGGGCGTGTCGTTCACGGCGGACGGCAAGCAGGTGCGTATCACGCCGAACGGCACGAAGCGGGTGAACTTCATCGATCTTGGCGCCAACGTCGTGCCGAAGGACGATACGCCGTTTACGCTTGAATTCTGGACGACGCTCCATGAGATGGTGGCGTGGTCGCATATCTTCTGCTTCACGACGGGCAGTCAGGCCGGCCTGATGGCGAACTTCTGCACGAACGGGAACAACAGCAACACGTCGATCAACTGCATGGAGAAGAATGTCAATTCGGCGACGGGGACCTCGCCTGTGGGGCAGGAATTCCACTACTCCGTGGTGGTGGTTCCCGATGGCGCGAACGGCGCGACGGTCACCGCCTACTTGAAGAACGCCGTGACGGGCGCGACGATCGGCAAGTCGACGCTGTACTATGCCGACTGGAACATCGAACGCCTGAACCTGCAGCGTTGCTGGCTGGGAACGAGCGGCTATCCGAACTGGAACGATCCCGATTCCAATGCGTCCTACAACGAAGTGCGCGTGTGGAACCGTGCGTTCTCCGAGGAGGAGTTGACCCACAGTGCGAAGATGGGTCCGGAAGCGTTGATTCCGTTTGAGCTGGACGACGGCACGCGGGTCCAGTGCGACACGCCGGCGCCGGCGCCGACGGAGGCTCTCGCCCACCGTTGGAGCTTCAACGGCAGCCTGGCGGACTCGGTGGGTGGTCAGACGGCCACGCTCGTCGGCGACTTGGTGGCGCTGACGGACGACAACCAGCAGGTGCGTATCGCCCCGAACGGTTCCTACCGTGCGAACTACGTCAACCTCGGCGCGAACGTGCTGCCGAAGGACCGCGAGCCGGTCACGCTTGAATTCTGGACGACGCTCCATTCAACGGCTTCATGGATGCATATCTTCACGTTTGGCACGGGTGCGCAGAGTGGCCTCTTGGCGACCTTCTGCACGAGCGGCAATAACAGTAACACGTCCTTCAACATCATGAACAAAAATGTCAATGTCAGTACGGGCACGGCGCCTGTCGGCACGGAATTCTACTATGCGGTGGTGATTGTGCCGGATGCGGCGAACGGTACGGCCGTGACGGCCTACTTGAAGAACGCCACCACGGGTGAGACGATCGGCAAGAACATAAGCTATTACACCGATGTGAATCTCCAGGCGCTGGATCTGCAGAGCTGCTTCCTCGGCGCGAGCGCGTATTCGAAATGGAACGACCCCGATGCCGATGCCTCCTACAACGAAGTGCGTGTGTGGAAGCGTTCGTTCTCCGAAGCGGAACTCACCCGCAACGCGCAGTTGGGGCCGGACACGTTGCCGGATCTTTCGGTGCCGGAAGACGTGGGGAACGTGTTGCCGGCGGAGCCCGATGCCTTGCTTGTCGCCAACAACTATCTGACGCATCGTTGGACGTTCAACGGCGGATTGAAGGATTTGGTGGGCGGTCAGGATGCGACGATTGGCGCGGGGGTGCCGACTTATACGGCAACGACCGTCTCGATGCCGAGTGCGAGCAACGGGACCTCAAGCTGGATTGACCTGGGTTCGAACGTCCTGCCGAAGACGGGCCCGGTGACGGTGGAATTCTGGGTGACGCAGAACGCTTTCGCGAACTGGGGCTACCTGTTCGAGGTGGGGTCCAGCAAGACGGACCGGGTCTCCTTCTTCGGCACGGTCTACCAGACGGCGCGCGAGAGCGGCGTGGCCGTGGGCCATGGCACTGCGGAGCCGGAGAATTCGCATATTTTCGTGATGCCGCAGGGCGTGCCCTATCATATCGCGATGGTCTTCGTGCCGTCAGCGGAAGGGGGCATGGATGTGACGACCTATCAGCAGGATGCGCTGACGGGTCTCACGCGTGCGAAGGTGTCGTTCCACCGGGATTTCACGCTGGCGGATATCAACCAGGCCCATGGCTGGCTGGGACGTTCGCCGTATAACGACGCCAATCCCTCTGCGACGTATGACGAATATCGTATTTGGAATGCGGCCCTCTCGGAAGCGCAGTTGACGCGGAACGCGCAGTTGGGGCCGGACGTATTGCCGCGCATCAGCCCGAACGCCCACCCGATGAGCGGCGGCTGGGTGAACGTGGCGGCGGGAGCGACCTTCGACCTCGGCGGCAGCAGTGTGACCGTGAACACGCTGGCCGGTGCGGGGCAGGTGGTAAACGGTACGGCGAACATCTGCGGCGTCCTTTCGCCGGGCGGCAACGGTACGGTGGGTACGCTGACGTTCGATGCGAACGCGGTGCTGAACGGTATCCTGAAACTGGACCATGGCGATCGGGTCGCCGGCACGGGCGACCTCGACTTGCGCGGGGCGACGATTGATTTTGCGCCGCCGGCCGACGACAAGTACGACGGCGTGATCGCCACCACGACGAAGCTGGGCGGCATCAGGGGCCCCGTCAATCCGGGTAATCTGCCGACCAAGTTCCGGGTGAAGATTTCGGATGACGGCCGTCGCGCGGTCATCATAAAACTCGGCCTGGTCCTCACAATCCGGTAAAATGGCTCCTCGCGCGTTTCGCCGCCAGATTCCGTACCGCGTCCGCGCGCCTTCACCCACTTAAATCCGTTTTTGATTGTATGCCCTCCTTTAAAAGAGTATAATGGCGTGGATTTGAAACTGTAAAACTGTAACGTAATAGGAAAGGGTGGCCTATGAAAACGGTGAAGACGATGTTGGCGTTGGCGGCGGCGCTGGCGGCAATGGCGCTGGCGGCTGGAACGTTCTATAGCCTTGATGATGCCAGTAAAACGGTGACGTTCGCGCCGTCGAACTCGTACAGCGGGGGTGATCGTTTTTGCTTGTATAGGGGCACGCTCAACTTCCCCCGGGGAGTGAATTTCGACTGCGGCGGCGATTCCACGAGCTCGTGTAACTTCCTTGGCGTGGACCGGGTGAATGCGGCGACGATCAACGTGAATGGCGGCACGATCTGGTGCAACAAGGCGAAGGGCGCCGGCTATCTCAAGCTGTCGGCGAACAACAACAACCAAACCGCAACGCTCACGATCAACACGGGGTCGGTGACGGTGGATACGGCGATTTGGACCTGTACCTGGTGGAACAGCAACAACGGTTCGCCCGGACGCGGCATCATCAACATCAATGGCGGTGCGCTGACCGTGGGCACGCTTTATATGGGCGCGGATTCTGCCAGTACCGGTTCCACGGAAATCTACCACGCCAATGGCCTCCTTTCGGCCAAGTCGATCGACTTCCGGGCCTACAATACGCAGACTTTCCAGCTCAAGGGCGGCACGGTGAAGGCTTTGGGACCGAACATCTTCTACACGATGCGTCCCTATTCGGGATCCGGTACACGGACGATCGAGCTCGTCAGCAATACGACCTCGGTGTTCGACAACAACGGTTTCGCCCAGGAACTGCCGCCGTTTACCGGCACGGGCACGCTGCGGCTGATGGGCACGGGCGCGTTCTCCTTCCCCGATTCCACGCTCACCTACAAACTGGAACTCGCCGGCACGGCGCTGACGCTCGGTACGGCGACCGCCGCGGAGCCGCTCCTCACGGTGGGCGGGGCGCTCGCCATCACGGGGCCGACCGCCGTCAACCTGACGCTGCCGACGGGTGCGACGGGACGCTACCCGATCTTCGCGGGCTGCGGCAATCCATCGCCCTACGCGGTGGAGCATCTGCTCACTTCGCCCTTGGGGACGTTCGTACTCGACAACGGCACGATCTACCTCGACGTGGGCGCGGCGCCGACAGATGGCCTCGTCTATTCCGATGCGGCGGGCGGCAATGTGACCCCCGAGCTGGATTCCTACCTGTATGCGGCTTTCACGCCCACGGCGGGTGCGTTTACGGTGGGCGGCAGCGCGCTCGGGCTTTCGGGTTCGGGCATCGTTCTCGGTACGCGCAGCGGCGCGGCCCAGACCGTGACGAGTGCCATCACCCTGGCCACGGCGAACGCCGGCATCTACACGGGGGCGGGTTCGACGCTTGTGCTCAACGGCGGCTTGACCGGCACGACGCCGACGAAGGACGGCCCGGGCACGCTCGTGCTCGGCTCGACGACCGTTCCTGCCACGATCAATGTGGCGGACGGCACGATCGACTTGGGTGGGCAGACCCTCAACGGGACGATGCCGATATTTGGTGCCAACGGTTACGGGCGAGCCATCACCTTCAAGAACGGTACGTTGGTCCAGCCGAATCCTTTGGACATTCGGTGTGGTTACGATGTCCATTTCGGAGAAGGATTCAATCTCGACTTGACGGGTGCAAATTCGCGATTGACCGTGGGGTGGCAGAATGTCTGGCCCCAAAACGAGTCCAATCTCTATCTTGATCCGGGCTGTGGTACGGTGACTTTGCGTGGTAATGGGGGCAACTGGTGCAACTTTATCACGCCTGATGCGTCCGCGACTGGACGGGTGATCGTGAACGGCGGTGTGCTGCATGCGCTTCGCGAGGGAAACAGCGCGGGGTGTCTGCGCATCGCCACGGGCACGAATCCGATGGCGACGGGCATTCTCAAAGTCGCCGGCGGCGAAGTGGTCGTCGACTGGGATCTTTCGATGGCGACGGTCTACAATGGTTTGAACGGTGGCGCCGGCACGGCCGAGGTCGATTTTGAAAGCGGCACGATGCGCGTGAGCTACTTCTATCTGGGTGGCAGCTCCACGGCGGTCGGTCAGGGAACGATTCGCCTCACGGGCGGCGATCTCTATGTGAAGATGCTCAAATGCTGGGGATACTGCACGCAGACCCTCATCTGCGACGGGGCGAGGATCCATGCGGTGCAGGATTCCTACTCGGGCGTGCCGTTCCTCACGGCATTCGCTAGTGCCGACAGCTATCCGCGGAGCTATACGATCGGGGCGAACGGTCTGCTGCTTGACACGGCCGGCTACAAGGTGTCGTGCGACATTCCGTTCACGGGCGTGGGCGGCATCACGGTGACGGGCGCGGGCGGCGTGCTCACGAATCTGGTGTCGGCGGCGTACACGGGCGCTCTCACCGTGACGGAGGGTGCGCGGGTGGTCTACCCGGCGGGCATCGCGCCGAAGGCGGTGACGGTCACGACGAATTCGTTCCTGCAGGTGACGCCGCAGGAAGCGGCGCCGGCCACGCTCGGCACGCTCACGCTCACGGAGGGGGCCAAGCTCGTGGTCGATGTCTCGCGGGTCTCGTCGCCGACGGCGGAGGTGGCCACGGAAGGGTTCGTGCTGCCTGAGGGCGCCAACATCCTCGATTTCGTCGAGGTGAAGGACGATTCCGCCGCTGTGCCGCGCTATGCCACTTCGTTGGCCGATGACGGTCAGACGATCGTGCTCAACTTCATCGATGCCGACGAACCGTTCTTCGCCGACTGGACGGGGCGGGGTGTTGATCCAGCGAATGTGCGCGATCCGGCCAACTGGGCCTGCTTCAACTATCAGGGGGAATCGTTGGAGGATGTGATCCCCACGGGATACACGACGGTGCGCTTGACGGGGGCGACGCAGTTCAACGTGCCGGCGGCCCAGGCGCTGGCGGTCAAGGCGTTCTCGGTGACGGGGGCGACGACGCTCACGGGCGACTGCGACTGGCGGGGACTCGGTACGCTCAACGTGCCGCAAGGGCAGACGATCGACTTGCGCGGACACAAGCTCTACGTGTCCACGATGTCCGGCACGGGCACGATAACCGACTCGACGATCGACTATATGCCGCTGGCGAGCATCGAATCGCGCAGTACGGAGTACATCGACACGGGCTACATCCATACGGCCGCCACGCGCATCGTCTGCGAGGCCGAAATGCGCGGCGTTCAGCCGGGCACCTGGGCCGGCGCCTTCGGCGCGCGCGACAAGGACTACATGACGAGCGCATTCGTCTTCTTTGTCAAATCCGGTAAAACGGGGCATGGCGCCGCATTCAATCGTACGGGCGAGGAAACGACGGGCGACAGCCTGCCGTACGACACCCGTATTACGTTGACCTGTACGGGACGAGAGGCGTTTTGGACGCGGGCCGACGGCATCGGTGGCACGGGGCACATCTCGACATACGGCAGGCCCGACGACGGCGTGAATTCACTCTTCATCTTCAACCTCAACACGGGTGCCGGGGCGGATTCGAAGAAGCCCGACGGATCCTATTGCCGCATGCGCCTCTATTCGTTCAAGATCTACGAAGGCGACGAACTGAAGCGCGACTTCGTGCCGATGCGGCGGCTGTCGACGGGTGAGGCGGGCCTCTGGGACCGCGTGGGCCAGAATTTCTACGGGAATGCCGGAACCGGGAAACTCATCGGCTTCGCCGCCGGGGAGGACGCCACCGCCTACGGCGAACTCCACATCGACGTGCCGGAAGGGGCGACCTACACCCACTCTACGGTCACGTTCAACGGCGCACTGAAGGTCGTGAAGGACGGTGCGGGCCTGCTTGTGATGTCGAAGGCCGGGCATGGTTACAGCGGTGGAACCCGCGTGGCGGCGGGTACGCTGCGCGGGACCCCCGGGGCCTTCGGCGGGTATGGCACCGAGGTGGCCGTCGATGCCGGCACCACGTTCGACGTGGCCGGCTACGGTTTGATCGACTATCCGTTCATCCTCAACGGTGGCACGCTTGCGAACACGGTCAAGGACGTCGGCAGTGGCTACGCCCAGACGCCGTACATCCGGCTCACGGCCGATTCGTTCATCAACGCCCCGTTCCGCATGGGCTTGATCGGCAATGCCTACACGCCGACGACGCTTGATCTCGCCGGCCACACGTTGACGGTCGACGCGCCGCTGGATTTCTATTTGTGCAACACGGATATCATCAGTACCGGCGGCAAGCCCGGCACGTTCAAGATGCTGGACGGCTTCCTCTACATCAACAGAGAGTCGGTACGCGGGGCAACGGCCGACTTCGATCTCGACTGCGTGTGCTCGGTTTATGTCGATATCGACATGCACGACTTCACGTATCGTTGGACGCGGGCTCCGCGCGCGGGAACCTCCAACGCCTACGGTACCTTCAAGGCGCGCGTGTTCGGCACGTTTACGCCGCTCACGAAGAAATTCCACAATGTGGAAATGCAGAACGGTTCGACGCTCAATCTGGCGGGGGAGACGGGGGTGTGGTCTGCAACCAGCGAGAATGTCGACAACGGTGTGCACAAGGTCACCTTTGCGACGAATGCGGTCGTGACGGTGGCAATGGGATCGCGTCCGATTCCCGGGGACTGGACGTATGTCGTCGACTGGGGTACGGCGGGCGAACCCGAGAACCGCAAGACGCTCGCCTTCAAGGCCGCGGGAGCGCATGCCCAGGGGGCCGTGATGAAGGCCGATGAAATCGGCGTGAAAATCGCCCGCTTCGGCTTGACCGTCTTTGTCCGATAGGTACGTACAAAGTGCCGGGACGGGAGAAGCGGAAAAATGAAGATGCCGTAGGGCATGTACAACCATTGCTCCATCGGCATCGCCTGGTCCGATGACTTGAAGACGTGGGAATGGCCCGGCAAGTCAATCGGGGGAGGCGGGCATGAACGCCGTTCTCATCTTGACAGAGACGGTGGAAAAGGGTATAATGCAGACATGGCGAGATGGTTCAACATCGGCGGGCCGTGCATTGCGGCCGATCATTACATGCTTCCGGCGGCGGAACGGCTGCCGGAGGTGATGTCGCTCATCCGAAAAAAGCAGTACTTCGTCGTGCACGCGCAGCGGCAGTGCGGCAAGACGACGGCGTTCCAGGCGTTGGCGAGCGAAATCAACGCGAAGGGCGCGATGGTCGCGCTCTACTGCAGTGTCGAGGCCGTGCAGACGTTCACCGAGCCGGAGAAGGGCGCGGTGGAGATCGTCGGGCAGATACGCTTCAGCATCGGGCTCTACCCTGAACTGTTCGGAGAGACGGCGGCGCAGGACCTGCTGGCGGCGTTGGAGGGCGTCGAGCCGTCGGCAAGGATCACGAATGCGCTGAAGTGGCTGTCGGTGCGCGTCAAGAAGCCGCTTGTCGTCTTCTTCGACGAGGTGGACTGTCTTTCTGAGGGGACGCTCATCTCGTTCCTGCGCCAGCTCCGAAACGGGCGCATCTCCTGCACGCGGCCGAATTCGTTCCCCGTCTCGATCGCCCTCATCGGCATGCGCAACATCCGCGACTACAAGATGCGTGTGCGGCCCGACGGCGAGTCGAAGGGCGAGGCGAGTCCGTTCAACGTGATCACCAAGGCGATGACGCTCAGTCTCTTCACCGAACCCGAGGTGCGCGCGCTCTACCGCCAGCATACGGACGAGACGGGCCAGGCGTTCGAGGAGGAGGCGCTCGCCAAGGCGTTCGACTATTCGCGCGGCCAGCCCTACCTCGTAAACGCGCTCGCGCGCTGGTGCGTGGAGAAGATCCACCACGAGGACTTCTCGCAGCCCGTGACGGGCGCGGACATGGACGAGGCGAAGGAGAAGATCATCCGCGAACGCGGCACGCATCTCGACTCGATCATGGAGAAGGCGATGGAGCCGCGCGTCCGGAAGGTCGTCGAGCCGATGATGCTCGGCGGGGA
>JAZLJP010000028.1:0-13362 GCA_045617985.1 Kiritimatiellia bacterium
CCGTCGAGGGGGAGCTCCGAATTGTCGATGAACACGGTCGCGTAGCCGCTGCGGGGCTCGCCGAGCGGATTGAAGAGCGTGAGCGTCGCCTTCTCGCCGCGCGGCAGCTGCGCCTGCAGAAGGCCGTCCGCCGTCTCCTTGTGGAGGCAGGCGTTGCGCTTCGCGGTCCAGGCGTAGGCGGCCTTGTCGCCCCACTGGACCTGCGTGTTCCAGCAGGTCGGATCGCTCACGCTCATGGAGGCGCCATAGGTGTGTTCCGCGTAGAAGAGCTGGTCCTTCTGAATGGACGCGAGCTGCTCGTCGGTTCCCGCCGGGAGGGGCGTTCCCTGAAGGCGCGCCATCGCGAGGAGCGCCGCCGCCTGGGCGAAGTCGGCCTGCGTCGTGCGCGACACGAGCGTCTCGCGCGCCGCCGAGCCGAAACCGTCCGTCCACCAGTCGGGATACGCCGCGCGCTGCACGGGCACGCCGCCAAGCGCGCCCGTTTTCTTCAAATGGTCGAAGAACGTCGAGGCGGTCGCGTTCACGAGCTTCACCGGCTTCTTCGCGGCATTCCACCGGCGGATGAAGTCGCTCGACGCCCGAGACGGCGCCGCGTTGTCGGCAAGGAAACCGGAATAGTGAATCGCCAGCACATCGAAGGGATAGCCCACCGCATCGATGCGATTCAGGAATTCATTCATCGCGCGCTCGAACCGCCCCATGTCGCAATCGGGCAGTCCCCACCAGTTTCCAATGGCGTAGGTTTCGCCGCGATAGAACACGACGCCCTGCCCCGAGGGCGACTCCCAGCGGAAGACCGTGGGGCGATCGAACGGCATCACGGACCGCGTCGAATTCGATCCCGTCCAGAGGTATTCGACGCCGAGGTCTTTCAAATAGTCGGCGAGCACCCACGCGACGCCGTTCACGTCGTTCTGCATCGCCAGGCGCACCGGGATGCCGCGCGCGCGGATGTCGCCCACGGGGCGCAGGAAATACCGCAGCGCCGTCTCGTCCGCCACCTCGGCCATGTTGAAGTACATCGCCGTCACTTCGATGCGCCCTTCGCGGATGCGCGCGAGGAGTTTCTCCACCTGCTCCTTCGGGCGCACCTTCAGGTATTCGGAAACGGTCCATGCCGCCTCGCACGTCCAACGGAACTTCGCCTCGTCGGGATAGTCGTCGGTGAGCGCGCAATACTCGAGCGCGAAGTCGATGTAGCGCAGATGTTCGCCGAGGATCTCCGCCTGCGGCCGCGTATAGCCGATATCCGTGTGCGTATGCTGCACAAGATAGATCGTCGTCGGCCGCACGGCCAACGCCGCCGCGGCCACGCCCACGCACACCGCCACGCCCAGAAACTTCTTCATCATTTCCAAATCCTCACGTGGACTACACGCGCACGTCGTCCAGGTTCCAGCCGTTGAGATAGGGACGTACCTTGAGCAACCGGTTAGCGTCTTCATCGTTGGTGTAACGGCAATTGGCGAGATCGAACTTCAAGGCATGGCCGCGCATGATGGCGTGCGCGCCCAGCTGCGGAATCATGTCGGAATGCCACACGCGGTCGGGGCGCGTCAGCACACACTCATTGCGGCCTTCGCAAATGGTGTCGATGAAATCGGAAATCACCCCGCCCTTGTAATGCGGCAGTTTGACGGGCATCTTGCCGGGCTTGAGAGCCGTTTTGGCGATGTTGGGAATCGAGGTCTTGAATCCACGCTCCTCGGCCTGCGCCCAGCCCTTGGTGCCGACGAAGCGCACGCCGTGTTCCAGGCCGAATTTGTTGGTCGCGTTGTCGACAAAGCGGATGCGGAAGCCATCTTTATACAGATAGTTCACATCCCAGGAGACGGGGGTGTCGCTCAGGCTCGAACCAGGATAGAGGTACAGCCCGGACCCGCTGATTTCAACGGGCAGCTGGTCCTCACGCCGAAGGCCGAACTGCGCTACGTCGAGATAGTGGCAACCCCAGCACTGCATCATGCCGTAGGGCGAATAGGCGCTCATGAACTCCGTCGGCCAAATGGCGAGCTTCTTTCGGTTGAACGGCGTAATTGCGCACGGACCGCACCACCGCTTCCAGTCCACCCAATCGGGAACGGGCTCCTCGGGCAAGTGGTCCCAATGAAAATTGCCCACAGTTGAACAGATCGCCTCCTTGATCTCGCCTAGTTCGCCGTTGAGCGCCAGTTCCGCCGCCCACACGAAATTGAGCAGGGTGCGACGTTGAAAACCGATCTGCACCACCACGCCCTTCTTGCGCGCGGCCTCGACGATGAGGTGGCCCTCCTCGACCGACGGGGCAATGGGCTTCGACTGGAACACGTGCTTGCCGTGTTTGATCGAGAACAGTGTAATGTAGGGGTGCCAGTGGAGGTTCGTCGTCACCAGCACGGCGTCGACGTCGTTGGCCGAACACACGTCGCGGAATTCACCCGTCGTACGCACGCCGTGCTTTTCGCCGTAGCATCCCCGCACCAAGTCAAGCGCACCCTTGAAACGGCGCCGGTCACAGTCGGCGATCGCCACCACCCGCACGTTCGGACGGCCCAACGCGGCATTGAATTCCAACATGCCCTGCTTGCCAAGCCCCACGGCGGCCAGATTGACCTTGTTCGACGGCGCATCCGCGCCAAGGACCTTTGCGGGAATGATCGTCGGCGCCGCACCCAGGGACAAAACGCCGGCCAGAAAATTCTTACGGTTCGTGTTCATGAAAATCTCCTTCTTCCTTAACTGTTCATCCATCACCGTTTCAAGGCGGATCGAATCTCGTTCAATACGGGCGCGGTCGCCGGGATGAGCCCGTTGCGCTTCAACATGTTCGTGAAGCGGTCCATCGTCGCCAGGCGCTCACGCGCCTTCAGGCAGGCTTCATGGTTCCATGTTCGGATTTCCGCCGTGTAAGCGGCCGTGGCCGCTTCGGCTTTCGCCCGCACGGACGCCGACTCTTGATACCCCAGGCTGATCCAGTAGTACAGCATCCGATCGGCAAGATCGCTCGCCGATTCAGCCGTCTTTCGCGCATCCGCCGCGAGTTTCGCACGCAGCGCGGCAACATCGTCCTCCTTTACACCCGGGCCTCCGCTTGTGGTGTTGTCATACGGCGACGGGATCCGGCGAATCCACACGTTGCGGAATGAAATCGGGTCACCGTGATCCTGCAACATGATCGGCCCCGTACTCGGCATCTTGCGGAACTTCGTGCGGCGGCACCACGTGGTCTCACCGTTCTCGAGCAACCAATGGTCCTGTACGAGCACGCCGTTGTAGAACACCGTCAGGCTTCCCTTGTCGATCAGCTTCCCGTCCGCCCAACGCTGCGGATGGAAGACGATGTCAAACGCCTGCCATTCTCCCGCCGGACGCGACGCATTCACGAGCGCCGGATTCTGTCCGTAGATCGCTCCCGCCTGTCCATCGGCGTAATCGGCCGCCATGGGCGACTGCCACGGGTTCCTGGAGGAGACCTGTCCATGCGAATTGAAAATCTGGACCTCGTATTGGCCGATGAGGAACACCCCCGAATTGCCGTAGGACATTTTCCCCTGCGGAACCTTCCACTCGATGTGCAACTGGCAATCGGCAAATTCCTCGCGCGTGAACACGGAACCAGAACGCGGCACACAGACAAACGCTCCGTCTTTCACCTGCCAACGCGCGGGCTTTCCATTCGCACCGCGCCAATTCTTCGCGAAGCTTTCCGCCGTCCCGTCGAAGAGGCGAATCGCATCTGACGGCGGCTGCCCCTCGACCGTCTTCACCGCTGGCGGATTCGGACGGTACATGTCGTGGACAGCCCAGGCATGCCGCGCATCCGGACGATCACCGCTGACCTCGGCCCCCGCCAATCCGGCGAGACAGACCGCAATAAGGACAATCTGACTTTTCATCTCTCCAACCTGTTCCTTTCGTTTACAATGATGAATAAAAGAAGGTCAGCGGATGAACTCGCTCGTCTTCCAATTCGGCACCGACATCCTCACTTCGCAAACCACTTCGCCTTCAAATACGCCTCAATCGACCGCCGTTCCTCCGCCGTCAGCACCCGATTGAAGAGGATGAGCTCGCTCAGGCGCTTCCCGCCGTAACGGCGATGTCCCAGACGTTCCGCCACATCGCGATCCCGCGTGATGCGCCCCGCATAGATCGGCGACGTATTGGAACCCGCGTTCCACGAATAGATGTGATACCCCTTCTCCGGCATCAGCGTGGTGAGCGGCTTCTCGACCAGCTGGCCGTCGAGCGAGATTTGGCACCGCCCCACCATGCCGTGCGCCGCCTCGAAGAAATACGTTCCCGTTTTATAGCCGCCGTGGAACATGCATTGGCGCGCATCGCCAAGATAGAAGTTGGAGTCGTCCGTCGGACGATCCATCTCCATCACGAAACACGCCTCTTCTACGCGCTGACGCGTGAAGTCCATGTCCGAGCGCGTGCCGAAGGAATGGAACGAAACGGCCTTCTTACCTGCGAGCGGACCCTTCTCGACCGCAATCACCTTCGGCTTCACCGGAAGCGAACGCTTCGCCATGAAGTAGCCGGGGCCGCGGTGGTCGTGCCACACGTCGAGCTCCGTACCCACCGCGCCCGCATCGTTCGCGTCGAGCCAGAACATCGCCTCACGCCCCACGACGGCCGGCGCCACGGGGGCGGACACAGCCTTCGCCTGCGAGTGCTGTACAAGATTGTTCGTCGCCGGTTGCACGGCAAACGCCACCGCCGCCACGCCCGCACACACCGTCAATCCAAGAACCTTCTTCATCATTTTCAAAACCTCATTTCTCTTTTCAATATCATGTCTCGATATCGACAAGAACATCCATCACCGATTCCGAAGGGTGTCAAGATCAAGGGCGAACTTCGGCAACGCGCCGCGCGCATTGCGCAATTTCTCGAGGCGAACCGAACGAATCAACTGCTCAAGTGCACCGATGATTGTCGCCGCCCGCGTCGGGAACCCTCCTGACCGCATGGCCTCGTTCAGCAAATTCTGAGGTATGTCCAAAGTTGTCTTCACGGAGCAATCAATCTGTATGATCTCAAATGATTTATACGGACATTATACATTATCTCACCCATATCGTCAATCTTGAAGCAACGGAACCTTTGGGGGCAGTCCTCACGAAATCCTAGGCCTCTAACACCTCATTCTGCAAGCAGGATGAGGTTGGCGCCGGCGGTGGGGGCGGTAGCAGGAGGGATTTCCATTCCCCCTTAACGAATGGCAACCACCATGCCACATGTGTAAAAGATGCCAGATTGGTTGACAATCAAGCGTCCTGACAACGAAGTTGAAACCAATTTGAAGTCCACTTGTTCTGGACGTCCCTCCCAAGACACAAGCTGCTCCTGGTTGCGCAAACGCCGCACACCGACCTGCACACTATCAGTGTTCTCAGCACCGCCGGGATTTAACTCCGAGGGGCTGGTGCTCTCGCTACCGCTCCGCGGCTTTGCGCTTCCAAGCTGCCTTCACTCTTTTGGGCGAGGGCGACGCGCACCCGCTTGCGCGCCCTTCGGGTCGCCTTCGGCGAGGTTCCCTACGAGCTTCGCTCTTCGGTGCATTCCAATCGTCTTTTGGCCAGTTTGTTGCTTCATAGGCAAAGGGTAATCCGCCGCGTGAACGAAGTTTCTTTCAGCAGACGCCTAAGCATGAATGCCGCCCATTGGGGAACCGCCAGGACCTTGCCCTCGAATCCGACGTCCCCACGGACAAGTTTGACGCCCCAGCGTATGTCTCTGTAATTGTCCGAATCAATCAGTATTCTTAGGGATTTCGCCTTGGAATTCTCCGCCTTGACTTCGACTGGCACAAGGGCATCCGACGAACGCATCAGGAAATCCATCTCCAAAGACGAATTTTCTTTCTTGTAATAAACGGGTTCAACGCCAGTCTTCACCAGTGCCTCGGCAATGATGTTTTCGAAAAGCCCCCCCTTCCAAGTTCCCAAATTGCGCCGAATCCGAAAGTCGTCCTGAGACTCCTCGTCCAGTCGCGACAAAAGTAATCCGCTATCAGCCATGTAGAGCTTGAAACGCGCGGCGTCGACATGCGCCACAATCGGCAACTCGGGAAAATCCAACGCCTTGCAAAGGGTGACGATTCCCGCATCCTGGAGCCATTCGACACACCCCCAGTAGTCCTTGTAACGAGCCCCCTTTACCACCTTTCCGATTTGGAACTTCTTGTTTTCCTTGGCAAGTTGAGCCGGCACGCTGTCGAACACACTGATGATGCGCTGCGGATCAAGCCCTTCTGCATACTTTCGCACATCTGAACGGTAATCCGCAACGATTCTCCGCTGGATTGACGGAACCCCCTCGAACGTTCCCTTGACGATGTAATTCGCTTCGACTTCCGGCATTCCCCCCAACACGCAGTAATCAATAAACCGACGATCTAATGCCTGAATTGCCGCACGTCCAAAAGGGGACACGGAAACGAGACGTCCGTAGACTTCGTCAAGCTGACTCTCCGAATATCCCTGAGCCCATAGGAATTCCTCAAAATCCATGGACCACATCGTCTCAGACTCCTGATATCCGACACTGATGGATTCGATTCGCTTCAATTGGATGCCAAGGAGCGAACCACTACTGATGACGTCATAGCGTCCATCCTCGGCAAATGACTTGAAAGAGGTTGCTATCTCTGGAAAATCCTGTATCTCGTCAAAGAAAATCAGTGTCGCTCCATCAATAAACCTGAAACTTGGGTCAACAAGCGAAATGTTGCGTTTAAGATTGGCAACATCATATCCGTCTTGCGTAATTACCTTGAATTCTGGACGAATCGCAAAATTTATCTCAACAACCGACGCATAACGGTTCTTTGAAAACTCGCGTATGCAAGCCGTTTTTCCTACCTGTCTCGCCCCCTTGACGATCAACGGCAGTCGATCATCACGAGACTTCCACCGCTGAAGTACATCCATGAATTTTCGGCGAAGAAAAATTAGTGGTTTTTTATTTTTCATGGTTGAATTATAGCATATTATCTATTCAACATCAACAAGAAACACATTTTCATGAGCGAATATTCAGAGGGTTGACACATTTTCATGAGCGAATATTGTCATAGTTCATACACTTTTATGAGGTAATTTTAGAGTCTATCAATCTCCACCCAAAGGTCATCATTCAATCCGCGAATGTCTGCGGTCATTCAGATCATCACCTAGATAGACACATAGTCGCACGTTTACTTCACCCGCGCGGACATCTGCGAGGCGGGCGGGAGGAAGAAGACGAGTTTCCCGTTTTCAATCCGCGCATCGCCCGGGCGGCGCTGGTAGCGGCAGCCGCTCACGAGGCCGTTCGGCACGAGAAATTCGGACGCAACGAGATTCCGGCGCGCCCCGAGCGGAAGCGCGAAGGCCTTCGTCTCCTTCGTCGAGAAGTTGTACGCCGTGAGATAGCGCGTGCCGTCGGGCGCATCCGTCACGAACGCCTCGCGCGGAATCTGGTGCAAGTCGGCCGGCACGCCCCCTACGTGGCCCTTCATGAGGCGCATCGCCTCGCCGAGCGACGTGAGATGGCTCTCGAAGGGCGACACGGTGATCGCCTGTTCGTTGACGGGCTGGAAGTAGCACACCATGCCCACGCCGTTGCGGTCCCACGCGCGCATCATCTCGTTCAGGAACTTTGCCGCGTAGAGGCCCTCGACGATCGCCTCCTCGCGGTACCACGTGTACCAGAGGTTCCACTCGTCGTAGGAGATCGAGATCTGGCGCGGCAGAATCGCGCGGAAATTCTGCAAACAGTCGAACGCCGCATCGACGGCATTCGAGGCCTGGCGAAAAAGCGCATCGGTACTTGCGCTCGACGAGTAGTCGTAGGCCGTCTGGTTGAAGATGTCATAGCGATGGTAGGAGATGTCGGCCGCGAGGAGCGAAAGCGGCAGCGCGCTCTTCGCGATCCATTCGCGTCCGTTTCCAGGGTAGGTGCCGGAAGCGAAGAGGCGGATCGACGGATCGACCTTCTTCATCGCTTCGGCGTGCGGGCGCACCATGGCGGTGTACGCGGCGGGTCCGCGCGGGCCCTCCATGTGCCCGTAGCCCATCTCGTTGCCGAGCGACCACAGCTTCACGCGGCCTTTGCAGGCCTTCACCCAGTCCGCCGAATCGCTTGGCCTCTCCCATGCCGCATTGATCGTGAAGAACGGCTCTGCGCCGATGCGCTTGCAGAGCGCGATCACGTCGTCCATCGCGATGTCGTTCATGTCGTAGCCGAGCCCGTACGGCTGCTGCTCGATTTCGGTGTAGGCTTGCAACGGCGCGCGTTCGTCGCGATCGGCAATGAGCCCGTCGCGCCAGCGGTATTCGCCCGAGAAGTTGCCGCCCGGCCAGCGGATCACCGAAGCGCCGATGTCGCGCAGGTTGTCGATCACGTCCGAGCGCATCCCGCGGAAGTTGTCCACCGGCATCAGCGAGACCACGCCCACGGCAATGGCGTACCGCCCCTTCACGCCCACGGAGATCTCGCCGTACGTGTTGGTCGGCGGCGTGAAGTCGAACGCGAGGCGCTTCCAGTCGCGCTTCGTCTTCGAGCGGAGCGGAAACGCCTTCTCGGCGATCGTCTTCCCCTCCGCCGTCACGCGCAGGACGAGCGTGACGTCTTCGTCGTTCATCGTGCTCGCAACCACGCGGAACGTATGGCCGATGCCGCCCCGCAAGCCGATCTTCTGCTGGCAGACGCCCGCTTCGCCCGCCTCGTCGAGGCCCACGATCATCTGTGCGGCGCATTCATTTATGCGCCACATCCCGCTCCGCGCCGCATGGCGCGTGAACGAGAGATTCTGCGTCTGGGAATAGAACGCCTTCGAGCCGTAGGCCTCCCAGAGCATCGCCACGCCCTTACGGTCGGGCTTGCCGGCGAACTTGCGGTTACGGACGAGCTGCGCGGAGAGCCCACCCTGAATGGCGGCACGCGTATGCTCGAGGTTCTGGCCGAAAAGGAACGCCGGGATGGGCTTGGCCGCCCCGGCAAACGCCGCCGCCTGTTCCACCGTGGCGGGCAGACGGTCCGGACCCGCCTTCACGTTCGCCGTGAGCTGTTCGTCGCTGAGCGCCGTATTCCAAAGACGCACTTCATCGTATGTGACCACCGCATCCGTATCGGCGCTCCAGCGCGAATGGCCGAGGAAGAAGTCGTCCTTTCCGGCCATCGAGGCGATGAAACTCGCGAGCGACCAATCCGAGATGTCAATCGCCCCCGCCTTCTCGACCACGCCCGTCACAACGTCGCGCCGCGACCATTTGACGCGCGAAGAACCGTCCTTCGCCGACTGCACGGTGATCGCGAAATGGCAGGGTTTGCCGGGAACCGTCGGCGTCAGTGAACGGTCGTCGCTGAAGAGAATGCGGTCCTGCGTAATCTGCACGCGCGCCTCGGCATTGCCCGAGTTGTTCGCCCAGCAGGCCGCGAGGGAATGCGTCTTGTCACTGCACCAGTCGAAAATCCGCGGCCAGTTGTCCTTCGGCTTCACCTGAGGCGTGGCCCACACTTCAAAGGTAAGCGCGTCGCCGCCCTTCACGAGTCCCCGCCCGAGATTGAACGCGCGTTCGCCGACCTTCTGCGCCGTCGCGCCGCCGACCGAATCCTCGAGATTTCCGTTGAAACTCCACCGATGCGTGAGCACCGCGCCCGTCTCGCACGTCACTGCAAACGCCGAAGCGCAAAACGCGGCAGTAAAAGCCACAACAACTGCACTTTTCTTCATTGCTTTCATTTTCCTTTATCAAAGGGGGACAGACCCCAGAGGTAATTGCAAAACCTCACCCATTTCCCTTGCCAACATCTCCCAACGCGACAGGCATTGTCAATGCATGATCGCCCTTGAGCAAGCCCGTGTCGGAACGACTGAAGATTGACTGTAGGACAATCTGCCGCGTGTTTTCATCGTTTGCGATATCGCCATCCTTAATCAAGGCAAGATACACACGTGTCAATTGAAAACGCTCCCGATAATCACGAGAGAGATGAAATGAGCTGATGGCAATACGAGTAAAGAGGTGCAACAAATAACCCGCGACAGACATCAAGGCGACAAAAATCAAACTACCGCGTATTGCTGCCGCATCAAATTTAGTGTGCTCGAACAACGGCAAACATTCTGCATCCATTAACAATGCCATCAACCAACCAAACACTACGGCACCTGACAAAAACGCAATACCCATAAACCCCCACCCACGGTTGCGATACGACTTCGCCAATGCATCCCAATATTCCGCCGGCCCCTTGAGTTGCAAAAGTTTCGTATATGTATCTTCAAGGGTCTTTATTCGATCTTGATAATCTTGCTCAAACTTTTTTGCCGAATCATCCAACGCAGCTTTCTTCGCCTCAAAATCCGCAATACGTCCGTCATAATCCGCCCGCTGTTGCACTCCGAGAGCTGCCAATGACTCAAATTCTTTCCGATAACCTGAGATGTCGCTCGCCAATGCATCCCCACTACGAAGCCGTACGGCAGCATCCACCAATCCCAAAGCCCAAGTCGCAGTAACATCTGAATCAACCTGACGATACCCCATTGCGACACAAAACGCCGCAGATGCTTGACTACGATAGACGTAAACATCCATAGCACCCCTACACGCCTCGTGATAGGAAGCCAACAATTGCCCCAATTTCGATTTTGAATTAACACACGAACGTATCGTATTATTAGAAGAATCTAATACAACGGCACTTAGTTCACGGTGCAATTGATGCAGCGCACCGTTCGGCAAACTTGCATCTGTGTGGGACTTGACAATCTTCCCTAATATGTTTCTAACGGATTTATACTTTTGTTGGATTGAGAAATCCACGCCATCCCACGCCGCAATCTCATCATCCAAATACTTCATCAACGGTCCAGTTGACTCAAACCGAACCTTTGCCTTGTCCGGCAGAATCACAAATTCCTGATCGCTTTCAGGGATTGCCAAACCATAATCAACGGAATCCGCCACAGACCTCTCCCTCGCGGTTAAAATGCGTTCAATCTTCCCGCAAATCTCGGGATTGTTAATCCGGCAAATTCTCTTCTGTTGCTGATACTGGAAACGTTCCGATTCCGTCAACTCGTAGAACTCTGCGATATCCGCCACGAAATTCGACTCGTCGTAAATTATCTGTAGTCTCTCGAAGTCGGCCCAGAGATCGGCCCGCGCTGTACTCGGAACCGGCGCCGCCCCGATCTTCGCCAAGGCAACCGCATCATATCCTTGGCAAATCAGCACCCAATCGTCTTTTGCCATTGGGTGGTCACCACAGATCACAATCCGCTTCTCCTTGAGCAGCGAATAGAAGTCAGGCATCCCATGCCTCCACACACATTCGAGCTTCCAGTAATTCATTTCATCCTCCTCGAATACATGAAATACTGCGTATCATCAATACGCCCAATTCGATTGAATATTCAACACGTGTGATTCAAGAATTTACCATTGAATCTTGATCGAATTGCTCAACCCCACTTGACATTTCCAACAGCATCCATCCTCACCAGCATCTTCCTAGTCTTACATTTTAAGGCAGCAAAACCGCAATTCTTCATCCGTGCCTGGCATACCTGATAACGAGTTGAAATCGCAGGTATCATCCCGTGCGTCGCCACGATACAAGCGAAACGGTTCGCATATAATCTGTAGTCAATCAAATGGCGATAATCCCGAAGATGTTCGGCAGTATAAACCAGCTGTTCGGCGGCCTTCAAGACATCCTCTCCCTTCAACTCCACAAAGAAGAATGCCCGTTTGGGGTCGTCGCGAAAGACTTCAACCGCGTAATCGCAGCGGCGCTTCAATAATTTCGTATATGGCTCGCCATCAATGTGAATCTTATCAGGTTTTCGGTCACCCGAAACCTCAAGTACAAACTCACGCCCATTCGCCTTGAGGGGACATGTCGTACTGGTTCTTACAACATGCGGCACACACCTTTTGTCCTTTTTAGACATTGGCAATCTCCAGGGAAATATCGTCAAACCTCTCGGCATTGATCAACCCAAGCTCTTCATCATAGATTGTGTCACCCACTCCATCATGCAAATGATACGCCGAAACCGAGTTGCGCAAATTGGCCGTTTTTTTCAGGACATTATTTAGACAGCATAGGATAAACGGACTGTGCGTCGTTATGATACTTCCGATTTCCCTGTTCGCCTTCAAATGCTCCGCGATCATGCCAATAATGCGTTGCTGCGCAGTTGGATACAGATGCGCCTCGGGCTCCTCAATCAGAATCCTGCTCACGCCCCCACGATTGCGAGCAAGGTATCCCAATCGCATAAGGAACATCAGCAAAGGCAACACCTCCTGCTGTCCGGATGACGCATCAGCAAGACGTACCTTGTGAGTTTCATCAGAAATAAGCCACTGCTCTTTTCCATCATACAGATACTTCCCATGCATGATCGACTCACTGAGTTTTTCAAAGCCCCCCCAACCTCCAATCGCTAAATATTCCATGTGCTTAAAACTTTCCAACTGCCGTCCGAACTCCTTCAGAAAGTAATCAATTCCAACATTATTCGAAAGCAACGAAAAGACAGTATCTTGAATGGTCGAGAAGAAAGACCGCCCCGCCGGGATGTAATCGACTTGTAAGTTCTGAAAATTAGCAGTAAACGCCCCGTGCACAACTTCTCGCATACGCCAACGAAAGTCAAAATCATCGACCTTGGCCTGGTGAGATTGCCGTACCGTATCAAAGGATTTTACATAGCAATCATTATAATCAAACAACTCAAGCTTAACACGCTTGGTCCCTCGATTGTGCGAAACATTCATCTGTCTCGTACCAAAGCTCCATTCAATCGAAAAGGTATCGTTCCGCCATGCCGTTTCCGGAAAAATCAAATAGAATTCTTGAAGCAAGCGCTTCTTGAATTCTTCAACATCAAGATTCTCCTGTAAAGAGGAAATCGCAACCTTCTTCAGCGCCTGCGTGAAGAAATAATACAACTTGCATGTTACACTCTTCCCCGACGCCTGCTCTCCAATGAAAACAACTATCCGCTTGAATTCAACCCTCAGTGACTTGATACAGGAAAAATTCTTGATAGTCAAAATGGGAAAATCCTCTTCGTGGACAGCAGCATCCGGCTTCCCTTTGATCTTTTGATTTACGTTTGTTTTACTACACATGATCTTCTCTCCTCCTTGGTTCGCGCTGTATTCTACCATTCTTTTGGGAATAGTACAACCGCAAACGACTATTTCCCATTCACAAGGGTGTACCGATAAATTTATGCGCGCAGCCGCAATTTTTCGCTTTACTTTCGTATACACATATATTATAATATATGTCTATGAAAAACAACCCTGCCGAAACGGCCCGTTCGCGCGCCGAAATCCTCGCCGAAATCGCCAGCCTGCCCCCGTC
>JAZLJP010000029.1:0-25209 GCA_045617985.1 Kiritimatiellia bacterium
GTGGGGGGGGGGGGGAGTTAACCACGGAAAACACTCAAAACCGGCTCCGCCGGACGCGGAAGGCGATTTGAAATCTTCGCTTCGCACACCCATCGGCCTTGTGCCCGACCTCCTCTGCGTAAAATCAATTCATCACGACCCGTCGGATTGTCACTTTCTTCTGGCGAGGGTAAGTTGCCAGTATCGGGCCCGAAGGGTGATTTTTCAAACTGCCTTCCGTGTCCCGCGAAGCGGGTTTCAGCGTGCTCCGTGGTGAAAGACTCAGAACCCCAACGGGGACTGTCCCCATGCGATTGTCTCAAATTTCCCCCTTGGGCAAATCACTCGCATAGTTTGTAAACATAAAAGTAAGAACCGCCTCATCTCGCACGCCTCACTCAATCTTCGGGGAGGTTTTCACAGGGGATGCGCTCGAGGCTGTGGAAGGTTCGATCACGGAAGAGGTCACGGAAGTCGAGCGGCGGCTCGAAGCCGAGCAATTCCCAGACCTCGTCGTGCCACTGCTCATAGCGGTACTCGCCCGCATGGCGCAGGGCCGGGTCGTCGGGTGGACGGCGGCGGCGCATCTCCTCGGAAATGAGCGTGCGATAGGCGTACGACTGGAGACGGCCCTTGACGGAACCGAGCAGAACCTCCCGTGGCGCTCCGTACGTCCGCACGAGACGATAGAAGTCGTCGCGTCCCGCGACCTCCTCTTCCAGCGTCGGCTTAGCCGATTTCCCAGCTCGGGCGGAGGTGCGGCTTCAGGAGCGCGTTCGCCGCTTCCGAGTTTGTAAAACGCCCTTTGGCCTGGTTCCACTCAAGGCGACCCGGCACGCGCTGCGAAATGCAGCCCAAGACGACCATTTCCGTGAGCGGCACGGAGTGGTCGTAGTCCGAGAACGGACGCGCCCCGCCGCGCACGGCATCCGCGAATTCGCGATGGTGCTGCGAGGTTCCTTCAACCGTGACGATACGCGGAATCGACTGCTGAATTTCGCGCGTGGCGGGATGATCCTGAATGCGCACGAACTTCTCTTCGCCCGCCATCTTCACGAGACCGTTCCACCACTGGCCCTTCGAGCCGACGATCGCCGTACCGCCGAAGGTTTTGAGCCGGCCGCCCGAAAGACGCAAACTCGTCGCTTCATCCGGCACCGTGCCGTTTTCCGGCTTCGTGGCGCCGTCGTACCAGTAGATCGTAATCGGCGCGGCTTGACGCGCGCTCCGCACGACGAGCTTCACGATCGAGCCGGCCGCGTAGGTTTCGGCGCATTTCTTCGTGGACTTCACCGTCTCCACGCTCAACGTCTCGCGCAGATCGAGGCCGCGCCAGAAGAAGCTCATCGCATGGCAGCCGATGTCGCCCAAGGCGCCCGTGCCGAAATCGAACCACCCGCGCCACTTGAAGCTGTGATAGACATCACGCTTGAACGGGCGCTTCGGCGCGACACCGAGCCAGAGATTCCAGTCGAGGGCGCCCGGCACGACGTCGCTTCCCTCCGGCCGCTCGATGCCCTGCGGCCAGATCGGGCGATCCGTCGTGACATGGATTTCGCCGATATCGCCCAAAACGCCGCTCTGCAGCACTTCCACATTCCGGCGCTGGCCGTTCGTGCCGTTGCCGTTGTTGCCCATCTGCGTGACGACACCGCAGGCCTTCGCCACCTCGCGGAAACGTTCCGCCTCCCACCATGTGCGCACGAGCGGCTTTTCCACGTACACGTGGCACCCGCGTTCCATCGCCGCAATCGCGCAGATGGCGTGCATGTGGTCCGGAATCGACACGACGACGGCATCGAGATCCTTCTCCTCGTCGAGCATCTTCCGCCAGTCCTGATAGCGACGGACCTTGGGGAACTTCGGCGCCACGTGCTTCGCCGCGCCGTTGAGGTGGTTGATATCCACATCGCACAAGGCGACGATGTGCTCGCCGAGCTTGTAGAACTCGTTGAGGTTCGCGCCGCCGCGCCCGCCCGAGCCGATAAAACCCATGCGGATCTTCTCGCCCGGCTTGCGGAACTTCGCCTTCCGCGCCACCACCACCGGTGCCGTTATAGAGGGCACGCCGTTCTCGGCTCCCAAATTCAGACATCCCGCACAAATGCCTCCGGCGGCCAGCGCACCCGCGCCGATAAAATCACGACGATTGATCATCTTTCTTCTCCTCCTTCATTGGTGTTTGAAATTTCCCCCATCGAACAGAAGCCAACCCAAATTCCCCGCACGCCCTCACTTGCAGAGCGACAGCGTGAGAACGGCAAACGCCGTTGCGAGCACTGGATCCCCCTCCCAAAAACGGTTGTTGTCGTTCACCCAGCTGCCGTCGGGCCGCTGCAGTTTCACGAGCTTCGCCGCGAGCTCGCCCCTCCAATCGACCTTGCGGCCATCGGGCTCGACGAGCGTCTGCACGCCCACCACCGAGAGGGCGCGCGCGAGGATGTCGTAATAGTAGTAGAGGCCCTGGTTGCCCATGCCCGGATTCTCCTCCACCGTCCAGAACTTCGAGCAATAGTCGAGCGCGCTCTTCACGCGCGGATCGCTGCGCGTGAGTTTCGCGTGGCACATCGAAAGGACCGCCGCGTAGCTCATCGAGCCATAGGCCCTGAGCTGGACGCGCCCGGTCGCATTCGTCTGCGTGCCCGCCTGGGGCGTACGCTGGTTGTAGGCCGCGCCGCCGGCGCGTTCGCCCTCCGTCTCCTGAAGGCGCGTCACGAACGCGAGCGCCTTCTCCCAGTTGAGGTCCGCGCGCTTCTCGCCTTTCGGGCGCAAATCCTCCACGCCTTCAGTGCGGCGCATCGCGTCGAGCGCGTAGGACGTGTTCGACAAATCCGCATAGCGCCGGCGCGAGGCACGGTCGTAGCCGAAACCGCCCGCCATCGTATCGTCGCCCGTGAGCTGGCTGCCCGCGATGTAGGTGCGCGCATCGAGAATCGCCTTCGTGGGCGCAAGACCGCTTTCAAAGAGCGCGCTCACACAAACGCTCGTATTGTAGTTCCCGAGGCCCGAGCCGCCGCGCCCCGGTTTCGGCACGTAGAAGCCGCCATCGGGCCGCTGCGTTTTCAGCACGAACTCCGCCGCCTTCTTCGCGCCGTCGCTCCGCCCCTCCCCGCCGCACACGAACGCCCACAGCGGCAACGCCGTCAACGCCGGCATCTGCGCATCGCTGAAGTGGCCGTCCGCCTGCTGCTGCGTTTTCAAAAACGCCACGCCCTTTGAGACCGCCGCGGCAATCTCCTCCGTGCGCCCCGCCCAAGCCCCGCACCCCAGGGCCAAAACCAAAACAAAAATCGTCTTTTTCATCTTTCCTCTTTTCCTTCCTCTTCTATTCTACCATTTTACGTTTTCCATTTTACGTTCTCCATTCTCCACTTTACACTCTCCATTCTCCATTTTACATTCCCCCTCACCCCACCCACAACCAGTAGTCGAGCTTGATTTCCTTCTTTTCGCCGGGCTTGAGCTCGAATTCCCAGGTGAGATCGCGTAGGGGATTCAAGTTGAAATCGACGGGCGGGAGCACGCGCGTTTTCCGGGGCGCGAGCGAGGTTTCCACGATTTCGCCGGAAATCCGCTTTTTCAGCACCACCGTCACCGGCGTTGAACGGAAGTTCTGCACACAGAACGTGCCCGTCACCGCTCTCTTGCGATATTGAGTGCCCCGGTAAGTCCTGTAAACATCTTCACCGGGCTTGAAGGACGGCTTCCCGTTTTCATTCTCCTCGTAGCGTCCCTTCACGGACAGTGCCTTCGTGATTTTCACGAGCGCGTCGTCGCCGGGATTCGTCCAGGTCACCTGCGCCTGCCCCAAGATGCGCCCTTCTTCCGTCACCACCACAGGCGCCGTCGTCAACGGGAACTTGAAAGGATTGGCGAACTTCACCGCATCCCAAAGTTCAGAGGTCTTCTTTTTTTCTCTGCGGTCGACACGGCGTCCGTATTGGTCGTGCAAATCGTCCACATCCCAGTCCACGAGCCGCCGCGCCGCAACCTCGCCCGTTCCGAGCGGCAGACGGAGCGTCTCGTCCTTCCCGAGCGTCACCTTTCCGACGGGGCGATAGTGGATATCCGCTCCCGCCCCCGTTTCGCGCGCCGCCTCCGCTGCTACGTCAAGGAGAGCGCCCAAGGGGGTATCAGAAGACAAATTAGACATCACCGAATTAGACATCGCCTGCGACATCGCCCCGTTGCGCGAGCGGCGTTCGCCCGATTCAGCCTCCTCGATCGCCCGGCGATAGGCGTCGAACGAAACAGCACCGCCGAGGAGCGACGGCACCGACGCGTAGGTCAGATTCGGGAAGCCGGAGACGAGCGACACCTCGACGTCCTTCCACGCCATCAATTCGTTTCGCAGTTCGGCCGTCATGGAGACGCGCCCCTTCTCGCCCGCGAGTTCCAGACGATAGGACGGCGTCCAACTCGCGCCGGCCGTCACATACTCGATGTCAAAGGGCCTCGCGGTGCCCGAGAACGTCCACACGTTCGCGTGCGGCTCCACGGCGCCCGCAAGCCCATCCTCGGCCTTCACCGCCACGAGCAGCTCGGCCGGCACGAACAGCATCGAACCCGACGAGAGTTTGAGAACGAGATCTTTACGCTGCTCCTCCCTCGCGAGATTGTACCAGTAATACGGCTCCGCCCGCGCCGGCTTGGGCGAGGCCTTCTCTTCGACCACGCACCCTTCCGCGGAAAACACCTCCATCGCCCCCTTCTCGCCGCCCGCACAGGCGCGCACGCTCATACCGGCCTCCTGCTTTGCGCGGGCGAGGATGGCGCCGAGATCCACCGAGCGGAAGTACACCATCACCTTGCGCCCCACGAAATCGCGCGCCCAGTCGTTCCCCGCCGTTGCGCGCAAGACGTCGCATTTCTCCGCCAGGAGCGTAAGCGGTTGATCGGCCGTATACCAGAACGTGCCGTAGGCCGGCACGGCCGCTCCATCCACCCGCGCCACACCGTTCGTCTGCGGCGTCACGCGCCGCGTGACCACGGCAAGCCCGTTCTTATAAAGCGCAACAGCCGTCATCGGCGCCGGGTCGAGCGACGATTCCGCCACTAGTTCCGCACCGCACGCACTTCCAACGGCAATCAAAGCCGCAGAAAGAGAAATCGTTTTCACCGTCATCATCATTGTCTCCTCCTCGTGCAAGGTTCGCCCCCATTATACACTCCGAAGAGGCCCGCTGTCAATCGTCGCTCTCGTGGAAAGTACCGTCGGCATGGAAGTGGCCGGCGGGTTTCGCACTTGTGGCGAGGGCGAGCTTGAGTTCGTAGGCTCCCTCGCGCACGATTTCGATGTCATCGTCGTCGGGGAGACCCGTGACGGCCGTCCACCCGCCGCCCACGAGACCGGGCGTGACGGGGCAGGCCACAAAGCGATCGGGGTCGTGTTCATCCTTCACGAAGACGGTCGGCTGGAGGCCGATTTTGACGAGACACGCCGAGGGCACGGCCTTCACCGGCTTCTCCGTTTCATCCACCACGCAATCCACCGTCACCCGCTCGCCCGCACGCGCCGCTTTCGGCGCCGTACCCTCGAAGAGCGCGTAGACGGGCACGAGCCCCGTCTCGCCGCCGCCCACGCCGATGCGGAGGCGCCCCCTGACGCCCCGCACCTCGACGGCGAAAGAATCCGCCAGCCGCGCCGCGTCGGACGCGGCCACAAGCGCCTTCACGCGCAACGCCTCCGGCCGCACGAGCCCCACTACGGCCGTACCCGTTTCCACCCAGGCGCCATCCTGCGCGGCCAGCGTCTCCACCACGCCATCCGCTGCCGCGCGCACGCTGACGACGCCGTCCTTTTCCTCGGCATTCGCAAGCCGCGCCTCCCGCTCCACCTTCTTGACGGCAAGCTCGCTCTCCAACTGCGCGTTCGCCGTCTTGAGGTCGCGATAGACCTGAAGGCGCTTTTCGAGAACCGCGATTTCGCGCGCCCGCGCCACGAGATCCGGCGCCGTGACCGTAAAGAGCACCTCGCCCTTCTTGACCGCCGCGAGCGGCTTCGCCCTCAAGGCGAGGCGCCCCGCAACAGGCGAGGCAACCGTACGCCGCGCATCGGGCGACAGTTCGAAGCGCCCCATGAACGAAACGGTCGAACGCATCCGCCGCGCCTGCGGCTTCACGGTCACAAGCCCCATCGCCCGCTGCAAGGCCGGCGCCACCTCCACGCTCTTGGCGTGATGATGGTGGTGGTCATGATCATGTTCATCGTGGTCGTGATGGTGTTCGCCGTGGACGGCCGGCGCTGCGGCCGCGCGATCTGCGGCAACGAGTACGCCACACGAGAGAACCATCGCCAAAATCAGAATCCGTTTCATCGTTCGTTCCTTCACTTCGCAAATTCTTCACACCCGCGCACGGCCTCGTAGGCGAGGCACACGTCGCGCCGCCATTCGGCCTCTTCAAGGTCGAGCGTGGCGATTTCCTCGCGCACGGCGAGATAGTCGAGCACGTTCAATTCACCGTTCGCGGCGAGTTTTTCGGCCTTCTCGCGCTCCGAGGGCGGCGCATGCGGGTGGTCGAGGAGGCTCGCGAGATTCGCCCGTGCGAGCGCGGCCGAACGCACAAGCTCGCGCCATGTTTCAATCGCCGTCTGCCGCGTGACGTCGCGCGTGCCTTCGGCTTCGGCGATGCCGGCGCGGTTGCGGTTCCAAAGCGGGAGCGTGATGCCGAGGGCGATGCCGGCGCGATCGAGCCCATCCTCGCGCGAGTAGGCGGGGCCGAGCTTGAGGTCGGGATACTGGCGGCGGATTTCCGTTTCGAGCGCGGCCTCCGTGCCCTCAAGCCGCGCACAGGCCGCCACCACGCGCGGATGATGGACGAACGCGAGCGGATCCTGCGCCTGCGGCAACGCATGCCGGTGATGGTGGAGTTCCGCGCGCGGCAATTCGAGTTTCGCCCCCGGGAGGAGCCCGAGGAGACGTACGAACGCCGCCTCTTCGGCGAGCGCCTCGCGCTCGGCATCGCGTAGCCGATGCAGCCACTCATGCCGCCGCCGGCGGGCCATCGCCACATCGCCTGCGGAGAATTCGCCCGCCTGCTGCAGTTTCTCCGCAACGTCCAACGCGCGCTGGATGCGCAGATCCTCGTCATAGGCCCGGAGCACCGCCACGCGCTCGCGCTGGGCCGCAAGCCGGATCGCCGTCTCGCGCACCTTCACGGCAAGGTCGTGTTCCGCCGCACGCACCTCCGCCGCATCGGCCGCCGCGTAGAGTTCGGCGGCGCGCGCCGTCGATGCGGGCACGCCCGAGAGCGGGAGCGTGAACGCGAGCGACGAGCCCATGAGGAACGGATGGGCCGACGACTGGACGATGCGGTTGAGGTCGAGCGCGAACTCCGGATCCTCCCACCAGCCTGCCGCCTGTGCCGCGCGCACGGCGTTCGCCCGCTTGAGCCGAAGCGCGTTCAATTCGGGATTCCCGACGAGCGCGAGCGTGACGGCGTCCTCAAGCCGCGCGAGGTTCACCTTGTTCGTAACGCCCAGCACGGCTTCCTGCGTCCAGTCGATCGCCCGCACCTCGTGCGTGCGGCATCCCGTGCCGAGGAGAAGGCCCCCGAGAAGCGGTACGAGCACGAACGCGTTCACCTGCGCGCGCGGCGTCTCCCCCGCCCGCTTCGCGATTCCGAACACCTTCGCCGCCGCCGGCATCACGACGAGGTTCAGCACCGTCGCGCCCAAAAGCCCGCCGAACTGCACCACCGCAAGCGGCGCAAGAAGTTCGCCGCCCGGCTTCGTGCCGGAAAGGATGATCGGCACGAGGCCGAACACCGTCGTGAGCGAGGTCATCACGATGGGCGGCATGCGCTCGAGCGAACCCGCCCGCAGGGCCGCTTCAACATCTTCGCCCGCGTCGAGGCGGCTTTGGTAGCAGTTGAGGAGGAGGAGGCCGTTGCGGAGCACGAACCCGATCACCGTCACGAAGCCGACGAGCGAGGAAACGGAAAGGACGGGATCGGCAAGCGCAACCGCCGCAACGCCGCCCACGAGCCCGAGCGGCACGTTGACGAGAGCGAGGAGCGCGGCTTTCACGGACCTGAGCGCCACCACGAGGAGAATGAAGACGACGACGATGAGCCCCATGCCGAGCGCCGCCAGGCGCTTGGCCGCCCGTTCGCGCGCCGCCTGGCTGCCGCCGAATTCCACCGTCGAGCCCGTGGCCGCGGCAATCGGCCCGAGCTTCGCGCGCAACGTCTCAACGAGCGCGCCCGTATCCACGCCCGCGGCCGCATTGCAGGAGATGAGCGCCTTGCGGCGCCCCCCTTCGCGCAGCATCAGATTCGGCGCTTCTTCGGGGACGACGCGCGCCACGTCGTCAAGCCGCACGCGCCGCCCGTTGCGGGCCGCGAGCAAGAGGCCCTTCACCGTTTCGGCGTCGAAGGCGTCCTCGTTCCCCGCAAGGCGCACCGTCACGGCGCGCCGGCGAATGCCGTCGCGCACCTCGCCCACCTCCACGCCGTTGAAGGCGCATGCCACCTGTTCGCCGGCCTCGCGCAGCGTGAGGCCCGCCTCGAGCAAGGCGTCGAGATCGTAGTCGATGCGGAGCGTGCGCACGCTCACCTCGCGGTTGGCCCGCACGTCCGAAACTTCCGGAATCGCCGCAAGCGCGGTCTTCATCCGCGCCACCGTTTCGCGCAGCACCGCCACATCCTCGCCATAGACATTGACGGCGAGTTCCGCCTCGGTGCCGGAAAGGACCGCGCCGATACGGTGGGCGATCGGATAGCCCACGAGCAGCGAACAGCCGGGGAGGCCGCCGAGCTTCGCGCGGATGGCGGCCTTCACCGCTTCGCCGTCGGCCTTCAAATCGACGCGCACCACATACTCGGAACTCGACACCGGTTCCGCATGCTGGTCGCGCTCGGCGCGTCCCGTGCGGCGCGTCACCGAAAGGACGCCGGGGATCGACGCAAGCGCCGGCACGCATGCCTCCGAGACGCGCGCCGTCTCTTCGAGCGACGCGCCCGGCGGCAGCGAGAGGGCGACGTTGTAGGCGTCCTCGCGGAACGGCGGCAGGAAGCTCGAACCGAAATCCTTCGCCACCCAGCCCGCGCCGAGGGCGAGCGCAACGGCGGCGAATACGACGAGTTTCGGGAAGCGCAGGGCGAGCGCGAGGAACGGGCGGTAGACGGCCTTCATGAGCCGCACGCCGAGCCCTTCCGCGGCGGCGCCCCCTTTTACGGCGGCGCCCCCTTTTACGGCGGCGCCGCCAAGGCGGAAGAGACGCGCAAGCGCGGGCACCACGGTCCAGGCACAGACAAGCGACATCGCGAATACGGCGAGGAACGCAAGGCCGAGCGGGCGGAAGAAGCGTCCTTCAAGGCCGGAAAGCATCAAGAGCGGCACGAAGACAAGGACCACGATGACCGTGGAAAAGAGGACGCTCGGCGCGACGCTCGCCGCAGCAGAGGCAATCACCGCCGCCGGCGCCTCGCGCGCGCCTGGCGCGCGCGAGGCATTTTCGCTCAGCTTGCGGCGGATGACTTCCGTGAAGATGATCGCGGCATCCACGATGTCGCCCGCCGCCACGGCGAAGCCGCCCAGCGTCATCACATTCACGCCAAGGCCAAGTGCCGGGAAGAGCGCAAGGCCGAGGAGAATCGTGAGCGGCATCGAACAGAGCACCACGAGAAGCGTGCGGAGTTCGAGGAGCGTGACGAGAAGAACGACGACCACCACGATCACCGCGTCGCGCGCCACTTCGCCGCCGCCCTGGATCGACGCGTTGATGAAGTCCGCCTGCCGGTAGGCGTTCGCATGCACCTCAACGCCCTTCTCCTTCACGCTTTCGCCAAAGGAGGCAAGCGCCGCATCAAGAGCGCGCGTGAGTTCGAGCGTGTTGCCGCCCGGCACTTTCTGGACTGAAAGAACCACCGCCTCGCATCCGCCGAAGGACGCGCTTCCGCGGCGCGGGGCCCCCGCAAGCGAAACATCCGCGACTTCCCCCAGCCGCAAGGCGCCGCCCCCCGTAAGCGGCAGCGCGGCCGCCTGCAGGGCCGCGCACGTCTCGGCGCGGGCGATCTGCCTTAGCGGCACTTCATCGCCGCCCACATGGGCGAGGTAGCCGGCGCTCAGCGCGGTGCGCGTATCGCGCGCCGCCTCGATCACCTCGTTCACGCCAAGGCCGTGTTCGGCAAGGCGGCGCGGGTCCACCGCCACGCGGTATTCGGGAAGGCGCCCGCCGATCACCGCCACTTCGCCGATGCCGGGGATGCCTAGGAGGCGCGCACGAAGGTCGTATTCGGCAAGCTCGCGTAATTCAAGGGGCGAGGCGCCGCCCTCGCGCGCCGTGAGCGCAACAAGCATGATCTCGCCCGTCACCGAAACGACGGGGGCGAGTTCGGCATCCGCCTCGGCGGGCAGCGTTTCGCGCACGCGGGCGAGACGCTCGAAGACGTCGAAACGCGCACGGGCGAGATCGACGTTCCAATCGAAATCCACCCACACGAACGAGAGGCCGCCGCCGGAACTCGACCGGATCGTGGATACGCCCGGAATGCCGTTCATCGCGGTTTCAATCGGAATCGTAACGAGGCGCTCGACCTCTTCGGCCGTGAGGCCGCCCGCTTCGGTTTGAATCGTCACGCGCGGCACGGAGATATCGGGGAACACGTCCACCGGCAAACCCGAGAGCACCCGCCAGCCCGCGCCCGCCGCCAGCAAAACGGCCAGCAGCGCGAGTTTCGGATGATCGGCTACAAAACGAAAGATCTTTTTCATAAAACGACGCCCTTTTCGGTTGTCAAGAGCATTATTTTAGCACACCCCGCACGCCAATGCGAGACAAACTTAAAACCAATCGAATCCAATTTTGGTTTTTATTTCCATTTTCATCTCCTGTTTTTCCGTTAAAAAAAAGATATACCGCTTACCCTCCATTTTGTGATACAATATTCAACATGCGTTACCTTATCATTATCGTCGGTGCGGTTCTGGTGAACAATTTCGTTCTCAACCGCTTTTTGGGCTGCTGCCCGTTTCTGGGCGTCTCGAAGAAAACCGAGACGGCCCTTGGCATGTCCGGCGCCGTCGTCTTCGTGATGACCATCGCGGCGGCCGTGACCTGGCTGATCGATCACTTTCTGCTTGCGCCGTATGGGCTGGGGTACATCCATACGCTCGCGTTCATTCTCGTCATCGCGGCGCTCGTGCAGTTCATCGACATCGCGATGAAGCGCTTCATGCCGCCCCTTCATGCCGCGCTCGGCATCTTCCTGCCGCTCATCACCACGAACTGCGCGGTGTTGGGCGTTGCGGAGCTGAACTGCAAAAACGGTACGCCCTTCTTCGAGAGCGTGCTCTTCTCCTTCGCCGCCGCACTCGGCTTCGGGTTCGCGCTCGTGATCTTCTCCGGCATCCGCGAGAAGCTCGCGCTCGCCGATCCGCCCCGCTGCTTCCGGGGCGTAGCGCTCGCGCTCGTCACGGCGGGTCTTCTGTCGTTGGCCTTCATGGGCTTCTCGGGGCTTGTGAAAATGCCGTACTGATCGAATGTAGAGTGTAGAATGTAGAATGTAAAACGGAAAACGGGAAACGGAATGCGGGAAAGGCCGTGCGGGCATGTGAGTAGGCCAAGCTTTCCCTCAACCCTTCAACTTCTCAACTTCAGGAACAAAACACCATGTCACCAATCTTAATCGCCATCCTCGTGATTGCCGCGCTCGGTGCCATAGCCGCCGCCGCGCTCGCCATTGCCGATAAATACCTTGCCGTCAAGGAAGACCCGCGCATCGGCCTTCTGACGGCGGCCCTGCCGGGCGCCAACTGCGGCGGCTGCGGGTTCGCCGGATGCGGCGACTATGCGCATGCGCTCGTTGCGGGCACGGCGGCGCCGGGCGCCTGCACGGCGGCGGACGACAAGGTGGCCGACGAACTCGCGAAGATTCTCGGAGTAGCGGCAACCGCCACCGAGAAGCGCGTGGCGCTCGTCAAATGCGGCGGCACGCGGCATGAGGCGATTCGCGTGGGCGACTACAACGGCCTTGCGGACTGCGCCTCGGCGGCAGCCACGGCGGGCGGCGACAAGGGCTGCCGCTACGGCTGTCTTGGCTACGGCGCCTGCGCGCACGTATGCCCGAAGAGTGCGATTCATATCGAAGACGGCCTCGCGGTGGTTGACAAGCGCCTCTGCATCGGGTGCGGCAAGTGCGTTTCCGTGTGCCCCCGCAAGCTCATCGAACTCGTGCCGGCGAAGGCGACGCTCCACGTGCTCTGCAACAATCCGCTGCGCGGGCCGGATGTCATCAAGGTGTGCGGCGTCGGCTGCATGGGCTGCCACCTCTGCGAAAAGCATTCCGGCGGCAAGGAAGCCGGCCACTTCACCTTCGACCGTTTCCTCGCCAAGGTCAATTACGATAATCCGCCTACCGATGCCGTGCTCGTGACCAAGTGCCCGCGCAAGTGCATCAAGGAAGACGCCCACTTCGAAACCGGAATCTAACATGAAAACCGTTAAAAGCTCTTTTAAATTCCACGGCGGCGTCCATCCCGACTACAACAAGGAACTCGCGCGCGAGAAGCCGATTACGGCGCTGCCGCTCCCGAAGACGCTCGTCCTTTCGATGAGCCAGCACCTCGGCGCGCCCGCGAAATGCATCGTGAAAGCGGGCGACCACGTGGCCAAAGGCCAGCTGATCGGCGAACGCAACGGGTTCATTTCCGTGAACGTGCTTGCCTCGGCCGCCGGAACCGTGAAGGCCGTCGAGGCGCGCCAGTGCGCCGCCGGCGGCTGGGCGGACGCCGTCATCCTTGAAACGGACGACGACCAAGCCGCCACGCCCTCCCTCACCCTTCCGCCGCTCGACTGGAAGACGGCCACGAAGGAAGAGCTGCTTGCCCGCATTGCCGATGCCGGCATTTGCGGCATGGGCGGAGCCGGGTTCCCCACTTCGGTCAAGCTCTCGCCGCCCCCTGACAAGCATTGCGAATACCTGATCCTGAACGGCGCCGAATGCGAGCCCTACCTCACGGCCGACTACCGCATCATGCTCGAGCAGGCCGAGAAGATCCGCACGGGCGTGGAGATCATGCGAAAGATCCTGGCCGGCCCCGCCGTGCGCATCGCCGTCGAGGCGAACAAGCCCGAAGCGATTGCCGCCCTTGAGAAGGCGTTTGCCGATATCGAAGGCAACGTCGAGATCGTGGTGCTGCCGGTTCTCTATCCGCAGGGTTCGGAAAAGCACCAGATCTACGCGACCGTGGGCCGGCTCGTGCCGCCGGGCGCCCTGCCGATTTCCGTGGGCTGCGTTGTGGAGAACGTGGGGACGGTCGCCGCGCTTGCGGACGCCGTCGCGGGCGGCCTCCCGCTCACGGCGCGCGTGACCACCGTTTCGGGCGACGGCATCGTGGAGCCGAAGAACGTTCTCGCGCCCACCGGCACCACCTACGCCGACCTCGCCGCCTTCTGCGGCGGCGAGAAGCCGGGCGTGCGCAAGGTCATCAGCGGCGGTACGATGATGGGCTTTACCGTATCCGACCTGCGCATCGCCACAACGAAAACGACCTCCGGGCTGCTCTTCCTCACGGGCAAGAGGGTGTTCCAATACAATTCGCACCCCTGCATCAATTGCGGGCGCTGCCTCGCGGCGTGCCCGATGCTGCTGAATCCCGCCGGCATTTCGCGCGCCACGGAAGCAGACGACATTCGCCAGGCCGAGGCGCTCGGCGTGATGAACTGCATCGAATGCGGTGCCTGTACCTTCAACTGCCCCTCCTATCGCTCGATCACCTCGCTCTGCCGCCGGGCCAAGAACTCCATCCGTGCCCGCATCGCCGCCGAAAAGGCGAAAGCCGCAGCTGCAAATGGAAAATGTAAAACGTAAAATGTAAAATGATGCGGGGAGTTCGAGTTCCCCTTCGATCATTTGCGATTCAATGAGGAAACGCCATGTTACCTAAGCAACCCAATCAAGAAATGTACATCATTTCGAGTTCTCCGCACGCGCATGCCAAATCGTCCGTGAGCGGCATCATGCTCGACGTCATCATCGCCCTATTGCCCGCCGCGTGCTGTAGCGTCTACTTCTTCGGCCTGCGCGCGCTTCTAGTGATGGGCACCTGCATCGCGGCCTGCCTCGCAACGGAAGGCGCCTGCCGCATCGCGATGAAACGCGACAACACGATCGGCGACCTTTCGGCGGCGCTGACGGGCCTCCTGCTCGCGCTCAACCTGCCCCCCACCCTCCCGCTTTGGATGGCGGCCGTGGGCGGCGTCTTTGCAATCGCCGTGGCGAAGCAGGTGTTCGGCGGCCTCGGCTACAATCCCTTCAACCCGGCGCTCGCAGCGCGCGCGTTCATGCTCGTTTCGTTCTCCGAGGCGATGACCGCGTGGAGCTCGTCCGCATGGAAAGTCGCCGCCGGGCACCTTACGGACGCAACGACCACCGCAACGCCCCTTTCCTACTTGAAGACCTTCGCGACCGCAGCGTGGGATAAGATGCCCGCCGCCGACAAGGTGCTCGACTTCGCGAACGGCGGTTTCATCCAGTCCGCCTTCATCGGCAACATCAACGGCTGTCTCGGCGAAGTGAGCGCGCTCGCCCTTCTCGTGGGTGCCGCCTACCTGATCTTCCGCCGCGTGATCTCCTGGCACATCCCCGTTGCCTTCCTCGGCACGATCGTCGCCTTCGCGTTCTTCCGCTACGGCATGAACCTGAACGCGCTCAAGCTCGCGGAAGTCCATGTGTTCTGCGGCGGCGCGATCCTCGGCGCCTGCTTCATGGCGACGGACTACGTGACCTCCCCGATCACGAACAAGGGCAAGCTCGTCTTCGGGTGCGGGTGCGGCCTTCTGACGATGCTCATCCGTCTCTACGGGGCCTTCCCCGAAGGTGTTTCCTTCGCGATTCTCATCATGAACGCCTTCACCCCGCTCATTTCCCGTTTCACCCAACCGAAGCCGTTCGGAGCCAGTAAATGAAAAAGATCCTCCATCTCGTTCTTTCCCTCACCATCATCTCGGCCGTCTGCGCAGGCGTGCTTGCCGTGGTGAACGACATCACGAAGGCCCGCATCGAGAACCTCGCCACGCTCAAGTCCAACAACGCCGCAAAGGCCGTGTTGCCCAAGAACGTCAAGGCGCTCGACGCGCGGCCCGATCCCGGCAACAAGGAGGTGACGATCCTCGTTGCCTATGCTGACGACGCGCGCCAGAAAATCGTCGGCTACGCCGTGCCGGGCGAAAGCGCCAACGGCTACGGCGGTACAATCCGCCTCATGGTAGGCCTCGATGCCGACCTCAAGGTGTTCTCCTATCAGGTGCTCGTTGCGAACGAAACGCCCGGCCTCGGCGCGAAGCTCGGCGATGCCGACTTCTCGAAACAGTTCGCCGGCAAGGCCGCGCCGTCGCTCGCCGTCAAAAAGGACGGCGGTGAAATCGACGCCATCACGGGCGCCACGATCACTTCGCGCGCCGTGTGCGACGCGATTGCGAACGCCGCCGCGTGCGTCAGCCGCCTGAACGGCAAGAAGCCCGCAACGCCCGCCGTGAAGAAGCCCGCCGCAAATCCGGAAGGTACGCTCCTCTTCAATCCCGCCGAGCCCAAGGAGGCGCTCACGGTTCTGCCCAAGGGCTCCACCACCGCAACGGCGCTCACGAAGGACCGCTTCCCGATTTTCGAGGGGAAGGACGCTGCGGGGAAGACGACCGGCTACGCGCTCGTTGGTACGGGCAAGGCCCATGGCCCCAACGGCGACATCGTGCTCCACATCCTTTTCGGCTTCAACGCCTTCCGCGCGCCGTCGTTCAATCCGCCGCCGCGCACGGTCAACAAGCCCGGCGTTGAAATGACGGATATGGAAGATGCCCAGCGTACGGCCTATAACGGCGCCCTTCAGGACGCCATGACGAAACTCCGTTCGCTCCCCCGCTAAATGTCCGCGCCCAAATCCCCTTTCCGCCACAGGCTCGAATACGCGGCTCTGCGTACGGCCTGCGGCCTCGTGAACGCCGTTCCCTACGCCCTCGCCTGCACCTTCGCGCGCGGGATGGCCGCGCTTGCCGTCACCTGCGGCTTCCAGAAGCGCCGCACGCTCGAACGTATCCAATCGTGTTTCCCCGAAAAAACGCACGCCGAAGCGCTCGCCATCGCGAAGGAATCGCTCGCGAACGTTCTCATGAACGCCATCGAGATGATTCGCGCGCCGCGCCTCACGAAGGCCTGGATCGAACGGCACGTGAAGGACGTCTCATCTGCGGCGGACCTCTTGCGCGGCGTCCTTGCCGAAGGCCGCGGGGCCGTTATCATGGTGCCGCACAGCGGTAACTGGTACATGGCCGCCTGGGCGATGGCGCAGTTCGGCCTTCCCCTTTCCGCGATCGCCGCACGCCAGCGCAATCCTTATGTGGACGCCTGGATGAAACGCCAGTACGGCAGCATCGACGTCGTGGAACGCGGCAGCGCCGACGTGATGCGCACCATCCTCGGCATCCTCAAGGCCGGTCGCGGTTTCGCGATTCTGCCCGATCTGCGCGTGCCCACGCGCGACGTCGAAGTGCCCTTCCTCAATGGTACAGCCAACGTCTCCCACGGCGGAGCGCTCTTCGCGGTGGCGACCGGCGCCCCGATCATCGTTGCGATCATGCGCCGTGAAAACGGCCTCCACACGGCCGAAGTCCTCAAGGTCCTCCATCCCGACCCCACCGCAAAGGATCGTAAAGCCGAGGCCCATCGCCTCACCGAAGAGGCCCTCCGCCTCCTCAACGCCGCCATCCTGAAAACCCCCGGCCAATGGTTCTGGTACAACAAACGCTGGATCCTGCAGCCCGTGAAGAAGTAGGCACCAAGCACCTATTCATCCGCTTTCATGTAGCGGAGCAGTTCTTCGAAACGATTGATTTTAATCGTGTAGCGCGCGTCGCGGAGATGGCCGAAGCCGAAGGTGCAGAACGCGCCCTTCACGCCGGCGTTCGTGGCGCAGGCCATATCCGTCCAATGATCGCCCACCATCCAATCGTGGGACGAGAGGCGATGGCCCCTGAGGCGCGAGGCGCAGACGCGGAGCGACTGGGCGTCCGGCTTGAGCGCAGTGCCGTCGCCCCCCGCCACGATCGCATCGCCGAAATAGCGCAACAGACCGAACTTTTCGAGAATGGCCCGCACCGCAAAATTCGGCTTGTTCGTATTGATGCCCATGAGCCAGCCCCGGTCGCGCAAATCATCGAGCGTGCGGCGCACACCCGGATAGGGCTGTACCTTTTCGCAGCAATGTTCGGCATAATGGCTTTGGAAGAGATCCCACAGATCCTCAAACGGACGCGGCACGCTTGCCCCGTCGCCGAAACATTCGGAAATCGCCTGTTCGAGAAGATAACGCGCCCCCTGCCCCACATGGACGACCACATCCTCCTCGGCCTTCTCCGCCAAACCCAAATCGCGACGCGTGTGATTCACCGTCGCCGCCAAATCCGCCTTCGTATCGAACAGCGATCCATCCAAATCAAAGAAAACTGCGTTCATTTTCGACTCTCTATTTGCTTGTCAGTGGAAATCAGTTATTCAGAGGTGCCTGGTGCTTGGTACTTGGTAGTTGGTGCCTAGAGCTTGGCGTCCGGTTCCTGGTGCTTGGTAGCCGGTTTCTGGCGCTTGGTGCCCGGCCGGAAGAGCGAGAGGCAGACGCCGAGGAGGATGAGGAACGCGAGGCAGGTAGCGAGTTTCATGCCGTTGGCGGCGAGCCAGGCGAGGAGGCCAGGAAGCGGCGCACCATGCCCTTCGGCACGACGCGTCAACCCTGCCGCAACGAGGGAGGGATCAACCTCCAAATGCCCCAGGAGCGTTTCACGGTTCTCATTGAGATAGGAGGCGAGCGCCTCGTCGTATCGCGGGCGACGGGCGTCTTTGACGAAATCGAGCGAATAGCGCTCGTCCGGTTCGGCGAGGAAGACCACTTCTTCCGGACGAACGAGGAGCCGAAGGAGTTTCGTCTCGTCGCCCTTCAACGGGGGGCTATCCCCGTTGTCGATGACGAGCCGGCACAAGCCCGCCTGTTCGGAGACCGGCCAATGAAGTTCCTGACGGTAAACAGATTGCCCCGGCAGGTCCAATACCTTAATCTGTCCACGCGCAAACTCGCGCCACCGGCCATTCGTCAACCGTTCCACACGGATTCGACGTGAGAAGTTGGTATCGGGAAAGGAGGTTGCAAGCCCCATCGCCGGCACGTGACAGGCGTTGAAGGTCAAGATCGTGGTCGAAGGATTCGCCTCCTCCGTCCGCCGGCACGCCACCCGCACGGGAAAAGCCGGCGCAGACGTCCACCAGGAGTGCCCCCCGTTCCGACGGTCCGTCTGGCGGATCTGACAAGGCCGCAGCACATACGGCACGTATTCGCCCTTGCTGTTCAAAATCCGCAACTCGTCTGCAAAGGCCCCTTCCTCCTGGCGGTGCGTCGCCGCGCGGATGACGGGTGGAATTTCCACCGTCACCGCGCCGCGTTCCGTCACGGTTACCGAAATCGGCCAAGCGCCTTCCACTGCGTGGAGGATAAGCGCGGTCAGAACCGAAACGATCGCAAATCTATTCATGACGATTGAAACTCTCCTTGAATTTGAGATAGAGGAAGGCTCCCGCGATGAGCAGCACGCCCGTTGCGGCGAACACGCCCACACGCGCCGGCGTTGCCAGATGCGCGGTATCGAGGAGAAGTAATTTTACCACAGAAACGCCGAGAAGAGCAAGCCCCGTAAAGCGGAGTTTTGCATGCTGGCGGAGAATGCCGAACCAGAGGCACCCCGAGGCGACGAGGAGCCAAGCGAGCGTGATCGTGCCGCCATGGAGCTGCGGCAGGTAGGCGCTACCGAAGAGATGCGCTTCGCCCGTGAGGAAGAGGAACTCCACAACGGCCGCGCCCACCATGAGCCGCAGGCCACCGATCCGGCGCGCCATCACCGCCGCCGCCACGGGAACGGTCCAAAGGCGCAGAACGCGCAGAAACACGGCCGGGACGTACGGCTCCGGGAACGTCGCGCAGTAGGCGTCGATCCCGAAGACGACCATGCCGATGGCGGCGACCAGGAGGAGGAGTTTCGCCAGCGCCGAAAGAATCAGTTCACCCGTCTTGGCCCTGGCCTCCGCCGTTGCCAGTGCAATGAGCGCCCAGGAGACCGCACACCACGGACGCGCAAAAAGGAGAAGCGGCGCCAGGGCAAGGAAGACCAGCGCAAAAAAGAGAATCAACGTCACCGACGTTTGATCAAGCCAATTCCGCCGCCGTGCTTCCCGCGCCAGGAAGAGATAGCCCGCCACCACGCCAAGGAAGATGAGCCCCGTCACGCTCTCGCGAAAGGCCGGGCGGAAATAGAAGCCCAGCCACGAGAGGTAGCCGATCGCGTTGAATACAAAGCCGCACCAGCTCATCGTGCGCCCCGCCGGGCTCATGCTCTTCGCCATCCAAACACTCGAGAAGAGATAGAGGGCATGCATGATCGACAAAAACGCGAACAGCGTCAGCACCGCCCCATCCGCGGCCCCGTCATGCATCGCGCACCAGGCCCCCGCCACCACATAGGCGAAGATCGCGGCGAGGAGGTTGAGAGCGCTCCACTTCCGCATCTGGGCGACGACCAACGCCCCTCCATTCAACATCGCAAGATAGCACGCGAGGAGCAATGGATCACCCGTATCATGCCCCGCAATCACCGGAACGAGATAACCGCCCACAAGGCTCATCACGGCAATGGTCGAAGAGGGCAGGACGATCGAGACGAACGCCGCCGTCACCGTCACCCCGACAAGCGCCGCGAAGGCCGCCCCGGCGGACGCGATCACGGGCGGATCGAAATACCGATGCCCAAGCCCGAACCCCACATAGAGCGCGACAATGCCCAAGGCCGCCACGGCATGGCCGATCAATCCGTATTGCGTGCGCTTCACGAGCGCCACGCCCCCTGCAACGCCCACGGCGCCCCAGAACACCGTACCCGCCACGCGCGCCGTCGGCCCCATCCAGCCGTTGTCGATGGAAAGCTTCACAAAATAGATGATACTGCCCACGAGCAGCATCAACCCCACGCGCACCAGCCAATGCGTGGCCACCGCGAATTCCCGCGAAACGCCCTTCGGCGCAAACGCGCCGCGCACGCAGAGCCAATCGGCCAACTTGTCCATGAGGGCATACGCCGCCGCGTCGCCCTCATCGCGCTCACCGGATTCGGGAATCGCGTGGGCGACCTTCTCCTGAGATTCCGGCAGAACCTCGGCCGCGCAGAAGCGCGATCCTCCCAACTTGCCGGCCTCCATGCCAATTTCGTCCTCTGGGGAAGGACGCGCTTCCGCGCATCCGCCGGTGCAGGAGTCTTGGACTTGCCTCTCCTGTTCAGGAACAGGGTTCTTCTCCACCACGGGTTCCTCCACCACGGGCTTCTCCACCACGGGTTCCTCCTCTACAGGTCCCTCCTCTACCGCCTTCTCCTCGAAAGTTTTCTCGGCCACAGGTTCGGCCTTCGGCGTTTCAATGGGTTCAACGCTAGAAGTATCGGCCCTCTGTACGATACGGCGCATCTGATTTTGAAGATTCAAAAGCAACACCTTCAGTTCAAACACTTCCTCCCGCAGGTGCCGAAGGCGCCCCACGGAACAGATGAGCATGATCGGCATCGCAAGGATGCCACCGATCAGCAGAAGGGCCAATAAGAAGACGGCAGAGTCCATCGTAATCTCCTTTCGTTTCAAATGATTCTTCAAGGCGCCACCCGACGCCCCTTTTCGTAAGCACGCGACTATTGTAACACAACGCGAAGACCGAGGTCAAGCTGGATTCTGGAAAAAAAATGAGCCGCCCTCAATCGGCCAGCCGATTGATTCTCGTCCAATCAATATCCCGGTAACGGCAATCGAGATCGCGACTTTAATATAACAACTTTCCCAAGCCCTTCGACTTATGATATAATGGCACCATCTTTTATCTCTCCGTTTCATCCACTCTAGAAAGGTTGACCATGAATTGTGAAATGTGCGGTCGTAAAGACTTCATCTACGGGCTTCTGAGCACGGCGGCCCTCTCGGGTATCGCGGCGCGCCGCCACGACTTCGAGGCGTTTCTCGCCGTGGGGCCGAAGCCCACACCGGCGGGGGCGATTCCCTGCAAGGCCGACGCCGTCAAGGTGCGCCTCGTCTTTTCGATCTGGGACGAAGTACAGGTGCGCAAGACGTGGCCGAACGTGGGCTTCGACTTCAAGCCCCTCATGAAGAACATCACCGATGCGCTCAACGCCGCCATCAAGGGCGTGGAGTTCATCCCCGGCATGGCGCAGGACGACAAGACGGCGAAGCCGATTCTCGATGACGACGCCAGGCGCGGCGACATCGCCGGCTACATGGTCATCCAGATGAACAGCTGGCCAAAAGGCCTCCAGCCCTTCGCCGCGACGAAAAAGCCCCTTCTCTTCTGTTCCTTCCCCTACTCCGGCATCGGCGGCTTCGACGTGTACAACGCCGCGCTGCTCCGCCGCAAGCAGCCCAACTACGCGTTCATGTCGTCGCTCGACTTCAACGACACGATCGGCGCGGCGCGCGCGTTCGAGCTTCTGAAAACCGGCACCGGGGCGGACTTCGTGAAGGCCGCGACCGCCTACCGCCTCGCCCACACGCCGAAGGAAAGCGGCGTCAAGCCCTGCGAGGGCCCGCTCGACTGCCTCACGCCCGAAGAGACGCTCGCCGCCGTCAAGGGCAAGAAGATCCTCTCCGTGCCCGGCTTCAACGCGAAGGACAAGGCAAAGATCCTCCACGACTTCGGCATCGTCGTGGAAGACGTTTCCTTCGCCGAAGTGAACGCCGCATGGAAGAAGATTCCCGACGACATCGCGCAGAAGCAGGTGGCGGAATGGAAACGCACCGCACGCAAGATCGCCAAGGACGTGACCGACCAGGCGCTCCTCGATGCGGCGAAACTCCACCGCGGCATGTGCGACCTCCTGAAGACGCACGGCGCCGAGGCGATCTCCATCGCCTGCATTCCCGGCTGCTACAACGGCACGCTCACGGCCTATCCGTGCCTCGGCTTCATGGAACTCCAGGACGCGGGCCTTCTCGGCACGTGCGAGAACGACATCCGCTCCACCGTTGCGATGATGGTGTTCGGCGCGATGACGCAGGGCCGCATCGGCTATATCTCCGACCCCGTGATCGATTCCTCGCGCCGGGCGATGGTGTTCGCGCATTGCGTGGCGACGCGCAAGTTCCTCGGTACGAAGAAAGCCACAAGCCCCTTCGACATCCTCACCCACTCCGAGGACCGCGGCGGCGCCTCGATCTATTCGCTCGCCCCCCTCAACTATCCCACGACCACCGTCGAGTTCAACTTCTCGGAAAACAACGGCAGCATCATCGTGCAGATGGGCCGCACGATCGGCAACGACCCCGACGACCGCGCCTGCCGCACGAAGATCGTCACCGAAGTGCTGGGCGATTTCGAGCGCGTCTATCAGCATTGGGACAAGTGGGGCTGGCACCGCGTGACCTTCCTCGGCGACTTCAAGGCGGGCGTGGAAGACCTCGCGAAGAAGCTCGGCTACCAGGTGGTCTACGAGAGCTAACGCCATGCCGCGTACGTTCCTCCTCCTCGCCCTCGCAGCCCCCCTCTTCGTTTCCGCGAAGGGGCCGGCTGCGGCGACGGCCGGCTACGACGTGCTCGCGCGCGCCTTTCTGCGCACGAGCCACAAAGACGTTGAAATCGCACCGCAGGCGACGGCCGGCACGGCCTTCACCGTAGAGGAGGCGTTTCGCAGCGTACAGTTCAACTGCCCCAGCTACAGCAACAACATCGGCGCGTTCACGCTCTCGCTCTACCGCTGGCAGGGTTCGCCCGCCGCCTCGCGCCGAACGCCGCCCCTCGCCCGCAAGCGGTTCGTCGACTTCAACGACAACGCCACCCTGCGCCTCGACTTCGCGCCGCTCGCGCCGGGCCGCTACTACGCGGAACTCTCCGATGCCGCCGAACGCGTGGGCGTGTGGCGGGCCGATGCCCCCTCCGGAAAAGTCACGAGCTATCTGAACGAGAAGCCCGTTGCCGGCGCCTGGGAATTCGCCCTCACCCTCTGCAACACGCCTTCGCCGCGCTCGCGCCTTCTCGGGCAGTCGCCCGCCACGCAGCCGCCCTCCGCCGCCCCGGCGGAAACGAACGGCGTGTCGGACGATACGGGCGCGCTCATTCCCGGCCGAATCTTCGCCGAGCGCGACCTTTTTGCGGACACCTGGGACGCGATCGACGGCCTCGGCCGCATCCTGCCCGCCGCCGCCACCGTGGGCGCCCCCCGCGCGCGTCAGGTGGGCATCTTCTACTGGATCTGGCACAATCCCAACCACGGCCGAGCCGAACATCTCGCCCGCGCGCCGTACGACAACGAGAAACTCCTCGCGGCCGACCCCACGCTCAACACGCGCCCGTTCGACCCGAAGTGGGGTCCCGACGGCGCCCCCCATTATTGGGGCGAACCGCTCTTCGGCTACTACTACACCACCGATGCCTGGGTCTCGCGCCGCCATGCCCAACTGCTCGCGGCCGCCGGCATCGACGCCGTCGTCTTCGACGCGACGAACGGCCCCTTCACCTGGATGGAATCGGCCTGGACGCTCATGCACACCTGGAGCGCCATGCGCCGCGACGGCTTCAAAACGCCGCAGTTCGTCTACATGCTCCCCTTCCGGGATAGCCCCTGGCAGATCGTGAGCATCCTCCAGCTCTATCGCGACGTGTATCGCCCCGGCAAGTTCCGCGACCTCTGGTACTACTGGCAGGAGCGCCCGCTCATCCACGCCGCGCCGGAAGTGATCGAAGCGGCCGCCGCCGATCCCAAGCGCTCCGAAGCCGACCGCCGCGACCTCGCGACGATTCTGAACTTCTTCACCTTCCGTCCGCTCCAAAGCGCCTACGCCCGCGGCCCCGAGGCGCCCGACGAATGGTGCTGGCTCGAGGCCTACCCCCAGCACGGCTACGGCCGCCGCAGCGACGGCACGTTCGAAATGGCCGCTGCGGGCGTTGCCCAGAACCACTCCTGGAAGGCGGGCGACGGCCACCAGGGCCTCGCCGCGATGAACGACCAGAACATCTTCGGCCGCGCCTACATGGGCCCTTCTGAAGCGGACCTTCGCCCGGGCGAGCGCCTGCGCTTCGCGCCCGACCGCAATCCCCGCCGCCACGAACCGAACCGCTTCGTGTGGTGCGACAATTTCGCCCAGCAGCTCGACCATGCGCTCAAGCTCGACCCCTCCTACCTTTTCATCACCGGCTGGAACGAATGGACCGCCGGCAAGTTCACGGTGTGGATGGGCCGCCGCTCGGCGTTCCCCGACCAGTACGCGCCCCCCTTCAGCCGCGACCTCGAGCCCTCCGCCGGCATTATGAAGGACTACGCCTACTACCAGCTCGTCGCCGGCGTGCGGCGCTTCCGCGGCGCCCGCCCCCAGCGCGCGGCACACGCCCACCCCGTCTACCGCGATGCGCGGAACGACACGCTCATGCGCGATGCCATCGGCAAGGGCAACATCCATTATGTGGACTCGACCGGCCGCAACGATCTGACCGACTGCTTCGTGACCCACACCTCCACTTCGATCACGTTCCGCGTGGACTGCGCCTCCCCGATCACCCCCTTCACCGATCCCGACTGGATGCGCCTCTACATCTCCACCTCCTTCGGCGAGCGCGAGCCGCATTGGAACCACTTCCAGTTCCTCGTGAACCGCACCTCGCCGCGTTCGCCCACGGTCGCCACGCTCGAGCGCTCGCGCGGCGGATGGGCGTGGGAGAAGGTGTGCGCGGTCAAGCTCGCCCTCGCGGGCAAAACGCTTTCGATCACCATCCCGCGCGCCGCCCTCGGTTTCGCCGAAAAGAAGATCGACCTCCGCTTCAAATGGACCGACCACACGACCGGCGAAAAGGAGGGCGACATCCTCGACTTCTACCGCCACGGCGACACCGCCCCCGATGCCCGTTTCGTCTACCATTATTTCGAAAACTAAAAACATGCCCCATTCCGCCCGAGAATGTGCTATACTATTCACCGCTATGAATATTGTCATTCTTCTTGGTGCCCCGGGTTCGGGGAAAGGCACGGTTGCGGGCAAGCTCGCGGCCGACAACGCGAATCTCAAGCACGTCTCGAGCGGCGATCTGCTGCGCGGCGCGGTGGCCAAAGGCACGCCGGCCGGTCAGCAGGCGAAGGCGTTCATGGAAGCGGGCAAGCTCGTTCCCGATGAACTCATCGCCACGATGATCAAGGACGTCGTTGCCGAAACGACGGG
>JAZLJP010000030.1:0-15677 GCA_045617985.1 Kiritimatiellia bacterium
GGCGCCTGCGGGGCGCCCGCAGCAGCAGACGCGCCCGCAGCAGCAGGGGGGGGCTTCCACACCTAAACGAGCGGCTCGGCCGAGCGGGACGCGCCGGCGGTAGTGCGTGAAATAAAGTGGGCACCAAGTACCGGGCACCAAGCGCCGGGCACCCATTTTTCCCTTTTACTGATTACGCTTCTTTTGCTATAATACCCTTCAATTTCCAACAAATTAAGGAATTTATTTCATGAAAGACCTGAAAGCCGCCTACAAGACCATCGAAGCCGATCATTTTGCGCCGAAGATGGAGATTTCGTTCATCACCGGTCGCAAGCGCGAGACGCTGCATTATGAGAAGGTGTTGTGGGAGATCGGCGGCGAGAAGAAGGGGCTTCGCTACGGCGAGAATCCGGGCCAGGAAGCCGCCCTTTATCGGCTTGTCAACGGCAACATCGTGCTTGGCGATGTCGAGATGATTCAGCCCGGCCGCTATCTGGCGTCCGTTCCCGAACTCCTTCAGAGCGGCAAGCATCCCGGCAAGACGAATGTCACGGATACCGATAACGCGCTCAACATTCTGCGCTATCTCATGGATAAGCCGTGCACCGTGATCGTCAAGCACAACAACCCCTGCGGCGTTGCGCAGGCGAAGACGCTTGCCGAGGCCTATTATCGCGCGAACAAGGCGGATCGTCTTGCGGCCTTCGGCGGTGCGATCGCGCTCAACCGCGAATGCGACCTCGCAACGGCGAAGCTCATCATCGAGAACTACGCCGAAGTCGTCGTCGCGCCCGAGTTCGCGCCCGGCGTGATGGATCTTTTTGCGACGAAGAAGAACCTTCGCGTGTTCCGCATCAAGAACATGGACCGGCTTACCGATTTCGTCGCGAAGACGGTGGTCGATTTCAAGAGCCTCATCGACGGCGGCATCGTCGCCCAGATGAGTTTCGTTGCGAAGGCCCGCAAGCCTGCCGACTTCATGCCGGCCTACTGCGAGCGTAAGATCACGGATAAGGCCACCGGCAAGGTGACCATGGAAATGCACAAGATCAAGCGGCGCCCGACGAAGAAGGAATATGCCGATCTCGTGTTCGGCTGGCTCGTTGAAGCGGGCGTGACCTCCAACTCCGTTCTCTATGTGAAGGACGGCGCCACGGTCGGTATCGGCACGGGCGAGCAGGACCGCGTGGGCGTGGCCGAGATCGCGCGCGACAAGGCCTACACGAAGCATGCGGACTGGATTGCCTGGGAGAAGTTCGGCAAGCCCTACAACGACCTCCGCCTCGTCTTCGGCGAGAAGAAGGGCGCGAAGCTGCAGAAGGAGATCATGGAGCAGACCCGTGCGGAGAAGGGCGGTTTGCCTGGCTGCGCGATGGTTTCGGACGCGTTCTTCCCGTTCCGCGACGGTCTTGAAGTGGGCATCCGCGAAGGCATCACCTCGGTGGTGCAGCCCGGCGGCGCGCTTCGCGACTGGGACGTGATCGATTGCGCGAACGACGCGAAGGTCGCCATGGTCTTCACCGGCCAGCGGTCTTTCCGCCACTGAGGTGGCGGAAAGAAGTGAAGCGGTTAGAGTGAATAGTGAAGAGTTGAATCGTTGAAGCGGTGAAGCGGAGAGGTGAGGCGATTTTATGAAGATTCTCGTTGTCGGTAGCGGGGGAAGAGAACATGCGCTTACGTGGCGCTTGGCGCAGGATGCCGAACGGCATGAGCTCTATTGTGCGCCGGGCAATGCGGGCACGGCGGGGATTGCGACGAATGTCGCCGTTGGCGCGGAAGACGTGGCGGGCGTCGTTGCGTGGGCGCGCGAGAACAAGCCCGACCTCGTGGTGGTCGGGCCCGAGGCGCCGCTCGTGAAGGGGCTCGTCGACGAGCTCGCGAAAATCGGCGTGACGGCATTCGGCCCGGTGGCGGCCGGCGCGCGGATGGAGGGCTCGAAGCGGTTCGCGAAGGACGTGATGGACGCGGCGGGCGTGCCCACGGGCAAGGCCGAGACCTTTACCGATGCGGCGGCGGCGAAGGCCGCGCTCGCGGGGTATGGACTGCCCGTCGTCGTGAAGGCGGATGGCCTTGCCGCCGGCAAGGGTGTGATCGTGGCCGAGACGACCGAACAGGCCGAACGGGCGATTGACGATATGCTCGTCGACAACAAGTTCGGCGCGGCGGGTGCGGAAGTGCTGCTGGAGGAATTCCTCCATGGCGAAGAGTGCTCGATCCTCGCGCTCGTCGATGGCGAGAATGCCGTGCTGCTGCCGAGTTCGCAGGACCATAAGCGCGTGTTCGACGGCGACAAGGGGCCGAACACGGGCGGCATGGGCGCCTACTCGCCGGCGCCGGTCGTGACGGCGGAGAAGCTCCCGCTCATCAAGGAGAAGATCATTCTTCCCGTGGTGCGCGAGCTCAAAAAGCGCGGCATCGTCTATCGCGGCATCCTCTACGCGGGGCTCATGGTGAACGATGCGAATGCAAACCCGCACGGGCCGCTCGCGAAGAGCGGGTCCACCGTGAACGTGGTCGAGTTCAATGCGCGCTTCGGCGACCCTGAAACGGAAGCGGTGCTGCCGCGCCTCGGCGGGAGTTTCGCGACCGCGCTTCTGCATGCGGCGACGGGCTGCCTGCGGGATGAGGACGTGGTGGTGAAGCCCGGCTCGGCGGCGACGGTGATCATCGCCTCCGGCGGCTATCCGGGCGCCTACGAGAAGGGCAAGGCCATTACGGGCCTCGAGGGGAATCCCGCGCTCGTCTTCCATTGCGGCACGAAATGCGATGGCGGGAAGGTGCTCACTGCCGGCGGCCGCGTCCTTTCCGTGACGGGCGAAGGGGCGACGTTGCGCGAGGCCGTGGATCGCGCCTATGCGGGTGTCGACAGGATCGCCTTTGAGAAGGCCTTCCACCGTACGGACATCGCGCATCGCGCGTTTGAACGGGGCTAGGGATGGTCGCGCATCTGCTCGAATTCATGATGCTCTTCCTGTTCGGCTTCTCGTGGCCCTTCGCGATTGCGAAGACGTACCGCGCCAAGCGTGTGGACGGGAAGAGCCCGCACTTTGAAGTCATCGTGATCATCGGCTACTTCTGCGGCATCGCGAGCCATCTCGTGAGCGGCCAGGGGTTGTGGGTGATCGGCGTCTACCTGCTGGATATTCTCCTCGTTTCAACCGACCTCGCGCTCTATTTCTACTACGCCCACAAGAATCGTACCCAGGCATAGGCTCTCTCGCATCGAATCCGTTTGTCGGAATTCGGGGGAATGGGTGTTCCGTCCGTTTTCATTCAATGCAGCGCAACAAAGAGGATTTTGGCTTGATTGCCAACAACTATGTTCTTCTTGACACCGAGAATCTCCGCCTGAAGATCAAGGTGACGCCGGCGATTGATTCTCTGGATCTTTGTCGGCAGACGTTCGGCAATTCGATTGTCGTCAAGACGTCTGGGACGCGGCCGACGGGCATCTCCGTCCCGATCGATTCGTCGGCGACGTTTTTGAAGCTCTCCTCCCATTCCGAAATCAGAATATCGAAAACGCGGGACGAGCTGAAGCTCCTTGGCCTTGTGCCGTCAAATGACGAAGACGGCGTGAGTGAGATGGCGTGGATGGATATGGCCGCGACCCTGGACAGACGCTTGCCGACAGCGAGGCGTTCGCCTCCCTCGGTTATGAGGACCGGGGGACCGCATCGACGCTTGACCCGTCGCGTACGCTTGACTCCGTGCCGCCGAACGCAGTTCCCTCGGAATCCTATTTCAAGGCGGCAGGTCGTGAAATCGTGACGGCATCCTACGGAGGAACGACATCGGCGCGTCGACAAATCATGAACCAGGCAGACATCTTTTACTATTCGGGCCATGGAAACCATGCTACGGGTAGCATACAGGGTGGATTTACGCCAACGATGGCAAGGAGCATGTGGAATCGTGATTTGGATTGTGCAATTATCGCGGGTTGCGCAGTTTTGGACGCGAAGAATTATAGATTTAATTCGCTTGGATTGCAGTATCAATGGAAACATCGTTCATGGGAAGGAGCATGTCCAGGTGAATTGTGGGAGGAATGTGGCGTTAAATACCTTTTGGGATATGCTTTGAAAGCTCCATTAGATACGGATGGCGGGAGCGCTATATCGTCTGCCTTTACCACCAACATAAAAAGCGGGAAAGATATTGTCACATCATGGCGCGATGCGAACGACAATCCCAAAGGGAGAAATGCTTGCGTAATTGACTGTTCGAAAACGCCGCACGAATTTTGGTACTGGAACGAATCATCGGGAAGTCCAGTGTGAACCAAAGAAACGAAAGGAGCCGTGTCATGGTAAAATCAATTTTAATGCTCATTATGGTCATGAGTAGTTCGTTGGTTTGGGGTGAAGACATTACGAACATTAACCAGTGCCTAAACATTAATTTAACGGCAGAAGTCTTATGTCGGTTTCCTAGCAATCCTACATCAACAGTTCAGAATTGCGTGCTGACTTTAGTTAAAGGAAGTGTGAGTGGTGACTTGGGAATATTCGTGTCGCCGTTTTCCCCTGAAATACGTTCCTCCGAATTTGGCATTTCGGATTTGAACAACATTCCCGTATTGCTAAGAAATGAATTTTCTGCATTCATGACATCTGTCACTAATTGTACGAGTAGGGTCGTATCATACAACGAAACAACTAGTAATGGTGTTGCGAGGGTAAGCATGGTCCTCCATAGGCAAGGAGTAGGATACAATCGAGCTGAGTCGTTGCATCTTGACATAGCGAGCACAAACAACTTTTGGCGCATCGTCAATTGGGATGTCGATGAATAGAAGGACATTTGAAATGAAACGGATTCTTTGCGCATTGATTGTTGTTGGCATTTGCTTCTTTTAGGGATTTGCCGTTGATTTGGTACGCATGAATGGATATCGTTTCGGCGCGGAGGCGAAAGAACGGTTTCATGTTGTCGACCAGGACGGTCGGCCAGTTGTTGGGGCGCGCTTCAAGGGCGGTTTTACAATCGGCAAAAATCACATGAAGGATCATGTGGTTGTCGAAGGAACGACAAACACGAATGGCGATTTTATTGCACAAGGGACGTGTAATGACTTCTTGCACTATGACATTTCCAAAGATGGTTATTGTCGGTCAAATGGTGATGTCCGTTATCTTGCGTCAAAACGTGAACCTTGTATTGTCAACGGCAGATGGCAGCCTTTCGGGGAAACGCATCGGATTGTTCTTAATCGAATGATTGAACCGAATAAGCTTATCCCTTTCAGGCGAAATTTGAGAGATTTGAAGATCCCTGTTTTTGAAAAATGGCTTGGCTTTGATTTGGAACCTTGGCTTTGATTTGGAACGAGGGGATTGGGTTAAGCCATGGGGGAGTGGTGTCTGGAGTGATGTTTTAATGAGGTCGTCAGCACGGGTGAAGAACGTTTATACAGATTACGACTACCAGCTTGAAATTTCGTTTACGAATGCTCCGTATGCAGGAGCGTATCTCGCGCAAAAGAATCCTTGCTCGGAATTGAAAACTGTTCACAAGGTTGATCCAAATGAAATATACAATAGTATTTTTCGGTTCTATGTAAAGACACTTTCCCAGGCTGGGACAACGGAATCGTTGTTGAAAGAAGACCGTTATCTCGTTTTTCGCGTACGAACTGAAGTCGATAGGACTGGCCATTTGAAATCGGCGCATTACGGTGTGATTTTGGGGCCATGGTTGTTCGATCAAAATGGAATGACGATTACAGATGGCTGTTTCAACCCGTTGCCCAATGACTTGAATGTTGAGGATGGGCGTCAGTTGCGAGCCGTTCTAAAAGGAACGGGAAGATCTTCCGCAAAATGAACAACCTGTTCAGAAAGGGAACTGAAATGATCAGTAGAATATCGGGCATGTTGTTTCTCAATATCCGTTTATTGATTCAGAAGGGTGGATGCGGCGTATTGATTTCAGGTTGAACCATAATGGGATGAAGATCGCTCTAGAGGTGAATGGCCATGAAAAGAAACCGTTGGAACTGCATGGGGACTGTTCCCATTTCAATTCCTATTTCAATTTTCACATTGCGTTTTCTCCCGTTTTTTTCTATAATATACGCATTTCCACGGCGTACTCTTTCTCTAGGGAGGGGGAGCGGAGCCGCTGACGACAAGGAGCAATGAAAAAGATGAAGAAGTATGTGTGCCCGATTTGCGGCTATGTCCATGAAGGCGATGCGGCGCCGGAGAAGTGCCCGCAGTGCGGTTGTGCGGGGGCGAAGTTCCTCGTGAAGGAAACGGCGGGGAAGATGGAGTGGGCGTGCGAGCATGAAGTGGGCGCGGCGAAGGATCTTGATGCGGAGGTCGTGAAGGGCCTTCAGATGAATTTCACGGGCGAATGCACGGAAGTGGGCATGTACCTCGCGATGAGCCGCCAGGCCGAGCGCGAGGGCTATCCGGAAGTCGCGGAAGCCTACAAGCGCTATGCGTTCGAAGAGGCCGAGCATGCGGCGAAGTTCGCGGAGCTTCTCGGCGAGGTGCTCACCACTTCCACGAAGAAGAATCTGGAGCTTCGTGCGGCGGCCGAGCAGGGCGCGTGCGCCGGCAAGCTCGAGCTCGCGAAGCGGGCGAAGGAACTCGGCTACGACGCCGTGCATGACACGGTGCACGAGATGGCCAAGGACGAAGCGCGCCACGGCGCCGGCTTCGAGGGCCTTCTGAAGCGCTACTTCGCCTAAGGGCGGACGCGAAACGATTTAAAGTCTCAGTCAACAAAAGGAAATCAAAATGGTATACTCGACCGAAGTGCAGCACCAGTGCCCGTTGGCCAAGGGGTGCAACCACGGTCCTGCTCCGATTCCGGAGGAAGGCAAGTGGGTTCAGGCGAAGGAAATCAAGGACATCTCCGGCTACACGCACGGCGTGGGCTGGTGCGCGCCGCAGCAGGGCGCGTGCAAGCTGTCCCTCAACGTCAAGAACGGCATCATCGAGGAAGCCCTCGTCGAGACGATCGGCTGCTCCGGCATGACCCACTCGGCCGCCATGGCGAGCGAAATCCTCGTCGGCAAGACGCTCCTGGAAGCGCTCAACACCGACCTCGTGTGCGATGCCATCAACACGGCGATGCGCGAACTCTTCCTCCAGATCGTCTACGGCCGCACGCAGAGCGCGTTCTCCGAGGGCGGTCTCGTCATCGGCGCGGGCCTCGAAGATCTCGGCAAGGGGCTTCGTTCGATGGTCGGCACGATGTACGCGACGAAGGCGAAAGGCCCGCGCTACCTCGAAATGACCGAGGGCTACTGCACGCAGATGGCGCTCAACAAGGACGGCGAAGTGATCGGCTACGAGTTCGTTTCGCTCGGCAAGATGACCGACTTCAACAAGAAGGGGCTCACCCCGAACGAAGCCTGGGAGAAGGCCAAGGGCCACTACGGGCAGTTCGAAGGCGCCGCGAAGTACATCGATCCGCGCAAGGAATAAGAGGAGAATCTGAAAATGGCATGTGCTAAGAAGTGTGCGTGTGCGGCGAAGAAGGCCGCTCCGGCCAAGAAGGCCGCCGCCGGCGAAAAGCTGTTCGAAGGCTACGAGCGTCGTGAGGCCAAGATCCTCGCCGCTCTCAAGCCCTACGGCATCAAGTCGATTCCCGAGTGCAAGGAGATCTGCGAGAAGGCCGGCATCGATCCGTACAAGATCGTTGAAGAGACGCAGCCGATCTGCTTTGAAAACGCGAAGTGGGCCTACACGGTGGGCGCCGCGATGGCGATCAAGAAGGGCTGCAAGAAGGCGAAGGACGCCGCCGCCGAAATCGGCGTCGGCCTGCAGGCGTTCTGCATTCCGGGTTCCGTTGCAGAGAACCGCAAGGTGGGCCTCGGCCACGGTAACCTCGGCGCGATGCTTCTGGACGACGAGACCGAGTGCTTCGCGTTCCTCGCGGGCCACGAGTCGTTCGCCGCTGCGGAAGGCGCCATCAAGATCGCCCTCAACGCGAACAAGGTGCGCGGCAAGGATCTGCGCGTGATCTTGAACGGCCTCGGCAAGGACGCGGCCTACATCATCTCGCGCATCAACGGCTTCACGTATGTGAAGACGCAGTTCGACTACAAGAAGGAAGAGGTCAAGGTGATCTCGAAGAAGGCCTTCTCGAAGGGCCCGCGCGCGAACGTGAAGTGTTACGGCGCCGACAACGTGCCCGAGGGCGTGGCGATCATGCGCCTCGAGAACGTGGGCGTGTCCATCACGGGCAACTCCACGAACCCCACGCGTTTCCAGCATCCTGTTGCCGGCACCTACAAGAAGTGGTGCTGGGAGAATGGCCGCAAGTACTTCTCCGTCGCTTCCGGCGGCGGTACGGGCCGTACGCTCCATCCGGACAACATGGCGGCGGGCCCCTCTTCCTACGGCATGACCGATACGATGGGCCGCATGCACTCCCACGCGCAGTTCGCGGGTTCCTCCTCGGTGCCGGCGCACGTCGAAATGATGGGCCTCATCGGCATGGGCAACAACCCGATGGTCGGCGCGACCGTCGCGGTGGCCGTGGCCGTTGAGGAAAGCTTCAAGAAGTAAGCTGAATCTAGGGCAATCCTTATCGGAGGGCGACAGGCGGGGAAACCTCGGTTTCCCCCGATCCCCTTCCGATAAGGATTTTTTCGTTTTGAATCGTCATGGCACACAGTGGGCGCTTTTTGTCGCCACGCGGTCAATCGGTCTTCTGATCGATACCGGGCTTCTCGGCGCGGCGTATCTCGCGGCCGTGATCCTTCGTTTTGATTTTCGCGAGCCCCTGTGGGGATGGCGGGCGACGGCGTTGAGTTTTGTGACCGTGTGGGCGGTGCAGATTCTCTCGCTCTTCGTGGCAGGGTGCTACAAGCTGCCGTGGCGGCGCACGGGCACGCTTGATTTGCCGCGCTACGCGGGCGCGTTTGCGTTGAGCGCCGCCGTGCTTGCCGCTCTTCGCTGGTATTTGCCGGAACTGAATTTGGCCCATGTTCGGCCGCCGTATTCGGTCACGCTCATTTCCACCGTGTTCGGGTTCTGCGCCGTTTTGGGCGCGCGTTTCCTGTGGCGCTACTATTCCGCCGCGCGGTGCGACGAGAAGAAGCTCCTGCGCCGGAGCGAGAAGATCGCGGGCGGTGCGGACGTCTTGGACATGTTGCGCGAAAAGACCGTGCTCGTGACGGGCGCGGGCGGCACGATCGGCAGCGAAATCGTGCGCCAGGTCGCCCGCAGCGGCGCCAAGCGCGTCATCATGGTCGAACGCTGCGAAAACGCGCTCTATGAAATCGACCGCGAAATGCGCGCGGCCGGCGCGAATGCGGCGTGCATTCCCGAAATGGTCGATATTGCCGATGCCGATCGGATGAAGCGCGTGTTCGACGAATGGAAGCCGCAGATCCTCCTTCATGCGGCGGCCTACAAGCATGTGCCGATGGTGGAGAAGAATCCGCTTGAAGGTTTGCGGAACAATGCCGTTGCCACGCGCCGCCTTGGCGAATGGGCGCGTGCGGCCGGCGTCGAGCGCTTCGTGATGATTTCCACGGATAAGGCCGTGAACCCCATCAGCGTGATGGGCATGACCAAACGCCTCGCCGAAGTGCTGCTCCTCGATTTGAACGGCGAAGGAACGACGCGTTTCACCTGCGTGCGCTTCGGCAACGTGCTCGGTTCAAGCGGGAGCGTGGTGCCGCTCTTCCGCGAGCAGATCGCCCATCGCGGCCCCGTGACGGTAACGCATCCCGAGATGAAGCGCTATTTCATGAGCGTTGAGGAAGCGGTGGGGCTCGTTCTTGAGGCTGCGGCGTTCGGCGCCGATCCCGCGACGGCGCGCGGCTGCATCTATACGCTCGACATGGGCGAGCCCGTGAAGATCGTCGATCTCGCCGAAGACATGATCCGCCAGGCCGGCTACAAGCCCTACGTGGACATTCCGATCGTCTTTACGGGGATTCGACCGGGCGAGAAGCTTTTCGAAGAGCTCAATGTGAGCGAGAAGAACGCCTATCGCACGGGGCACGCGCGCATTTTCGTCTGCCGCGAAGCCGGCCGAGCCGAAGGCGTGGATGCCGAAGAGGTGGCGAACTTTGCGTCGTTGTGCCCTGCCGACAATGAGGTGCGCGCCTTCCTGAAGGCGCGGGTGGGCGCAGCGTGAAAGCGTCGTTGATCGTGCCGTGCTGGAACAGCGCCCGTACGCTCGCGCGATTTTTCTCGAGCGTGCGCGCGCAGACCTTCGACGATTTCGAGGCGATTTTCATCGATGACGGGTCTACGGATGAAACGCCGCGCCTTCTTGCCGAGGCGGCCGCCGCCGATGCGCGCTTTCGCGTGATCACGGAGCCGAATCGCGGCGTGAGCGCCGCGCGTAACGCCGGCCTCGAGGCGGCGCGCGGCGAGTTGATTTTCTTTGCCGACCCCGATGACGTGCTGCACATGGATATGCTTGGGAAGGGGATCGCGGCGATGGAACTGGATGCGGCGGACTATTGCGTGTTCCCCTATCTTGAACGATTGGAGGAGGAACCCGAGGCCCAACTCGTTCCGTTGAAGGGAAGTTGCCGTTACGCGTCGAACGACGAAATCCGTGGACAGTATTTGCCGCGTCTCTTCGGCTATTCGTTCGAGCAGGTGCGTCGTTGGTATGCGGGCGAATCGCTCTTCGCGCATCGCGTGCAGGGCGGGGTGTGCTGGTGTGTCTATCGCCGCGCGCTCATCGAGGCGCATCGTCTGCGCTTCGACGAGCGGATCGCCCTCTATGAAGATGCGATGTTCAATTGCGCGTATCTGCTCCACGCCGAGCGCATGACCTGCGTCGAGGAGCCGCTCTACGACTACCTCCATGCGCGGACGGGCGCGATCGCACGGTTGCGCCGCAACGGACGCGAGCTCGCCAACAAGCTTGAACTGCTGCGCGTTCGCCAGGCGCTCGACGCCGCTTCGGGCGGGCGGCTTGCGCCGCTCTATGCGGCCTCGTGCGTCTTCTCCGTCTTCGAGATGCTGCAGATCGTCCTCACGCGCCGCGCGCCGTTCTGGGGCGGCCTTCGTTATGTGCGCGCCTATCTGGCGGCCGATGTCGTGCGGCGGGCGATTGCGAAGTTTCCGCTGAGCGTTCGCCACCCCGTCTTGGCGTTCGGCGTTCTCGCCTTGCGCTGTCTCGCGCCGGTTCGGTCGGCGCACTGAACCTTTCCCCGCCGGCCGGCGTTTAACAACATGATGAAAGCGAAAAACAGAATTGCCAGAGGTTTCTCCCTCGTCGAACTGATGTTCGTCGTGGCGGTTCTCGCGCTTCTCGCAACGCTCGCCGTGAATCGCTGCCTGTCTCTTGCAACGCGGGCGAAGGTGCAGGCGGCGGCGGCCGACCTGCAGACGATCCGGACGGCCTTTACGGCGAGCGACCACGGGTATCTTCGCGATCTCGAAGGCATCCCCGGCTTTTCGCCTGCCTACTTGCGCGTAGGGAATCTGCTCGTTTCAACGAACGTCTTCGGCTGCAAGATCACAGGCCCGAATGCCTACGGCACCACCACCCGGGCCATCCGTCTGGACGAAGGCGCGGAGGCGACGTGCCTTGCGGAAGGCCGTGCGCGGCCCGAGGCGTTTACGGGATGGGACGAGGCGCGGCAGCGCGGGTGGCGCGGGCCCTACCTCGCGGCCGCAACGCATGACTTTCCGGCGCAGGACGCCGTTCGTTTCGCGGGCGATGCGTCGTTTGCGGCGCGCGGCTTCTTCCCGTCGCTTGCGCACTTGCGCCTGCCCGCTGAATTCAAAGATGCCACGCGCGCATCGGTTTACGGTTTCGTGGGCGAGCCGACGCTTTTCGACCCATGGGGCAACCCGTACGTCGTTCAGGTGCCGCCGCCGCAGGCGTTTGCGGGCGTGACGAACATTACGGATACCGCGCGCTTTACCTATGCGCGCGTTGTTTCGGCCGGGCCGGACGGCGTATTGGCCACGCCGTGCTACGGGGCGAATACAACGAACTTCTGGGGCGCGACGGGATGGGACGAGCGCCGCCAGAGGCTGTCGCGCCAGGCGGGGCTCATCGACGGCACCGATCGAACGGCGCGCGGCGACGACCTCGTTCTCTTCTTCTCGCGGAGCGATGTGGACGAAGGAGAGACGGCGCGCTAGTGCCAGGGCTCGAACGTCATCGCGTCGATGAAGCGATTGGCGAAGTCCGTATTGCCGCCGAGTTCGACGAGCTGGGCTTCGCGTGCGAGTTTCAACGCCTCTTCGCGCCGCGCCGGGAAAAGGAGCAGATCCGCCGCGCCGGCGAGGGCGGCGTTGCCGAGCGGCGTTTTGCGCGCGGCGGGAAGGTCGGGGAGAAGCCCGATCGCCGCAGCGGAGGCGGGGTTGAGCCCGCAGCCGAAACCGCCCGCGAGGAAGAGTTCCGTGAGATCGGTCGCTTTGAGGCCGGCCACGTCGAGCATCGCCGAGGTGCCGGCGGCGACGGCGGCCTTGGCCACTTGAACCGCGCGCACGTCGGCATTCCGCAGGCGACGGCCGTCGGCGAGAACGAGACGCGCGGGGTCGCTCTTTCCGGTTTCGGAGACGATGCCTTCGGCGAGGAAATGCGCGAGCGCGTCGAGGAGGTCCGAGCCGCGCACGCCCGTTCCTTCAAAGGCCGGGCCCGCCGCCGTGGAGGTCGTATAGAGGCGGCCGTGCGCGCGAAGCGCCACTTCGGCGTTCGTGCCGAGGTCGCAGAGGAGGGCGGCGGGGCCGTTCGGCGTGAAGTCGCCGGCGAGGAGGGCCGTCACGTGGTCTGCGCCCACGAACGCGCCGATGCAGGGCGGATACCACACGGGGCGGCCGAGGAGCGTATCGGCTTCGCCGGCGAGCCAGTCGGCATGGAAGGGGGCCTGGCCGAGGGCGGCGGGGTCGCGCCCGGTGAGGAGGTGCAGCATCACGGTGTTGCCGGTGACGATGCCGTCCACGAGATCGGCGGGCGAACACGGCACGGCGGCTGCGGCCTCGCCGAGGAGCGAGCCGAGCGCATCGACGACGAGGCGGCGCAACTGGTTGCGTCCCGCAGGCGAAGAGGCGGCGGCAATGCGCCCGATCACGTCGGCGGCGATGGCCGTTTGCGGATTGCGGCATCCCTTTTCGGCAAGAAGGGCGCCCGTGGAAAGATCGTAGAGGGCGAGCGCGAGCGTGGTGCTGCCGATGTCGATGGCAAAGCCGATGCCGCTTTCCGCGCGCGCCGAACTTGTGGGGCGCTTCCCCGCGAGGAGCACCGGCGAGGAATCGGCCGCCCGGCGCGTGGGGCAATGCCCGGCGCGCGGGCACCGCGCGCAAAGACCTGCGCAGCGATGCCCGGAAACAGAGGTTTGTGATTCTACATTGGCCATCTTGACGACTTCGCTTTCCGTGTTTGCCTTCGAGTTGATGTCTGTAGAAAATATTATCGCATAATAACCGAAGAGAAGCAAGGCAAGATGAAATTCTCCTTGCTTCTTGCGAGGAGGCTATGCTAAAATTTTTACATGAAAAACTTACAGGTTGTTTTAATGGGGGCCTTGCTTTCCGTGGGAAGCGTTTGGGCGGGAGAGAGGTGTTCGCTTTCGCTTGCGGGGAACTGGAAGGCGACGCTTTCGGATGGGCGGTCTCAGGCCGTCCGGCTGCCGGGATCGATTTCCGAGCAGGGGCTTGGCAACGCGATTACGCTTGATACGCCGTGGACGCTGTCGCTCCCGCGCGGCTGGCGTGCGGCTTGGCCGGAAGTCATTGCGCATCCGGAAAACGTGAAGATGCCGTTCTTCCTCACGCCGAGCCATTACTATGTGGGGAAGGTTGCCTTTACGCGCATGATCGACGTGCCGGCCGCCGCGAAGGGGCGCCTCGCGGAACTCTTCCTCGAACGCGCGCACTGGTGCAGCGTCGTGTTTGTCGACGGCGTGGAAAAGGGCCGCGGCGAGGCGCTTTCGGCGCCGCAGAAGATTGCGCTCGGCGAGCTTGCGCCCGGCCGCCACGAACTGCGCCTTGAGATCGACAACGCGATTCACGCCATCGATCCGGGCATCAACGCCCATTCGATTTCCGACCACATCGCCGGCAACTGGAACGGCGCGGTCGGCCGCCTCGCGATCGACTTCCGCGCGCGTGACGAAATTGCGTCCATCAAGCTCACGCCCGATCGCGCCACGCATACGCTCATTGCAGAGGTGCGCACGGCGAGCGGCAAGACGGGCGTGGTGACGCAGCCGATGCCGCCGGGCGTGAAGGACTGGGACGAATTCCACCCGAACCTCTATACGGCGGAGATCGCCTTTGGCGGCGATGTGAAAAAGGTCCGCTATGGCGTGCGCAGCTGGCGGCGCGAGGGGAAGCGCCTCTTCCTCAACGACCATCCCGCCTTCTTGCGCGGCACGGTCCATTGCGCGCAGTGTCCGCGCACGGGCTATCCCGCCACCGACCGCGCGGAGTGGGAACGCCAGTTGAAGACGATGAAGGCCTGGGGCTTCAACCATGTGCGCTTCCACTCGTGGTGCCCGCCCGAGGCGGCGTTCGAGGTGGCGGATGAACTCGGCCTCTATTTCCAGATCGAGGCGAGCGTGTGGACGGCGGTGGGCAACGGCGGCGAGACGGACCGCTGGCTCCGCGAGGAGGCGGCCCGCATCGTCGAAGCCTACGGTAACCATCCGAGCTTCTGCCTGCTCGTTCACGGCAACGAACCGAGCGGACGTAACCAGAAGAAGTTCCTTGCCGACTTCGTGCGGGGCTGGCACGCGCGGGATACGCGCTTCCTCGTCTCCGCCGCTTCGGGTTGGCCGAATCTGCCGGAGAGCGACGTGTTCGTCGATCCCTCGCCGCGCCTCTACCGCTGGGGCGAAGGGATGGGCAGCCGCATCAATTCGGCGCCGCCCACGGCGGATTTCAATTTCATCGCCCAAACGGCGAAGGCGGCGCGGCCCGTCATCACGCACGAACAGGGGCAGTGGTGCGCCTTCCCCAACTTGCGCGAGATCGCGAAATACACGGGCGACCTGAAGGCGAAGAACTTCGAGCTCTTCCGCGATCGCCTCGCGAAGAACGGCCTCGCCGCCTTGGCGGATGATTTCCTGTTTGCGTCCGGCCGCCTCCAGACCCTCTGCTACAAGCATGACATGGAAGCGGTGCTCCGCACGCCCGGGATGGGCGGCTACCAGATTCTCTCGCTCGTCGACTTCATGGGCCAGGGAACGGCGCTCACGGGGCTCATGGATGCCTTCCACGAAGAGAAGGGCTATGTGGGGCCGGACGAGTTCCGCCGCTGGAACGCGCCGCTCGTGCCGCTCGCGCGCCTCTCGTCGTTCGCCTTCACGGGCGAGGTGGCGCGGGTCGTTCTGGAGGCGGCGAACTACGCGCGCCCGCTCAAGAACGTGCAGGTGAATTGGTGTGTGGGTACGCTCGGCGGCACCTTCACCGTGGACGCGCTTCCGCTCGGCTCGCCGCTCGCGCTCGGCACGATTGAAATCGATTTCGCGCGCCTTCCCGCACCGGCGCGCTACACGCTGCGCGTTGAAATCGACGGGGCGATGAACGAGTGGCCTGTGTGGAATCTCCCGGCGCGAATTGAAACGCCCAAGGTGGAGGTCTTTACGGCGGTCGATGATCGCCTTGAGCAGGTGTTGGCCGGTGGCGGACGCGCGATTCTCTCGCTGCCGAAGGGATTCCTCGCGTCGAAGGCGGGTGCGAATCGCGTTCTCGGGTTCTCGACCGTATTCTGGAATACGAAGTCGGAGGCCAAGCGGTCTTAGGAAG
>JAZLJP010000031.1:0-11976 GCA_045617985.1 Kiritimatiellia bacterium
CCCGGACGCGCAGGAGCGCGTCCCTCCCGCGCGCGTCGTCTCCGAGGCATCGCCGTATGGGGCCGTGGCCGTTGACGTGGCCGACGACTTCTCGGGCACGGTCTCGGGCGCGGGCGTCTATCCGGCCGGCAAGACGGTGACCTTGAAGGCGGCCGCCGCGAAGGGGTATGTGTTCAGCGGGTGGTACGCGGGCGATGATGCGGCGCTCGGCGCTCGCGGGGCGAGCGCCCTACCGGAGGGGGCGGTTTCGCAGGCGGCGAGTTTTGCCTTTGTCATGCCTTCCAAAGATGTTTCGTATGTGGCAAAGTTCGTGACGGCCGAGGAGGACGCGGCTTCGGTCGCGATGGGGGTGAACGGTATTGCGCTCGATCCGGCGGCGGTGTGGACGACGAACGTGATGGCGGGGGTATACCTCGCGTGGCCCGTCGCGGCGGATGCGCTCTCGCAGACGACGGTGGCGGTCGCGGGATTGCCAGCCGGACTCAAGTTTACGGCGAAGGACATCGTCGATTCGAAGACGCGCGCGGTGACGGTACCCGCGAATACGATCTACGGTGCGCCCACGGCGGCCTCGAAGGTCGACAAGAGCGGCGAGGCCGTGCCATCAGTCGTGAAGGTGACGGTGACGACGGCCGGTAAGGCGAAGAGTGCCTATGCTCTTGCGCTCACGGTTGATCCGCTCCCTGCATGGGCGGTGGGTACGTTCGATGGTGGCATGTTGGAAGAGGTCGATTCGCCATTCCCGAAACCGATGTGCATGGACATCGTGGGGGCGGCGTCGTTCACGGTCGCGTCGTCCGGCAAGGTGAGCGGGAAGGCGATAGACGAGTCGAACACGTGGGCCCTCTCCGCGCCGTCGTTCACGGCATACGACGCCGCGAACGGCCGCCTGATCGCGGAAGTGGCCGGGAAGTCCGGGGCGAACGTCTTTACGAGCGAGCTGTTCTTCGCCGAAGGCGCTCTGGGCGGTGTGGCGACGAACCGTACCTTCGAGGCCTATCAGAGCAACTGGAAGGCCGAGCCGTGGAAGACGCTCGGAAAGGGCCTCGCGAACAAGGTGCTCGATCTCGGCGACGGTGTGACGCTGAAGTTCGCGGCGTCGGGGGCGGTCTCGGTTTCCGCGGTCTTCGGCTCGTACAAGGGCTCGGCGTCGACCGTTCTCGTTCCAACGGCGGAACCGGACGGCGAGGGGGCTTTCGATGGCATCGTCTGCATCTACCTGAAGCCCGATCAGAAGAAGGGCTTTGCCGGCTACGGGCGCGTCATCCGTGTTCGCTGGGATGGCGTAAACGTTGCGATTTCCCATTGACTTTTTCCCCGAAATGCGCTATCATAGGGGCGTTTCACGGTGGTTCAGCGAATCACCGACGCTGTTTATTTGTTTTTTGACAAGAGAGGAACTGCATCATGGCCATGAATAATGACTTGCTGGCGATTGTGAGCTACATCGAGCGTGAGCGCGGTGTGGATCGGGAGATTGTATTGATTGCAATCGAACAGGCGATTCAGCAGGCAGCACGCCGGAATCCCGGTGTGACGAATGATCTTCGTGTGGCCATCGATCGCAAGACTCTTGCCATTCACGTGTACGACACGATGGTCGTTTCAAACGAAGAGGTCGGCACGGGCTTCATTTCGCTCGCGCGGGCGCAGCGTCTGCAGCCGGGCATCGCCGAGGGCGATACGATTGAAATCGAGATGCCGGCGGCGAGGCTGGGGCGCATCGCGGCGCAGACCTCGCGGCAGATGATCATGCAGAAGATCCGCGAGGCGGAGCGGTCCAACACGTTCAACGACTTCCGCGGCCGCAAGGGCGAAATCGTGAGCGGCATGGTGACGGCCGTGAGCCGGCGCGATCTGTACGTGCAGGTGGGGAAAACGGAAATGTTCCTTCCGGGCAAGGAGCGCATCCCTTCGGAAGAGTACAACGTGGGCGATTCGATCCGCGCGGTGGTGAAGGATGTGAAAGACGAGGCGACGGGCCCGGCGGTGATTCTGAGCCGTGCCTCGGCGGAATTCGTGCGTACGCTTTTCCGTTTGGAAGTGTCCGAAATCGCCGATGGCGTCGTTGAAATCATGGGCCTTGCGCGTGATGCCGGGTTCCGGTCGAAGCTCGCGGTGCGCACGCTTGACGAGAAGGTGGATCCCGTGGGGGCGTGCGTGGGGCTTAAGGGAGCGCGCGTGCGGAACATCGTGCGCGAACTGAACGGCGAAAAAATCGATATCGTGCGTTGGAGCGAAGACCCGAAGGTGTATGTGACGCAGGCGCTTGCGCCGGCGAAGCTGGAGACGATCGAAGTCGATCCCGCCGAGAACACGGTGAGCGTGACGGTGGCGCCCGACCAGTATTCGCTTGCCATCGGCAAGCGCGGGCAGAACGTGCGCCTCACGAGCAAGCTCACGGGCTGGCGCGTGAACGTGACGAAGGCGATGGCGCTGGCGAGCTTTGAAGACCAGAAGGCGGAGGCGATCAAGAACCTCGCCGAGACGTTCAGCATCTCTTCGGCGATTGCCACGCAACTCGCGGATACGGGCTTCCTGACGGTGGAAGGCATCGTAGAAAGCGATGAGGAGGGCTTCATTGCGGCGACGGGGCTTGACGAGGTGACCGCCAAGGGCATCTATGCGGCGGCGCAGGCTGTACATGAGCTCACCATGCAGGGTGTTGAAGAGTAACGAACAAGGCAACAAGGGGCCGAGAACCAAAAGTTTTCATAGGGCAGTTTTATGAGAGTCTACCAGTTTGCGAAGAAAGTCGGCGCGACGAGCGCGATGGTTATGAAGTGGGCCGAAGAGTGCGAAGTGGAGGTGTATTCGCCGCTCAGCAAGCTCGAGCGTGAGGACGAGGAGACGTTGCGTGAACGTTTCCTGAAGGTTGGGCCGAAGGAAGTGAAGGCGGCCATGGCGGCGACGGTGGCCAGGCGCAAGGAAAAGGCCGAGAAGGCCGTTGCGGCCTGTGCGGAGAAGAACAAGGCCCAGGCGGAAGCGCTTGAGGCGGCGCGGCAGCGGGCGCTGGCGTGCCAGCGTGGCGAAAAGGTGGTATTCCCCGTGTTGGACAAGGTGGCGCGCGAGGCGGAGATCGAAAAGCCGGTTCCGCAGCCGGTTGAGCCTCCGCAGGAAAAGGCGGAGGAGCCCGTTGCGCGCGAGGCGGCCGTACCGGAGGAGAAGGCCGTTGAGCCCAAGGTGGAAATCGGCGTTTCGCTTCCCGAGCTGCCGAAGGTGAGCATCCAGGTCTCCGACGAGCAGGATGATGTGCAGAGCGAGGATTTCGACGACGAGGAAGACGTCGATGCGCGTGATTATCTCCATGGCAAGGACCTGGGGAAGTCGGCCTCGAAGAAAGATGCGAAGAAGGATAAGGACAAGGATAAGGAAAAGGACGCTCCTGCCAAGCGCGAGAAGGAGCGTGATGCGGCGCGCAAGGAGAAGGAGCCTGTTGCGAAGAAACAGCCGCCGGCGCGGCCGCCTGTCGCCCCGGCGGTGGCGAAGAAGCCGATTGTGCCTGCCGCTCAGCCGGCGGCGCCTGCGGCGCGGCCGGCTTCGACGCGCGTGGGCGGTCTTCGGGCCGGGTTCTCGTCTGTGTCGATGAAGGTGTCGCGCCCGAGCGTGCAGATCGGCACGGGCATCAAGAAGCCGATGATTTCGACGTCCGCCGCGCCGACCGTGACGGTGGCGCCGCCGAAGCCCACGATTTCCCTTTCCGTGACGACGCGCGAGATTTCCATCCGCGGCGCGACGGTGGTGAAGGAGCTGGCGCTCAAGCTCGGCATCCGGCCGAACCGCCTCATTGCCGATCTCATGGGCCTTAAGATTCTCGCTTCGATCAACCAGCGCGTGGAGCCGGAAGTGGCGATCAAGGTGGCGCAGAAGTACGGGTTCAAGGTCAACATCGAGCATGCGCGCGACGCGGCGAACAAGAAGCCCGTGTTGAAGGCGATCGATGCGGATGACGAGATTCCGCAGGATAAGCCCGAGGATATGGCGCCGCGTGCGCCGGTGGTGACGTTCCTCGGCCACGTCGACCATGGTAAGACGACGCTCATGGACTATATCCGCCATGCGCACGTCGCCGCCGGCGAAGCGGGCGGCATCACCCAGCAGATTTCCGCCTATCAGGTGGACGTGCAGGGCCGCAAGATCACCTTCCTCGATACGCCCGGCCACTCTGCGTTCAACGCGATGCGCCAGCGCGGCGCGCAGCTCACGGATATCGCCGTGATCATCATCGCCGCCGATGACGGCATCATGCCGCAAACCGAAGAGGCGATCAAGTTCGCCCGCCAGGCCGGCGTGCAGATCATGGTGGCGATTACGAAGTGCGACAAGCCCACGGCCAACGTGCAGCGCGTGAAACAGCAGCTCCAGAAGGCGGGCCTCACGCCGGAAGAGTGGGGCGGCGACATCGTGTGCTGCGAGGTTTCCGGTGCAACGGGCCTGGGGGTGGACAACCTCCTTGAAATGCTGCTCCTGCAGGCGGACGTTTTGGAACTCACGGCGAACCCGAAGCGGCGTGCGAACGGCTACGTGATCGAAGCCGAACTTGAACAGGGCTTCGGGCCTTCCGCGACATTGCTCGTGACGGGCGGTACGCTCAAGGTGGGGGATGCGATTCTCATCGGCGAACATTTCGGCAAGGTGCGTTCTCTCATCGACGACCGCGGCCGCCGCATCAAGGAGGCTCCGCCCTCTACGCCGGTCAAGTGCACGGGCCTTTCGGGCGTGCCGGAAGCCGGTGCGGAATTCCGCGTGATGCTCGACGAAAAGCGCGCGCGTACGCTCGCCGAAGAGACGGCGCGTCTCCGCAAGGAACAGGAACTTTCACAAACGAAGGCGCTCTCGCTCGACGACCTCATGAGCCAGATGAGCGCGGGCGACAAGCGCGAGCTGAGCGTGGTCGTGAAGAGCGATACGCAAGGGTCCCTGGAAGCGATTGCCGAGGCTCTCCGCGGCATCAAGAGCGAGAAGGTGTCGCTCAAGATCATCGATACCGGCACGGGCAACGTGTCGCTCAACGACGTCAAGAGCGCCGCGGCCGGCAAGGCGGCGATCGTGGGCTTCGACATCGGTTGCGATTCGGGCGTGCAGCAGCAGGCCCGCCACGATGGCGTGCGCATCAACTCGTTCCGCATCATCTACGAGCTCATCGACCATGTGAAGAAGTCGATGCTCGACCTTCTGCCGCCGGAATACACGGAAAAGGTGAGGGGCCACGCCACGATCAAGGCGATCTACGACATCGGCAAGCTCGGCAAGATCGCAGGCTCCCAGATGCTCGACGGCACGCTCATCGCCTCGGGGCGCTATCGCATTCTGCGCGGCGCCCAGAAGGTCTGGGAAGGCAAGGTACAGACGCTTCGCCACTTCAAGGACGAAGTCAAGGAAGTCACCGGCCAGCAGGAGTGCGGTATCTGCTTCGCGAATTTCGAGGGTTTCGCCGAGGGCGACACCGTCGAGTGTTTCGTGCTCGAAGAGTTGCCGCGGACCCTCTAACACGCGAGGACGGGGAAGATGGCAGTCGATCGTCTCGAACGAGTGAATAGCCTCTTGAAGCGCGTGATTGGCGAATCCGTCTTTCGCGTGTTGCAGGGTGACGACGTGAATCCCGGTACGATCACGGTGACCGAGGTGGCCTGCGCGAAGAATCTTCGCAATGCAACGGTCAAGGTGAGCGTGTTCGGCGAACCGGCCGAGCAGAATCGCGTGTTGGGGCATCTCATTCGCCGTACGCATGAATTCGAGCGGATCGTCAACACCCAGGTGCGCTTGAAATTCACGCCTCAGTTGCGTTTCGTCATCGACCATTCGCTTGAAAAGGGCGACCACGTGCTCGCCATCCTCAACGGGCTCGATGTGGGCGAGCCGGCAGTCGTGCCGCCGCCGGAAGCCTAAAGGACGGAGAAGAGGGACGTCATGGCGACGCTCGAATCAAGGACGATGTTGACGGGGGCGAGCGGGATCCTGCTCGTCGATAAGCCCGCGCAACTTTCCGCGCATGACGTTCTCAAGGCGGTGAAGTCGCGCTTCAATTTGACGAAAATCGGCCACGGCGGTACGCTTGAGCCGAACGCGACTGGGCTCTTCGTGTTGCTCGTCGGCGAGGCGACGTGCGTGGCCAACGACGTGATGGGCGGCGACCGGGCCTATCAGGCGGTGATGCGCCTGGGGCGGGTTACGAACACGCAGGATGCCGAAGGCACCGTGCTCGAGGAGAGAGCGTATGCGGATGCGACGCGCGAAGCGTTCGAGGCCGTGCTTCCCGAATTCCGCGGCGACATCTTTCAAACGCCGCCGCCGTTCAGCGTCATCAAGCGGCCCGACCGGCCGTCGTACGACGTGGTGCCGGCCGCTCCCGAGGATCTTAAGGCGCGCTTGGCCCATGTCTACCGGCTGCGCGTGACGGACTTCACGCTGCCGCTCGTGGGCCTTGAACTGCTCTGTTCGAAAGGCGTGAACGTGCGCGCGCTCGTTCACGATCTCGGCCAGAGGCTCGGCCCCGGCGCGTCGCTTGAAACGCTCCGCCGCACGGCGTGCGACCGTTTCAGGATCGAGGACGCGATCGGTTTCATGGAGCTCTTGAAGCTCGATGCCGTTTCGTTCAAGCATCGGCTTCTGTCGGTCGCGGGGGCTTTCGCCTGATGAATCTCGCCGTCGGTTTTTTCGACGGGGTGCACCTGGGGCATCGCCGCATCCTCGCCGAGGCCGATGCCGTTCTGACATTTCGCAATCATCCCGCAACGGTGCTCGCGCCCGCAGCGGCGCCGCGCCTCGTGATGACGGCCGCCGCGCGCGAACGGGCGCTCGGCGCGGCGCTTCGCGGCGCTCCCGGCGCGGCGGCGGTGCGGCTTCTTGACTTCACGCGGGAATTCGCCGCATTGCCGCCGGCGGATTTCGCGTTTTCGCTGCGGCGGGAGTACCCGAACCTTGAGACGCTCTTCTGCGGGCCGAATTGGACCTTTGGCGCGCGCGGCGCGGGGTCGGCCACTTTCTTGCGCGAACGCGGTTTTCACGTTGAAACGATTCCGTTTTTCGAAGTCGCGGGCGCGCCCGTTTCGTCCACGCGCATTCGCTCGGCCCTTGCCGCCGGCGACCTCGCGACGGCGAATGCGTGCCTCGGGAGGGCATGGCAGGTGGAAGGGGAGGTCGTTCACGGGAAGGCCCTGGGGCGCGCGCTCGGGTTCCCCACGTTGAACGTGCGCCTCCCCGCCGAACTCGTCTCGCCGCCCTTGGGCGTTTATGCGGTCGATACGGCCTGGGGCCGAGCCGTTGCGAATTGGGGGTGCGCGCCCACGCTGGGTGCGCGGGCGTGGGCGGAACCGATCCTGGAAGTGCATCTCCTCGAGCGGGTGCCGCAAGACGTGCCGCACCGGCTCGCTATTTCCTTTCGCCGCTTCCTGCGCGCGGAGCGGAGGTTTCCGTCGCTCGCCGCGCTCACGGCGCAGATCGCAGCCGACGTGCAGGCGGCACGAGCCGATTGATCCTTAGCCGATTTCGGGGCGAATCGTCTGGCAGCCGATTTCGGCGAGGGCGGCGGAAAGACGCGCGAATTGCGCGTTATCCTCGTAGGTGCCCACGATCGCGCCACCCGAGCCGGCGAATTTCGCCGAGGCGCCCGCCGAGCGGGCCACCATCACCATGCGGCGGTTCGCGGGGGCGACGTTGAAGATGCGGTCGCGGAGGTCGAAGTTCGCATTGACGAGCGCGGGCAGCGCGCTACGGCGGCCGGCGAGGAGCGCGTCGCGCCCCTGCTGGGCGATATCCGCGAACTCGCTCATCGCGGCGAGGATGTCGGGCTTCTTCTCTTCGAAGAGAACGCGCAGCTTCTTGTGGTAGGTGCCGGAGATTTCGGCGCGGCGCGGATCGTAGGCCACGTAGAGGTGCGGGAGGAGCGCGGGATCGAGGCGCTCGTAGCGGCCGTGGCCGGTTTTTTCGACGAGCGAACGGTCGAAGTCCATGAAGACGCAGCCGTTGTACATCTGGATGACGCGGTCCTGCAGGCCGCATTGGATGCCGAGCTCGTCCCGTTCGGCTTCAAGGCAAAGGGTGGGCGCCTCTTCAAGCGGAATTTCCACCGCATAGAATTCCTGTAGGGCCTTCAGCATCGCCGTGCAGATGGCGGAGGAACCGGAAAGGCCCACGAGCCGCGGGATGTTGGAGGTGTAGCGCACGGTGAAGTTCTTCGCGGGCAAGGTGATGGCGTGGTCGCGGCAATAGAGGAAGAAGAGTTTCGCGACGGCCTTCATGAGGCGGATGCCGCCGTAGTAGCCGAAGAGCTGGATGTCGTGGAGCAGCTCGTCGGGGGAAGAGAAGGTCGCATCGTCCACGTCGCTCGGCACAAAGCCGAGCTCCGGTGTCTCGTACATGACGAGGTCGGCCGCGAAGTTGCTGAACGCAAACGACACGGTCTTGCCGAAATAGCCGTCGGAAGGGTTGCCAAGCAATCCCGCCCGGGCGAAGGAACGAGTATGAATCAGCATGTCGGACCAATCATTTCTCTGAAATTCTAAAAAAGGGAAACGTCCATATTTTACCAATCCCCTGCGCGAAGCGCAAGAACGAACTCGCCCAAGCCGCTTCTTTCAAACTTGCCGAGAGGGGGGGGATTTGATATACTTGTTCCCATGAAGACAATGACGAGTGAAGAGACGAGCCGGTTCCGCAGGGCGCAGTGGAAGTTCATCATTTTCAGTATGATTTCCTATGCGTTCTTCTATGTGACGCGGAAGAACCTCTCGATGGCGCAGCCGCTCATGCTGGATGAGGGCGTCATTACGAAGATGCAGCTCGGTACCGTCATTACCGTGCATGGCGTACTCTATGGCGTGAGCCGTTTTGTGAACGGCTTTTGGGCGGATCGTCTCAACGGGTGCATCTTCATGACGATCGGGCTCGCGCTCTCGGCCGTGATGAACTTCTGTTTCGGCATGACGTCGCTCGCCATCCTCTTCGGCGCGTTCTGGATCGTCAATGCCTGGACGCAGGGCATGGGGTTCCCGCCGTGTGCGAAGATGCTCACGCACTGGATTCACCCCAAGGAACTTGCCACCAAGATGTCCCTCTGGAATACGAGCCACAGTTTCGGTTCGATCGTGGCGCTTGGCATCTGCAGCGCGCTCTTGGCTTTGGGGTTCGGCTGGCGGTGGTGCTTCTACGTGCCGGCTGCGCTTGCGCTCTTGGCGGCGGTGTTCTGTTTTTGCCTGGTGAAGGATTCGCCCACGGATGCCGGCGTTCCAGAATTGGAACTGGAGGGCGAGAGGCCGAGCGCCGGCGGCCGGGAGGAGACGACCACGCGGGAGCGCCTGAAACTCGTCTATGGCAATCCCGTCGTTTGGACGGTGGCGATTGCGAATTTCTTCATCTACATCGTGCGCTTCGGTTTCCTCGATTGGGGCCCGACCTTTCTCAAGCAGTACAAGGGCATTCCGGTTTCGAAGGGCGGGTTGATGGTGATCGCCTTCGAATTGGCGGCCGTGGTGGGGACGATTTTCGCCGGGTGGGTGACGGATAGGGTCTTCAAGGGGCGGGGCGTACGCACGTGTGTCATCTGCATGTTCTTCACGGCGCTCTTTTCCTTCGGGTTCTGGTATCTCCCGACTGGCGCGCCCACCGTGTTCTCTACGCTCCTTCTCATGGGCGCGGGTTTCTGCATCTACGGGCCGCAGGCGCTCGTTGGCATCGTTGCGGCGAATCAGGCCACGAAGAAGGCCGCTGCGATGGCGAATGGCTTTACGGGTATCATGGGGTATGCCGCAACGACCGTTTCGGGCGTGGGCGTCGCGTGGATTCAGGAGCATTACGGGTGGGGCATGACCATCGCCTCGTTTGCGGTCTTCGCCTTGATCGGCATGTGCCTCTTCCTCCTAGCCTGGAACGCCCAGGCAACGGGATACCGAAAAAGTGAATAGGTAATAGTGAATAGTGAATAGTGAATAGTGAGTAGTGAGTAGGTAATAGGTAATGGTGAAAAGGAATACAGCAAATGAATAAAATCTGGTTGATGATGGGATTCGCGGCGGCCTTTGCGCTGGGCGCGGAAGTGATGGCGCAGGAACCGCAGAAGGCGCGCAAGCCGAAGGCGCTCTTGGTGATGCTCGATGGCCTTAGGGCCGACGCGCTTGAAACGGCGCGCACGCCGGCGATCGACAGCCTGCGCAACGGCACCTGGGCGGAAGGCTACCAGGGCACGTGGTCGCGTACGGGCCTCACGGTGCCGGATGCCCGGCCTTCGAGCGCCGCGAACCACACGGCCATTTCAACGGCGGTGAACGGCGCGAAATCGCGCGTTTTCGACAACGGCCAGACGGGCCGCGGCAACTACAAGGATTGGCCCACGTGGCTCACCCGCGTGACACGCGCCTCTCCCGGCACGAAGGGCCTCTTCATCTACTCGTGGGGCGAAGGCAACCAGTATCCCCGCACGGAGAACGTGACGTTCATCCATAATTCCGACGCGAACAACGGCGCGAACATCGCAAAGCTCCTCTCGGGGCCCGATGCGCCGGATGCGACGATGTACTTCATCGACCTTCCCGACCACGGCGGCCACTCCTGCGGCTTCTATCCGAACAGCACGGGCTATCTGCGCACGATCTATCGGTCGGATACCTATATCGCAAACGCCATTGCCGCAATCAAGAACCGGCCCACGTTCAAGGACGAAGACTGGCTCATTCTCGTGACGGCCGACCACGGCGGCTACCTCCGCACGCACGGCGTGTGGGGCGGCAACGCAACCACGGTTCCGCTCGTGATGGCCAGCCGCAAGGGCCCTGCGGGCCGGATCCCCGGCGTGCCGCGCCACTACGACCTCACCGTGACCGCGCTTGCGCACTTCGGCATCGACGTTACGCCGCTCAAGCTTGACGGCCAGCAGATTACGAAGACCGTGCCGGCGGCCGCACCGCGCGCGCTCAAGGACGGCCTTGCCGTCTATCTCGACTTCCAGGGCAAGACCGTTGTGAACGCGGTGAAGGGCGGCCCCGTACCGAAGGTGAACGGGCCGCGCGCCGTTTCAGGCGTGGGCGAGGGCTTCCTCCGCCTCGCGGGCGACAAGAACGCCGCCGGCGGCGTGGCGCTCACGGGCAGCGAAAAGCTCGCCTTTGAAAACGGCACCGACTTCACGGTGGCCGTGTGGGCGCGCCTTCCGGCCGCCCAGGACGGCGACCCCGTGATCTTCTCCAACAAGGATTGGAATCGGGGCGTCAACCCGGGCATCGCGCTTGTCGCCGCGAAGAAGATGGAAGGCGCGAAGGCGCCGGGCGTCGTGTTCAACGCCGGCTGCACGCTCCCGAACAAGGCGCGCATCGACATCGGCCAGTTCGACGCCGACCCCGGCCAGTGGGTGTTCTTCGCCGTGACGCGCAACGCCGAAGGCGCGTGCATCTTCTACCAGGGCCGTCCCGACGGCCGCTTCAACTGGATCTGCGATCGTGCGGACGGCCTCTCGCTCAAGACGAATCTGCCGTTCTCGGTTGGTCAGGACGGCACGGGCAACTACCCGCGCGTGATGGATGGCGATCTCGACGATTTCGCCCTCTGGACCCGTTCGCTCACGCATGAGGAGATCAAGGCGATCTACGAGGCGGGCCGTCAGGGTCTCGCGCTCGGCGAGCTCCTCTGAGGAATTTCCCGTTGAGGACAACGGGCCCTATTGGATGGAATTGCGATGATGTTGAGGAACGTTGCGTTTGGTTGTGCGGCTTTTCTCGCGTGCCTTCTCGGCGCGCAGGAAAAGCCCGTGGTGGGCGTCTATGTGGGGCGGGGGGCCTTCGGCGTCGGGCCGGCGCGGTGGCTGCAGCTCGCCGCAAGTTCGGGCGATCTGGAGGTCGTGGGCCTTGAGGCGAGCGATGTGACGGCGAAGGGCCTTTCACGCTGCGCGCTCGTCGTGCTGCCCGATGGCGCCGCCGCCCAGCAGGCGGAGGCGCTCGGCGCGGAGGGGCGATCAAGCCTCAAGGCCTATCTCGAGCAGGGGGGGGCGCT
>JAZLJP010000032.1:0-12607 GCA_045617985.1 Kiritimatiellia bacterium
CGGCGACACACCGTGCTCCCGCGTGCGCTACGGCTACGACGCGGAAGGGCGCATCGCCACCCTCGCGGCGACGAATGCCGCCAATCGCGGCTTCCAAGTAACCTACCTGAACGAGGCCGGCTACAACAACGGCTACACGCTAACAACGCCGAACGGCGCGACCTTCACCCGCACCGTCACGCGCGACCCGTACCGCCGATCGCTCACCCTCGACTGCACGACGCGGTTCAACAACGTCGTCTTCGCCTCGTTCGCGTACACATTCGACGCGCACAGCCGTCCTGTAGCCCGCAACAACGACCGTTTCGCGTACAACGACCGCGATGGAATCACCTCCGCCCTCATTGGCACCAACAGAATCAATCGCGCCTACGACACCATCGGCAACCACGTGTTCTGCGCGTACAATTCGGCGACCAACTTCTACGCGAACAATGAACTCAACCAGACGACGGCGAGCTATGTGTGCGTTCCTTCTACGGTCTCTTGTAACAACGACGATCCTCCGTTGTTCGCCGGCTACGACATCCTCTCGACCAACAAGTTCACCTGGTCGGCGCAGGGCGGGCTCCAGCGCGATGGCCGCTTCATCTACGCCCTCGATGCCGAAGACCAGCTCGTCTCGGTGACATCCTCAACTCTTTCGAACGGCGCGATCCGCGTCGTGAACGCCTACGACTACCGCCACCGCCGCATCGCGAAGATGCTCTACACGATGCGAGACGATTTACCGCCCACATCGCCGCTCGCCCCGCCGTCGCCGATCATGCACCGCACGTGGCATCTGCAGGAACGCCATGATTTCGTCTACGACGACTGGAACCTGATCCACGAAACGGTCACAACGGTCGACGCCAATTCCACCACCAACGTTGCCGAGATCGAGTACTTCTGGGGACCAGCCCTTTCGGACATCCTCCAAGGCGTAGGCGGTGTTGGTGGCCTCCTAGCGGTTTCACAAAACGGACAGTACTACTTCCCCATTTACGACAACAACGGTAACATCGTGAAGTACGTCGATGAGTCTGGTTCCATTGTCGCCTCCTACGCCTATGATGACTTCGGCCGTACGATTACAGCCTCCGGTCCCCTCGTCTCGTCCTTCTACTTCCTCTTCTCGACAAAGTATTTCGATCTCGAAACCGACCTCTATTATTACGGCTACCGTTTTTATTCCCCCTTATTGCAGAGATGGTTCAATCGAGATTGTTTAGAGGAACAGGATTCCGAAAACATGTATTTGTTTTGTAGGAATATACCTTTGATTTTTGTCGACATTGAGGGTTTGTTTAGCTTTGTTTCATGTAACCATTGCCGTAACGATGAGAAAGCGCAGATACGTGGTGCAATGGCGAGCATCCATCAAAAATTAGGTAGGTATTTGGAACGCTCCAAATCTGGTGATGAATCAGAAGACAAACTCTACCATAACAGACTTTCAACGTTATATTCGGCAGCACTAAAGCAGTTCTATTCTTCGCCGTCAGGTACTGCGTTTGCCCAGAAGACGGATTTTATTAGAGCTCTCAAAGTAATTTATAAGAATGGAACAATTGAAGATGATTCAGACACGAACAAGCGTGTTCCCCGCATCATTTGCAAGCCCCGCCCTACTCAGGAGGTTATGATAGCACCAAATGAAAGCGTCCCTGATAGTGTGCCGGCAGCTTCAGATAGTGGGGTCATTGCAATCTACAACCGTCACATAGGGGATTCGGGAATTGCGGGCGGATGGGAATGCATACTTCTCCACGAGATGATCCATATTTTCGGCAATATTAAAATTACACCAAACGGGAAAGACGGGGTGTTCATTAAAAATGGTGTTTTCAACAGACAGTCTCTTCATTGGAAGAAAGAGGCGACGATTGTAAGCTTGACAAGTTTGTTGTTGGATACGGAGTGTTCCGGAGCTGGAGTGAAAGGATGTAGAAAATGTGGAGAATAAGTACGTACTGTTTTTTTCTGTGTCTGATTATGAGTGGGTGCTCGGGACAACACTCAGGGAGTTCCGAGATCGACATTCATTCGATCATAGGATCAGTCGCATCTGTCGAAGGGACAAGCGCGACAACCAGACCTGCAAGAGGCGAGTATGTTTGCGCAGGCGTTGCGATTCCTGATATGGTTTCGCAGTGGGTCTATTCCGAACCCCATGTCGCGAAAGAGCGGGCCTTGATTTCGAGTGAGACTTCGGCGTTGACAATCGTCGGAGCCATGCCGCCATTGAATGCCGCCAGGTTTGAGAATATTCGTGCGCTGACATGGCAGATCGACGTGCCAGTGGACGATGAACAGAATCCGCTTGGCGAATGTCAGGAAAAAGTCTCGCGCATGTTGCCCGAATTAGCCCGTTTCCCCCGCATTAAATATTTACAACTTGAATTCCCTTCGGCAGGTGATTATTCAATGTTCGCAACGTCTCTCTGCCGTTTGCCTCAAATGGCGGAACTGGAACATTTGGAAATCAAGGGGTGCAGCTTGTTGGTCATGGGGCTGGATGCTGAGGTCGTGGCAATGAAGAAACTCAAATCATTGATTGTTCGTGGTTGGGCAGACTGGCAACCTTCGCCGGATGACGCCGGTCTTGCAATCGTCGTGACTTCTTTTTATTTTTTGAAAGGGGTATCCCTTGAGGAACTCGATATGGAAGGGGCGTTGCTTCTGGAACTCGACTCCCTACGCCATTTGAGCCAACTGAAAAAATTGACGCCGCCGATATATTATCGACTCAAGGACGTGGCGCGTTCGGTTGAGCGCCTTGACATGTCGGTGTCTGAGCTTCCGTTGGATGGGTTGGAACGTCTTTCTCAGCTTCTCAATTTAAAGGAGCTGGTCATTCAAAAGGAAGATGAAAGACATGTCCGTCGCATTCTGTCTGGAAGGCACGTGGATGTCATCATTAAAGAGGAAGATCAATGCCGTCCTCGTAATTTGCGACTGAGTGACATCTGATTGTCAAATGTAGAACTGAAAATGGAGAATGGAAAATTCGGGCTTCGTGAGCATTCCCAGATGGAAGGGCGGTGGCTTCGTCGAAACCGTTCTGCCGGGAATGGGTGTTGACACGGAGGAGGGCGTTTCCCCCAATCCGTGCAATCCGTGGATTCAACTCTCTCCGGCGGATCGTGCCGTTCTTGATGCGGGTCGCGAGTTGTGGCGCTACGACCATGCCCAGCCCGGTGCGAATCCGATGATAGGTGTGATATTTCTCGCACATGATGTCCAGGCGAAGGGGTGGAAGAATGGAGTGGCAAATTCGCTTTTAGACGCTTGCCCATGTGTTGGGTGGGTGAAATGCGGAGATGAGTTTCAAAGTGGAGAGTGGTTCCCCGACTTTGGATTGATGAATGGTGGTGTCGTATGTTAAATCGTGAGACATGGTATGAAGAAGCTTCTTCCTCTGATTTGTTGTTGAATGAATTGAGTAGACGGAAATCCGGCAGTCTCGTCAAGAAACTGTTTAGGGAATACCGTTTTAACTTGTTCGCCTGCAACAACGACCGTTTTGCCTACAACGAACGTGACGAAGTCACCCTAAAATCGTGAAATTCAGGATAAAGCAAAAAAATCAACATTTCCCCTTGCTCTTTACCCCTAAAAATGATACAATAGACGCTCACCCAAAGAAGGGATCTTGGTTCGCGATACGGTCAGGAAGGGTCGCTCCCACCTGATGCGTCCGGCAAAGGAGCAGTCAAACGCTCGTGACGCCGGGAAGGCGCTACGGGCGTTTTCTGTTGTGGATCAAGGGCTTTTGGCGGGTGGACTGACCGGACACTCAACCTCGAATCGGCTTGTGAGGCCGCGGCGGCAACGGGAGCATCCCGACCGACGGTATCGGGGTCGTGAAAGGGCAGGAAACGGTAAACTAAACTAACAGGAAAGAACAAAAGATGCAGCAGCAAAGAGTACGCATCCGCCTCCAGGCATACGATCACCGTGTGCTGGATCAGGCCGTCGGTGGGATCATCGACACGGCCCGGGGTACGGGTGCGCAGGTGGTGGGCCCGATCCCGCTGCCGACGCGCGTCGGGCGGTTCACGGTGAACCGTTCGCCGAACGTGGACAAGAAGTCCATGGATCAGTTCGAGATGCGGACGCACAAGCGTCTGCTCGACATCGTCAACCCGACGGCGAAGACGATCGACGAACTGAAGAAGTTGAATCTGCCTGCGGGCGTGGACATCACGATCAAGGTCTAAGGAGGTTGTGATGGAAGGTCTGATTGGCAAGAAAGTGGGCATGACCCAGGTGTTCGTGGACGGCAAGCGCCTCTGTGTGACGGTGATTGAAGTCGGCCCCTGCCCGGTTGTGCAGGTCAAGACGGTTGAGAAGGACGGCTACGAGGCCGTTCAGCTCGGTTTTGGCGAGCAGAAGAAGCAGCGCCTCACGAAGGCGGTTGCGGGGCACCAGGAGAAGACGGGCAAGCTCGTTGACAAGAAGGTGCGCCTGCTCAAGGAATTCGCGCTTGAAGCGGGTGAGAAGGTCGAAGTCGGCCAGGTGCTGACGGTCGAGAACTTCAACGGCGTCAAGTATGTGGACGTGACGGGCACGACGAAGGGCAAGGGCTTCGCGGGCGTCCTGAAGCGCTACAAGTTCGCGGGCGGCAATCTCACGCACGGCGGCCACTCGAAGCGTCGCACGGGCGGTTTGGCGGCTCGTGACCTCCCGGGCTGGATCGAAAAGGGCAAGAAGATGCCGGGTCACATGGGCGACGTCACGCGTACGGCCGTGAACCTCGAAGTCATCCAGGTGCGTCCGGAAGACAATGCGCTGCTCGTCAAGGGTTCGGTTCCCGGTGCGCGTAACGGCACGGTGTACATCCGCAAGTCCCTCCTCAACGCGGCTCTCGCGTTCAAGGCGGCGAAGGGAGCTAAGTAATCATGGCTACGATTAAGCAGTATACGGCAGCCGGTGCGGCCGCGGCCGACCTCACGGTCGAAGACGGCCAGCTCGTGCTGGACAGGGGCGCGCAGGCGCTCAAGGACGCGGTGACCGCGATCCGCAATGCGATGCGTGCCGGTACGGCGTGCACGAAGGGCAAGGGCGAAGTCGCCGGCTCGAACAAGAAGCCGTGGAAGCAGAAGGGCACGGGCAACGCGCGTGCCGGTTTCCGCCAGAGCCCGGTGTGGCGTGGCGGCGGCGTGGCGCACGGCCCGAAGCCGCGCGACTACTCGCAGAAGATCAACAAGAAGGTGATGAAGCTCGCGTTCGCGCGTGCCGTGTCCGAGAAGATCGCGGCCGGCGAGATCATCGTCGTGTCCGAATTCAAGTTCGAGGCGGCGAAGACGAAGGCGATGGCGACGTTCCTCAAGACGATCGGCATCGACCGCAGCGCGCTCATCCTCACGGCCGAGATCAACGATACGATTGATCTGATGGTCCGCAACCTCCCGCGCGTCGATTCCGCGACGGCGGCTGAAATCAATCCGTATGCGGTTCTTCTGTTCAAGAAGATCGTGTGCGACAAGGCTGGCTTCGATGCGCTCATGGCGCGCGTGGCCGCAAAGGAGAGCAAGTAATGGCTCGTGAAATCATCAAGCGCGTCATCCTCTCCGAGAAGGGCGCGAAGCTCGCGGCGCTGAACCAGTACTTCCTCGAGGTCGACAAGACCGCGACGAAGCCGGAAATCCGCAAGGCCGTCGAGGCGAAGTTCGGCGTGCACGTTTTGGCGGTGCGCACGGTCAACATCAAGGGCGGTCTCCGCACGATCCGCGGTACGCGGCTGCAGAAGGTGGAGAGCACCTGGAAGCGCGCGATCGTCGAGGTCAAGGCGGGCGAGCGCATCGAAATGCTGTAAGGGAGCGATCCAAATGGGACTCAAAACATTCAAGGCCCGTTCGCAGGGCATGCGCTTCCGCGTGGCCTCCACGTTTGAGGAGATCACCGAGAAGAAGCCCGTCAAGTCGTTGACGGAGGCGATTCGCAAGAACGCCGGCCGTAACAACACGGGCAAGATTACGGTTCGTCATCATGGCGGCGGCGTGAAGCGCCGTTACCGCATCATCGACTTCCGCCGCGTCAAGGCCGGCGAAGCGACGGTGGCGGGCATCGCGTACGATCCGAACCGCAGCGCGAACCTCGCGCTCATCGAGTACACGGACGGTACGAAGAGCTACATCCTCGCGCCGGAAGGTCTCAAGGTCGGCATGAAGGTGGTGTCGGGCGACAAGGCTGAAGCGACGGTGGGCAACTGCCTCCCGCTGAGCCAGATCCCGCTCGGCCTCATGGTCCACTGCGTGGAACTCGTTCCGGGCCAGGGTGCGCAGATCGCGCGTTCGGCCGGCAATGCGGCGCAGGTGATGGCGCGTGCTGGCGGTACGGTGACGCTCAAGCTCGCCTCCGGCGAAGTGCGCATCTTCGATGGCCGCTGCAAGGCGACGATCGGTTCGGTGGGCAACAAGGACTGGGGTTCGATCAAGCTGGGCAAGGCCGGCCGCAAGCGCCTGATGGGCATTCGCCCGACGGTGCGCGGTGTGGCGATGAACCCGGTCGACCACCCGATGGGCGGCGGCGAAGGCCGTACGTCCGGCGGTACGAATCCGTGTTCGCCGTGGGGTCAGCTCGCGAAGGGCGGCAAGACCCGCAAGCCGAACAAGGCGTCCAACAAGGTCATTGTCAAGCGGAGGAAGTAAAACATGGCGCGTTCTCTCAAGAAGGGACCGTACGTGGAGGATTCCCTCCTCCGCAAGGTCGAAAAGATGAAATCTGCGAGCAAGAAGCAGGCGAACAAGACGTGGAGCCGTCGTTCGATGGTTCTCCCGGATTTCGTCGGCCTCACGTTCGCGATTCACAACGGCAAGCAGCACCTGCAGGTGTACATCACCGAGAACATGGTCGGCCATCGTCTCGGCGAGTTCGCGCCCACGCGTACGTTCAAGTCGCACGGCGCGCTCGTGAAGAAGGAAGAGAAGAGGTAAGATCATGGATGTGATTGCACTTACCCGCAATGCGCGCATGTCGGCCATCAAGGGCCGTCCGCTCGCGCGTGAATGCCAGGGCCTCCCGGTTTCGGCGGCTCTCAAGATTGTTGAGTTCTCGCCCCGCAAAGCGGCGACGATCCTCAAGAAGACGCTGCTCAGCGCCATCGCCAACGCCACGAACAACAACGGGCTTGACGTGTCGACGCTGACGGTCAAACTGTGCGTGTTCGACGAATCCGTGCGGATTCGCCGGTTCTGGCCGACCGCCCGTGGTTCGGCTCATCCGATCGCGCATCGTCTCTGCCACTGCAAGGTCGTCCTGACGGACGGCAAGGAGAGCAAATAATGGGTCAGAAAGTCAACCCCACCGGCTTTCGCCTGCCGGTCAACCGCGCGTGGCGCAGCCGTTGGTTCGCCCCGAAGAAGGCCTTCAGCGCGTTTCTCGTTGAGGATCAGCAGATCCGCGAGTACGTGAAGAAGCGCTTCGTCGAGGCCGCCCTTTCGAAGATCATGATCGAGCGTTACGCCAACCGTGTGCGTGTGTCGCTCTTCAGCGCCCGCCCGGGCGTGATCATCGGCAAGAAGGGCCAGGACGTCGACCGCGTGCGTCAGGACCTCGAGAAGATGACCAAGAAGGAAGTCTACCTCGAGATCAAGGAAGTGCGCGATGCCGATGCCGATGCGCAGCTCGTTGCCGAGAACATCGCGCAGCAGCTCGAAAAGCGTATCGCCCTCAAGCGTGCGATGAAGCGTGCGCAGAAGGTGGCGATGGACATGGGCGTGGATGGCATCAAGGTGCATGCCTCGGGCCGTATCAACGGCGCGGAAATCGCGCGTGTTGAGTGGAGCCGCGAGGGCAAGGTGCCGCTGCACACGCTCCGTGCGAACATCGATTATGGATTCGCGGAAGCCAACACCACGGCCGGCAAGATCGGCCTCAAGGTGTGGATCTGCAAGAAAGAGGATTTCCAGCCTCGTCAGAGCCCCCGCCGCGACCGCGGCGATCGCCGCGAGCGTGGAGATCGCAAGGAAGGTAGGTAAGCCATGCCTTTGATGCCTAAGAGAGTCAAGTACCGTAAGCAGTCGAAGGGCAACCGCGGCGGCTATGCGACGTCAGGCACGGAGCTCGCGTACGGCGAGTTCGGCCTGAAGGCGCTCACCCGCGGGTTTCTCACGGCCACCCAGATCGAAGCCTGCCGCGTCGCGATCAACCGCGAAATGAAGCGTAAGGGCAAGCTCTGGATCCGCGTGTTCCCCGATAAGCCGGTCACCCGTAAGCCGATTGAAGTGCGTATGGGTGGGGGCAAGGGTAACCCCGAATTCTGGGTTGCCGTTGTTCTCCCTGGCAAGCTGCTCTTCGAGATCGGCGGCGTTTCCGAAGAAGTCGCTCGCGAATGCCTGCGCCTTGCCGCGACGAAGATCGGCATCCACACGAAACTCGTCACCCGTGCCGGAGTTAAAATCTAATGAAGACGAAGGAAATCAAGGAACTCAGCGCCGACGAGCTCGCCGCGAAGATCCGCGAAACCCGCAAGGAGCTCGCCGATCTCAAGCTCAAGCTCGCGTCGAAGGTCGATGTTGAAAAGCCTGGCCGGATCCGTCTGATGCGCCGCGATATCGCGCGCATGCTCACCATCCAGGCCCAGATGAACAAGGAGGCCAAGTAATGGCGAACGAAGTCAATCGCGCGGCCCGCAAGATGCGCAAGGGCGTGGTCGTCTCGAAGATGGGCGCCAAGAGCGTCGTCGTTCAGGTGACCTACCGCGAGCAGCACCCTGTCTATGGCAAGGTCGTTGTGCGGAGCAAGAAGTACCATGTGCATGACGAAGCCGACACCGCGAAGGTGGGCGACACCGTCGCGATCATGGAAACGCGTCCGATGAGCGCCACCAAGCGCTGGCGGATTGTCCAGGAGGAGAAGTAAGCCATGTTGCAGGAACTCTCCAATCTCGTTGTCGCGGACAACACGGGCGCCAAGCGCGCCATGTGCTTCCGCATTCTCAAGCAGCGCAAGGAGTACGCGCATCTCGGCGACGTGATCCGCGTGGCGATCAAGGAAGCCTCCCCCACCGGTTCGATCCGCAAGGGGCAGGTGGCGACGGCGGTGATCATCCGCACGGGCGCTCCGATCGTTCGCGAAGACGGCCAGCGCGTTCATTTCGACCAGAACGCCTGCGTTCTCGTCGACTCCAAGCTCAACCCGATCGGATCCCGCGTGTTCGGGCCCGTGCCGCGCGAGCTGCGTGAGAAGAACTACATGAAAATCCTGTCCATGGCCCCGGAAGTGGTCTAAGAGGAGCGTATCATGAGTATCGCACGTATTCGTAAAGACGACATCGTGATCGTCAATCACGGCAATGACGCCGGTCGTACCGGCAAGGTCAAGAGCGTCGACCACAAGAAGGGCACCGCGATCGTCGAGGGGCTCAATCTCAAGAAGAAGGCGGTTCGCCGCACCGAGCGTCAGGAAGGCGGCATCGTGGAGCGCGAGTTCCCGATTCCGCTGTGCAAGCTGATGCCGTATGACGAGACTGCCAAGAAGGGCAGCCGCGTTGGCGCTGGCGAAAAGGACGGCAAGAAGGCGCGTAAGCTCAAGGCCTCCGGAAAGGTCATCTGAGGAGCATCATCATGGCGAAGCTGAAAGAAGAATACAATTCGCGCATCGTCGCCGAACTCGAGCAGAAGCTCGGGACGACGAACAAGATGCTCGTTCCGCGTCTCCAGAAGATCGTCCTGAACATGGGTTTCGGCATCGTCTCCAAGGACGAGCAGAAGGCCCTTGTGGACGACCTCACGGCGATCACCGGCCAGAAGCCCATGCTCTGCAAGGCGAAGAAGTCCATCTCGAACTTCAAGTTGCGCGAAGGCATGGTCATCGGCGCGAAGGTCACCCTCCGCGGCGATCGCATGTGGGAGTTCTGCGAACGTCTCATCAACGTCGCGCTTCCGCGTATCCGCGACTTCCGCGGCATCCCGAACCGTGGCTTCGACGGCCGCGGCAACTATACGCTGGGGTTGAAGGACCACTCGATCTTCCCGGAAATCGTGGAAGCGGCGGGCCCCAATTCCGGCATGGACGTGACGTTCGTCACAACCGCCCTGGACAACAAGGCTGCCAAGGAGTTCCTCGTGGCTCTGGGCATGCCGTTTGCGGGAAGGAACTAAGCAATGGCCAAGAAATGTTTGATGGAAAAGGCGGCCCGCAAGCCGAAGTTCGGTGTGCGCGCCTACAACCGCTGCAAGCTTTGCGGCCGTCGCCACGCCTATATGCGTAAGTTCGGCGTGTGCCGTCTCTGCTTCCGCGAACTCGCCGTGAACGGCCTCATCCCGGGCGTCACGAAGGCCTCGTGGTAACGGAAAGGAACTGAAGAAATGATCATCGATCCCATTTCCGATATGTTGGTGTCGATCCGCAACGGTCTCAAGGCCCGCCTCGTGCAGGTCGCCGTGCCGGCGTCGAACCTCAAGGCTGAAATCGCGAAGGTGATGAAGGCGTCCGGCTACATCCAGGATGCGTTCACGACTTCCGAATTTCCGAAGAAGCTCGTCATCACGCTGAAGTATTCGGATAAGGCCGAACCGGCCATCCGCGGCCTTCAGCGCCAGTCGAAGCCCGGTCTGCGCAAGTATGTTGCCTGCGCCGAGATCCCCGCCGTTCTCGACGGCATGGGTCTCGCGGTGCTCTCCACGTCGAAGGGCGTGATGAGCGGCGCGGATGCGAAGCAGCAGAAGCTCGGCGGCGAACTCATCTGCACCGTTTGGTAAGGAGCGCAAACAATGTCTCGTATTGGTAAAGAACCCGTGGCCTTGACGGCCGGCACGACCGCAACGGTCGATGGCCAGAAGGTTACCGTGAAGGGCAAGCTCGGCGAGCTTTCCTACGTCATGCACGACGGCATCACCGCCGAAGTCAAGGACGGCAAGGTCGTTGTGAGCTGCGCGAACGACAGAACGCTCGGCAACTTCCACGGCCTCGCGCGTGCGCTCATCAACAACATGGTGAAGGGCGTCACCGAAGGCTACACGAAGAAGCTGACGATCGAGGGTACCGGTTTCAAGGCGGCCCTCCAGGGCAAGACGCTTGCGCTCTCGCTCGGTTTCGCGTCGCCGAAGTTGTTCGAGGTCGTCGATGGCCTCAAGGTGACCGTTGAAAACGACGGCCTCCTCGTGACCATCTTCGGCATCAGCAAGGAACAGGTTGGCGAAGCCGCGGCTCGTATCCGCAGCTTCTATCCTGCCGAGCCCTACAAGGGCAAGGGCATCAAGTATGAAGGCGAAAAGATTCGCCGTAAACAGGGCAAGAAGGTGGCCTAATCCAAGGGCTGCCTGAATCGGAGAAATCATAATGAGTTTCAACCGTAAAGACCAGCGTCAGAAGCGCCATCTGCGCCTTCGTCAGCGCGTGATCGGCAGCGCGGAGAAGCCGCGCATGTCGATCTGCGTGTCGAACAAGCACATGTATGTGCAGTTCATCGACGACGCTGCCGGCAACACGCTTGCTTCCGCCTCCACGATCAAGGAGACGAAGTGCAACATCGAAATCGCGAAGAAGCTCGGTGCGGCGGCGGCTGAGGCCGCCAAGGCCAAGGGCATCTCGAAGGTCGTCGTCGACCGCGGCGGTTTCAAGTTCACGGGCCGCATCGCGGCCATCGTGGATGCGGCCGTGGCGAACGGACTTTCCATCAGCGATAAACCCGCGAAGGAGGCTGAATAATGGCGATGAACCGTGATAAGCGCCGCAACGAGTCTGGCGCGAACGACGACCTCGACGAGCGCGTCGTTTTCGTCAACCGCTGCGCGAAGACCGTCAAGGGCGGTCGCCGCATGTCCTTCTCCGCCGTGATCGTGGTCGGCGACCACGAGGGCAAGGTGGGTCTCGGTTTCGGCAAGGCGAATGAAGTGTCTGACGCCATCCGCAAGGGCGGCGAAGCGGCGCGCAAGGCGATGAAGCCTGTTGTGCGCTTCGGCGACACGATTCCGCACGATGTGATGGGTGACTGCGATGGCGGCCGCGTGCTCCTGAAGCCCGCGCCTGCCGGCACGGGCCTCATCGTTGGCGGCGGCATGCGCCCTGTCCTCGAAGCGGCTGGCATCAAGGATGCCGTCGGTAAGTCGTTGGGCTCCAAGAACCGTCTGAACGTGGTCAAGGCCACGCTCGACGCGCTCGCGCAGCTCCGCTCCAAAGAGGCGATCGCGGCCATCCGCGCCTGACACGGAGAGGGGGAGCCCCCCGGGTTCCCCCGAACCTCTTCAATAAGGAATTAGCATCATGGATCTTTCCTCTCTTACAAACACCCCTGGCGCTCGCAAGACCGCCAAGCGCGTGGGTCGCGGTTGCGGTTCGGGCATGGGCAAGACCTGCTGCCGCGGCAACAAGGGCCAGAACGCTCGTAAGGGCCACAAGCAGAAGCTCGGGTTCGAAGGCGGCCAGATGCCGCTCGTGCGGCGTCTGCCGAAGCGTGGCTTCAACAACTTCGAGTTCCGCGCGGAAGCCTACCCGGTCAACGTCGAGACGCTGGAAAAGCTCTTCAACGCCGGCGACGAGGTTACGGTTGCGACGCTCGCGGCGAAGGGCCTCACGGATAACAAGCGCCCGCGCGTGAAGGTTCTCGCGAAGGGCGAACTGACGAAGAAGCTCACCGTCAAGGTTCCTTGCTCCGCCTCTGCGAAGGCGAAGATCG
>JAZLJP010000033.1:0-14589 GCA_045617985.1 Kiritimatiellia bacterium
GGCCGTCGTTGCGGCCGTCGTCGCAGCCGCTGTCGCGGCCGCCGCCGCGTTCGCCGCCACGGCCGCGCCGATGGCCGCGCCGCACGAGGCGACGGTGATAACGGCCGACACGGCGAACATCACCCAACCGAAGACCTTCATGAAATTCTGTTTTTTCGCAGCTTCGTCAATCGCGTCGATGTTCTTCGAAATCTGCGCCGACATGTCGTCGTGCCGGGCCTGCAGCGTGGCCTTCTCGCCCTCAAGGCGATCCTGCGCCATGCGCGCCATCCGCTCGTCGTTGTCGAGCTGGAGCTCAAGCAGCAGCTTCTCAAGATTCTCGCGGACGTTCTTTGCGCTGGCGGGATTGTCGATTTCGGGAATGCCCGTTCCGCCGACCATCTGCCCCACCTCGTTGGTGCGGTTGCCGGCCGCCGTCGTCACCCGCACGCTGCTGTCGCTCGCGATGAGCGTCGACAGCTGCTTGAAGGCGATCTTCGCCGCCTGCTCGTCCGTCGCGCCGGCAACCCCGTTGCCCCAGGCCTGCTGCCGGAGCTTGTCGAGGTACTGCCGCGCCTCGGCATTGCTTTCCACCCGAGTCACCATGTCTCAACCCTCCTTCACGCTTTCGGGCAACGCCTCCACGCGCGGCTGAAGGTTCTTCGCCTTGGCGAGGAACGTACGCCCCATTTCGGTTTTCACATCCGCATATTCCTTCACGAAATCGATCGAACTCTGCGCGTTCGTCCGGTCGCCCTTCGCGAGATAACACTCCGCCGCATAGTAGGCGGCCTTCACATTGTGCACGTCGAGAACGACGCACACGTAGGCGTAGGCGGCAATCGCCCGGTCGTAATGCCTGAGCACCTGCTCCACCGCCGCATAGCCCATCCAGAACTTCTCATTCTGGTGGTCGAACATCGTGAGGAACCGGAAAAGCGTCTCCGCGTCCTCATAACGGCCCGTCTGGTAGAAGTCGTGCGCGAGCGCATAGACGGCCTCCATTTCCTCGAGCCGGATGCCCTTGAGTTCATGCAACGGCTTCGTGCCCTCTTCCAGGGTCTTGGCCAATTCCGTCATCGTCAAGGTCGTGTTCGCTTCGCTCATTTTCATGCTCCTTTTTATCAGATTCCGATTCGTCGGCCCGATCAGGCCTTCGGCTGCGCCTCGCACGCCATGTTCGCATCCAGCAGCGCCCGATCCGCCGCCGCGATGGCAATATTCTCGAACTTCCGGGCCGCCACCTCAAACGACACCTCCCGGTCTTCGAGACGGCGGCGCAGCTTCTCGAGTTCCTCCATCCGGCGCTCCTTCTCCAAGCGCTCCTCGTCGGAGGGGCCGAGATTATCCACCATGTTCTTCATCGTCTGGTAGACGGAGTCCATCATCGCCACCATCGCCTGAGTGTTGCGCAAGGTCGCCATCCCGCGGATCTGCGCGCGGATATCCGAAATCGTAAGCGCCGGCCCCTTGAGGATCGCGGTCTCCAACGCTCCTGTCGGGCCGCTGGACGCCGCCGGCGCAGCCGCCCCGACCGTCGCCCCCAGCCGCGTGGCCAACGCCCGCAGCAGATTGTCGTTGCCTGTGTTTACGGCGTTCATGCTTCAATCCCCCTCTTCTCGTTCAGGATTTCCTCGTGGCGCGGTTCGAAACCGGCCACCAGCTTTTCCGTCTGTTCGGCCATCTCCTCGATCGACGCCGCGACCTGTGCGGCGATGTTGTCTTCAAGCTGCGCCTCCGCCTGCACGTCGTCCCCTTCCTTCGTGAGCAGCTTCTCCAAGAGGCTGATCTTCTCCTCGAGCGCCTCGACGAAATCCTCCAGTTCTTCCTTGATTTCGGCGAGTTGCGCCTTCGCGTCCAACGCCGCCGCCTTCGCAAGCATCTCCCGTGCCTTCGCCCGGCTCTCCTTCGCCTGCGCGTAGGTATTGATCAGGTTCGTCGCGCCGGCCGCGATCTGTACAGCCTTCACCTGGCTTTTGATCGCCGCATCCGCAACCGCACTTCCGGGAATCGTCACCGCCAAGCCGCCCGCCGAGGTGCTGATTGTCATGCTCATGGCCGTCTCCTTTCCGCCGCCCCTCAAATCCGGAAGCGCTGCATGAATGTCCCGAACTTGTGTTGCCGATCGTCCACCGTCTTCGGTTCTTCCGCCGATGCGCCAAGGGGTCTCGCCGGCGCGCCAGCCGGAGACGCCTCGACCGCCCCCGGCTCGTCCGGCAACGGTTCAAGCCCGTGCCGCTTGAGTTCCTCGTTCGCCAGCGCCCGCTGTTCGGGCGTGAAACGCATCGCCATTACCTGTTCGCGCGTAAGCCCCTGCTGCGCGAGGAAACGATCCGTCTCCTGAATGCGCAGATCCGCCTCCAAGAGAAGCGCCTTCGCGGCCTTCACCGTCTTCCGCGCCCGAGCAAGCGTCGCGGCAATCTCTTCTTGACTCATCGCCATCGCACTTACTCCTCAAAAGTCGGCATCGCCGGGCACGGAAGATCGAAAACCCGATCCAAGAGCTTTCCCAAGTCGTCATCACGCCGAAGCGCTTCGTCCGAAACCTCGAAATCGGCATTTTCGCCCTTGACGGACGTGATAGCGAGGTTTGAACCAAACAAACCCCTCGGCGCGGCCGTCGGGGCGGTTTCCTCCCGCGGAGCGACCGGCGTCTGCCCCATCGGGTTGATTCCTGTTCTGTTGATGTTCAAGTTCATGTGATTTCGTTCCTCTGCCTGGGATTATGATTAAGGGTAGGCGAAGGTTACACGATTAAAAAAATAATTTCATTTTTCGGGGGTGCCCCCAATCGCCCCCCCGTAATCCGTCAAAACGTACCCGAAACAAGCAAATTCATCAATTCAGCGACAATTCGTCCCGAAATGAAGAGACTCGACGATGAAATTCGATCGAGCGTATCCTGAGGCGTATGCCAATAGTCGTTGAGGCCCGGCGCAGAGCCGAAAGAAAAATCAATCAAATCAAGCGCCGGATAGCCGGCATCGAAAAACGCGGAATGATCATCGCCGATAAAGGTGTCTTCGCAAAAGGAAAGCCGCTTCGAGAAACCGGCTTTCTGCGCTGCCGCCATCGCGAGCGCCCGTAACGCGGGCGAACTGTTTGCGGGCATCACGATATCCAAATCACGATCCCCGAGCATATCGAGGCAGATGGCGGCCTTGACCGGCCGACCTTTCCGGCGGAAGGTCTGAACGAGATGCCGAGAGCCCTGGAAACCGTCATTCGGCGCATAGGCCGTGCGGCATTCTTCGGCATCGGTCCAAGCGAGGCAGATGTTGTACGAGAAAGGTCCCGCACGGTGCAACGCCCCCGCGAGCGCCACGAGAAGCCCCGAGGTCGACGCCCCGTCATTCGCGCCTTGAAACCCCTTGATGCCCGGCTTGGTATCGAAGTGGGACATGAGAACGATCCACGGTGCCGCCGGCCTGCGCGCCGGAAGCTCGGCCACCACATTCACAAATGTGCGGATTTCATTTCCGCTTTGCGCCGTAAAGGGATCGAGCTGCGCCTTGACGCCCTGGCGCACCGCCTGCAGGCGGATCAAATCCGCCGCTCGCCGCCCCGCCGCCGTCCCCGCATCGCGCGGCGAACAAGCCCGCACGAGTTCCGCCGCCTGGCTCAACGCCAAACGCGCATCGGACGGCTTGAAAACGACGGGCGATGCCTGAAGCGCTCCGCAAAACGCCAAGAGGCCAAGGAACGCCCACGCCTTCAGGCGAAAAAATCTACCGCCCCCCCCCATTTCAATCCATCTTCACGCCGAGAAGGCTGAGGATGCGATCAAGGTCGTTGTTGTCGATGAAGTCGATTTCCAAAACGCCCTTCACATGCTTGCCGTTCGCATGCGTCATGCCGCTCGTCAGGCGCACGGCGCAGCCAAGGTGCTTGTGGATCTCCTCGTTGAGCTGCCGGCAATAGTCTTCGGGGATATCAGGTACACCCTGCTTGCGCTCTTGGACGGGCGCATGCAGTTTCGCCACGCGCCGCTCGAGCTCACGCACGGAAATGCCGGGAACGGGCCGCCCCGTACGCGGATCGGCAAACGTCACGCACGCATCGGCGAGCTCGCGCACTTCGGCCTCGTTGCCGTACTTCGAAAGAACGCCCTGCAGGATCTTCGCATGCCCGAGCGTGATCGCCCCGCGCCGCACATAGTCGCGCACTTCCATCGGCAAGTCCAAAAGCCCCACGAGGTTCGCAACCGACGAGCGGTTCTTCTTGCCCACGCGCCGCGCCACTTCGTCGTACGTCAGATTGAAGCGCGTCTTGAGCGACTGATAGCCCTCGGCCTCTTCAATCGGATTGAGATTGTCGCGCTGGAGGTTTTCCGTAATCGACCACACGGCCGCCACGTCGTCCGGCACCTGCCTAAGCACCACCGGAACGAGCTTGAGATTCGCCTCGATCGCCGCCCGCTGACGACGCTCGCCGCAGATGAGCTCGTACTTGCCGTCGTCGCGCCGCCGGCACGTGAGCGGCTGGATGATGCCGTTCTCGCGAATCGATTCCACGAGATCGTCCAGCTCCTCGCGACGGAATTCCGTCCGCGGCTGGAATGGGCAACGCAGGATATCCTGCGGCGGCACCTGAAACACCTTCTCGTTTTCGTCGACCGGTTGCGGTGGCGGCACCGCCGCCGGCGGGGGCACTGGCACCGCAGGCGGCGTCGGAACGGTTGGCGTAATGAGCGCATCGAGCCCACCGCCCCCGAGGCCGCGGCCCACGCGGCCGAGGCCGCCATGCTTCTGCTGCGTCTTCATCGCCGCCCGATTGGGCGGCTTCGGCCCCGCCGCCTTCTTGAGGAAGGGATTCGGGGGCGGCGTATTTTTCTTCGGCGCGCTCATGGATACATTCCAGGGAGGTTGAGACCGGTGTTTTCCGGAAGACCGAACATCACGTTCATGTTCTGAAGCGCCTGGCCGGCCTGGCCCTTCATCAAGTTGTCGATGATCGAAACGATGCGCAGCTTCCCCACGCGCTTGTCCACCGAAACGACGATCTCGCAGCGGTTCGTACCGCGCACGCTCATCGTCCCCGTCGCCGCCGTCGAAGGCAACACGCGCACGAACGGGCTCTCCTTGTAGAAGTCGCGATAGACGGCGAGCGCCTCTTCCTCGCTCACGTCCTTCACAAGGTCGCCGTAGAGCGTCGAGAGGATACCGCGGGAAATCGGCAGAACCTGCGCCGTGAAGATGAGCTTCACATCTTCGCCGCCCGCAAGCGAGAGCTCGCGCTCGACCTCGCACACGTGCTGGTGGCCGCTCAGGCGGTAGGCGTTGATCTGCTCGTAGCGCTCGGGATAGTGGAACTGCGCCTTCGGCTTCTTGCCCGCGCCGGAGACGCCGCTCTTGCAGTCGCAGATGATCGAATGCGGCTTCACGAGCTTCGCCTTCATCGCCGGCGCAAGCCCGAGAATGCAGCTCGTCGCAAAACAGCCCGGATTGCCCACGAGGTTCGCCTTCGCGATTTCCGCACGATGGAGCTCGGGCATGCCGTAGACGTTCGTGCCAAGAAGCTCGGGCGAAAGATGGTTCGGATCCTTCCCGAGACGCGTCGCATAATCCTGATACGCCGCCAAGGCCGTGAAGCGGAAGTCGCCCGAATAGTCGATCACCTTCGCGCCCTTGGCAAGCTCGGCCTTCGCATCGGCCATGCCCACGCGATCGGGCGTCGAGAAGAAGACGAGGTCGAACGCCCCCTGCGCGGCCGGATCGTCGGCCGTAAGGATCATCTGGTCGCAGTAGCCCGCGAGATGGGGATACACGTCTGAAATCTTCTTGCCGGCGTCTTCACGCGCCACCAACGCGCCAATCTCCGCGTAGGGATGACGCAACAGCAAATCGATGATGCCAAGCCCACCATAACCGGTGGCGCCGACGACTTTAACTCTGATTTTCTTGTTCATGAGGATACATATTTTATCACAACTCCCGCCCGCCGTGTTGAAAAACATGATAAAATGAGAAGAAAAAAATGAGGCTTCAAAAATCGCATGGGGACAGTCCCCGTGCTAGGAATGAAGATTTCGACTCGAAACCGTTCCGTACCGAAATCTTCGCTTTGTCGGGTGGCTGAATAGACAACGGAATGGTAAGGAACGAAATTTTTCCATCGCCTTTTCGCGGCCGACAATAGCTGGATCCTTCCGTAGTGAGATTATGGTGCGGACGAAATCTCGTCACGGCATGGGAGGTACGTGGAGACAGGGGGTATTTGGGGACAGCCCCGTAGGTACGTGGGGACAGACCCCGTAGGCACGTGGGGATGGAGGTACGCGGGGACAGACCCCGTGAAGAAGACTGCTTGGGGACTGTCCCCCTAGCTCTTAGACTGCTTGGGGTCTGTCCCCATAAATCTTCTTAGACTGCTTGGGGTCTGTCCCCATGACTGCTTGGGGTCTGTCCCCATAAATCTTTCCCGATGCCGTGGACTGCTTGGGGACTGTCCCCATAAATCTTCCCGATGCCGTGGACTGCTTGGGGACTGTCCCCATAAATCTTTGGGGACTGTCCCCATAAATCTTCCATAAACCTTATTTTATTCTCCAATATCCGGCATTTCAGAACCAACTCAGATCGGCTTTGAAATCTCGTGCATCATAGAAATCGAACGGCAGATTTTCGAGGAAAACAGAATCGTGTAAATAGCGTTCAAAAGACGGAGAGACCGCCATAAAATGTCTTTCATATACAAAATCATACGCCTCCTCAAACGCCATCAGGCCAGTGATCGGGGAAGGCCCTCTGAAGTCGATCACAATCATTTCTTCATCCACCGGGCGGGCTCCTATTGCGAGAAAACCCTGTTCGAGAAGCCCTTGCCATGAATCGTTAACCTCCATCATGACATCGGGTTGAAAAAGCGCTCCACCGCTGCCCGCAGGAACCTCACGGGAATACCTCAACGCGGAGAAGGATGGCCACACCGTCTCGGGTATGCGCCGCTCACGCAACCACCGCTGAAACGGCCGCGTATCAGGGGCAGAATCGTCGTCCTTGACGTCCAACATTTTCAAGGTTGTTGAAATGGAGGCATCAAACACTTCTTCCGGCAATTGCGAATATGCGCCAAACTTCATCAGCAACTCCCGATCCAAGAATGAAGGGTATTCCGGAATGTTCTGAAAGTCATAGTCTTCCCCCAAGCCTATCCATGCTTCTCCTTGTCCGAGTTGGCCGGTCTTGCAATCCATGAGAAATGTGGTGTAATCCCGAAACCGCCCCAATATGAAATAACGTTCAGACCAATCGCGGTTGGCGGCGATGAGCTGCGGCTCATTGAAGAGAATCCCGTCCACAAAATAGAACGGCTTCACGAAACGGCACTCCTTGAAAACCTTCTTGGCCGGTTCTGGCAATCCCCGCCTCTCCAATTCATTCAGCAACAAGGCAGAAGAAGACATGTTTTTGAACCACCCTTGGTCAACCATAACCAACTCCATTTTCAATTCTCTCCTTACAAGAGTTCCATGCGTACATTCTCTCATTGCACGTCGTCGGTTTGGACGAAAACCGAAGGAACGAACACGTCAGGTACTCCGCAAGAGGATTTTTTTGTTCGAATGCCGTCTTCGGGCGATCAATGTGTTGACGTGCCGCCCCTTCGTCCGTTCGTACCCTTTTCAATCGTGAGCGCGAAGGCGGAATTGGCGAGGGCCATCACGGCGGCCGTCGCAAAGAGCACGCCCGGGCCGAATGCGTCGAAGATCCAGCCGCCCAAAATGGCGTAGAACACCGTGATGATGTGATTCACGGAAATACCGCTCGAGAGCGTGGCCGTGAGCTCCTCCTGCGAATCGGAAAGCGTGCGGGCGTAGAGGTTCGTTGCGATCGAACAATTGGAGAGAATCGCATCGAGCACGTAGTTGGCGCATACGACGGCGAGCGCCACCCTGGTAGGGAAAATATCCTTCGCAAACCCGTAGAGGAGGCAGACGCCCGCGAGGACCACCGTATCCCAGATCATCACGTTGCGATACCCCCAGCGGTCGACGAGCCGCCCCACGAGCCGCCCGCCCCAGAGCGCCGTCAGAAACGCGCTGAAGGCAAAGAGCATCGCCACGTCCTTCGTTTCCATCCCGTAGACCTTGATGAGCACGAACGGACCGAAGGTGAAAAACACCTGCTTGCGCGCCCCGTAGAAGAGCTCGAGCGCATAGAACTTCATGTACTTCCGGCGAAAATAGAAGCGCGGCCGCGGGCGCGAAAACTCCCCTACGTCTCGCCGACGAAACGAAAAGACCACGCTGAGCCCCAAGAGCACCATCGTGAAAATCCACACGATATCGTAGAGGAGGCGAGGCGACGACGCCTGCAAAACACGCGTTCCCATGAAAAAGACAACCGCTACGATCAAACTGCCAATCACCGAGCCCGCGTTCATCATGCTCGTCATGAACCCGAGCGACTCGCCGCCCCGCCCTTCCTTCGCGAGGACGAGCGCCAACGACTGCCGCACCGGCATCACGAGATGCTCACCCAAACTCCACACGGTGATGACGAGAACCGCTCCCATCCACGGCACCGGCACAAGCAAAAGCCCCGCCGCCGCAAGCGAAATGAGCGTACCGATGCGCAGAACGATCCAATCCGACTGACGATGGAAGAGCGCGAGAATCGCAATCAAAAGGACGCCTGGCGTCTCCCGCATGAATTCGAGAATGCCACGCTGCGTTCCGCTGATGTGGTAGAAGTCCACCACAAAATTGTGAAAGACCGCCGCAAAGCACCCGATGCCGATCCCCCAGAGGAGAATTCCGGCAAAGAACGTCGCCGCGCCTTCATTCGACCGGCAGATTTCACGACACGTTTGAGTAATTCTGAAAAGTTTCATGGCGCGTTATTATACCACCCCATCCGATTTTTTGCTATAATATCTTCAACTTGAGAAGGGAAAGACGCAAATGAAGAAAGCCATTTTGATTTTCGTCGGGAGCATTCTGGCCCTCGTTTCCGGCGCTCAGAACTACGATGTCGTCGTTGCGGGCGGCGGCCCGGCCGGCATCGGAGCCGGCTACATGGCCGCGAAACGCGGCGCGAAGGTGCTCGTGCTCGAACGCGCCGGCCGCCTCGGCGGCATGGCCGTGCAGGCCCTTGTGAACCCCTGGCTGGGCGGCGTCGATTCCCCCACCACCCACCAGATCATCCGCCGCCTCGGCCATCCGCATACCGTCGATTTCCAAGGGCTTGACGTGAAGGCCTACGACCTTCTAAAAGAAGCCGGTGCGGACGTTCTCCTGCACGCAACCGTGCTCGCCCCGCTCATGGAGGGCCGCCGCGTCATCGGCGTGCGCGTGCTCTGCGAAGAAGGCGAACGGACCATCCCCGCAAAGGTCGTTATCGACGCAACAGGCAACGGCATGGTTGCCGCCGCCGCCGGCGTTCCCTACGAAATCGGCCGCAAGGGCGACGGTCTCGTCCAACCCGTGAGCGTGATGTTCGCCATCGACGGCATCGAGCCCGGCAAGCGCTTCCTCTCCGGCTCGGAGGAAAGCGCCCGCCGCCTCAAGATCGGCGGCAAGACCTGGGAGGCGATCGTACAGGAGGAAATCGCCGCCGGCAACATTCCGCCCGAAGTGGGCGTCATCCGCCTCTACGAAAGCGCCTCTCCCACGATGAACGGCGTGAACGCCACCCAGGTGAACGGCATCAACGGCACCAAGTCCGAAGACCTCACCCGCGCCGAAATCGCCGCCCGCAAGCAGGCCTTCCAGGTGACCGAAGTTCTGCGCCGCCGCGTGCCCGGCTACCAGAACGTGCGCATCGCCCAGATGCCCGCCGTCGTCGGCGTGCGCGAATCCCGCCGCTTCGAAGGCGTTGCCCGCCTCGAAAAGGCCGATTGCCTCGCCGGCCGCCGCTTTCCCGACGCCATCGTACGCAAGGCCAACTTCTGCATCGACATCCACAACCCCGCCGGTGCCGGCCAGGCCGTGGGCCACGATACCACCGTTACCGGCGAAGCCGAACGCGTACGCCCCTACGACATTCCCTACGGCGCGCTCGTACCGAAACAGGTCGATGGCCTTCTCCTCGCCGGGCGTTGCCTTTCCGCCTCGCACGAAGCCCTCGCGAGCTGCCGTGTGATGCGTATCGCGATGGCCACGGGCGTGGGTGCCGGAGCCGCCGCCGCCTACGCCGTGAAGAACCACATCGACGTGCGCGCGGTTCCCGCCGAGAAGCTCGACCTCTTCAAGAAGTAGGCCCACCACTACGCCACCATCTCCGGCAAGACGCGCGGAATGCTCTTCCGCGAGAAGCAGTACGCGATGCGCCCGGTTTGCGGGTCTTGCGAATAGGTGATCGTCACCCCGTCCAAGGTGCCGAACTCCTTCAATGCAAGTTGTTTCATCATTTCATCCATATTATTGGTCTCCTTTCTCCTACACCAATCATTTGACATGAGTATTTTAGCAAGAACCATGCCAATGATTGGAGGCAATTGAAAAAAAACGGACGCGCTTGGAACGCGTCCGCATGACAAGGGTTTGAGGCAATTACCTCGTTTTATATTGTCATGGACAGGGATGATAGGAGCCTTGAACGGGTAGGGCGGGCGCACCACGCACGCCGTTTTCACGTGACGGATCGCGCGGTGCGCGATCCCTACCAATGCTCTTATCATCTTTTTCCATGACAATAAAGACCCTCGTAATGTGAAAAAACAATCGGCGGAGAATGTCCACCGACTAGTACGCATCAAAAACTGACACGGTGGCGTCAAAAATTGACTAGCCGATGAACGACTTCAAGGATTTGGGCGGAAACCTGTTCGCAGACACCCGAAGAGTCGATGACGGCAAACCGTTCAGGCTCGGCATGGGCGAGCTCAAGGAAACCATCGCGCAGACGGCGATGGAACGTTTCGCCTGCGCTTTCGATCCGATCGGCAGATGTGGCCGTCGCCGCCTGGCGTTCCGCAAGGCGCGCCCGCGAGGTTTCCGGGGGAACATCAAGGAGAATTGTCAGGTCGGGCATGAGCCCTTCCGTGGCGAAATCGTTGAGCTGGCGCAAGAGCGCCACATCGATGCCGCGGCCGTAACCCTGATAGGCAAAGGTGGAATCGGCAAAACGGTCGCAGATCACCCACTCGCCGCGTGCGAGAGCGGGACGAATGACGTTGGCAACAACCTGGGCGCGCGCGGCGAGGAACAAGAGCACCTCGCTACGCGTCACAGGCGGATCTTCCACTTCTTCGCGCACGAGCCCGCGAATGAGCTCGGCCAGTCGCGTTCCGCCCGGTTCACGCGTTACAAGAACGGCATGCCCCTCGGCACGCAACTGCTCGGCGAGCAGCTGAACGTGTGTCGACTTGCCGCCCCCTTCGGGCCCCTCGAACGATATGAACCGACCTCTCACTTCTTCGTCACGGTTTGACCGGCCTTCGAATCCTTCACGAGCCAACCTGCGGCGGCGATCGCGTCGCGCAGACGATCCGACTCGGCCCAGTTCTTCGCCGCACGCGCGGCGGCACGCTCGTCAAGCATCGCCTGGATCTCGGCGGGCACGTCGGCCTTCTCGGCCTTTCCGAAGAAGATGACGCCCAGCACTTCGTCCATGCGCTTGTAGATGTTGAACACGGCCGCAGCCGCAGCCGCATCGAGCGAAGCCAACTGCGCGTTCGTATCGCGAACAAGCGCGAAAAGGGTCGCAAAGGCCTTCGGGATGTTCAAGTCGTCATTGACGGCGGCCGTGAAATCCTCAAGGGCCTTCGTGGCAAAAGCGGGCGTTTCGGCGGCCGTCGCGCTGCCGACCTTCGCTGCCACGGCATCCACGCAGGCATCGATGCGCGCGAGGGACTTGCGCGCGTCCTCAAGCGCCGTGAAGGCGAAGTTGAGGCCCGAGCGGTAATGCGCGTTGATGAGCACGTAGCGGATCTCACGCCCCGTCCAACCCTTTTCGATGAGGTCGCGGAGCGTGAAGAAGTTGCCGAGGGATTTCGACATCTTCTCGCCGTTCACGCGCAGGTGCGCGCAGTGCATCCACGTCTTCACGAACGCCTTGCCCGTGGCGGCTTCCGCCTGGGCGATTTCGTTTTCGTGGTGCGGGAAGAGGTTGTCGATACCGCCCGTGTGGAGATCGAACGTCTCGCCGAGGTACTTCATCGACATCGCCGAGCACTCGATGTGCCAGCCGGGGCGGCCACGCCCCCAGGGCGAATCCCAGCCCACCGGGCCATCGGATTGCTCCCAGGCTTTCCAAAGCGCGAAGTCGCCCACGTTTTCCTTGTCGTATTCGTCGGCGGCGCAACGCGCGCCCGTGCGCTGCTGGTCGAAGTCGATATGCGCGAGCTTGCCATAGCCGGGGAACTTCGTCACGGCGAAGTAGACCGATCCATCCTCGCTCTGGTAGGCGACGCCCTTTTCAACGAGCTTCTCGACGAGCGCAATCATCTCGGGGATGTGGTCCGTCGCGGCCGGATAGACTTCGGCCGGCTGCACGTTGAGCTGCTTCAAGTCGGCGAAAAAGGCGTCCTTGTACGTGCGCGTGTAGTCCGTCAGTTTGACGTTCGCGGCGTTTGCGCCGCGAATCGTCTTGTCGTCGACGTCCGTCAGGTTCATCACCTGGTTGATCTTCATTCCGTTGAACTGGATCACGCGGCGGAGGATATCCTCGAACGTATAGGCACGGAAGTTGCCGATATGGGCGAAGTTATAGACCGTAGGGCCACACGTGTAGAGGCGGATGGTATTCTCCGCAAGCGGCGTGAGCTCCTCGTTCCTTCTCGTCAAACTGTTATAGACTTGCATTTTTCTTATTCGGCTTTCGGCGGCTCGGCGCCACCCACGGAAATCTGGATGCCATTCGCGGCCGGCGCACCGCCCACGGAAATCTGGGGCTTGGCGCCGCCCTTCTTCACACGCGGCGGCCCGATCAGGCAGAAGTGGACGCGCCCGTCCGTCTTCGGCGCCTGTTCGACGAAGCATTCGTCCTTCAACATCTCCAACACTTCGGCGATCTTGTCTTCGCCGATGTCGCGGTGCGCGTTTTCGCGGCCGCGGAACTGGAGCGAGAGACGCACCTTGTTGCCTTCGCCGAGGAATTCGCGGATCTGCTTGAGCTTATGCTGCAAATCGCCGATATCCGTTCCCGGGTGGAACTTGATCTCCTTCACCTGCGTCGCTTTCTGGGCCTTGCGGGCCTTCTTCGCGCGGATGGATTCGTCGTACTTGAACTTCCCGTAGTCCATGATCTTGCACACGGGCGGGACGGCTGTGGGCGTGATCTCGACGAGATCGAGACCCTCCTCTTGAGCACGGCGGAGCGCTTGGCTCGTCGGCATGACGCCAAGCTGTGCGCCATTGGCATCCAAGACGCGCACCGTGGGCACGCGAATCTTGAAATTGACGCGGGTGAATGAGTTGTTAGCGATAAACCACCTCTTGGTTAGTTGTTTTTGTTTTCGGTTGGGAAAGGTTTAGTCCATGTCGAGCTCGGCAACGAGCTTTTCGATGAGGGCTTCGAGCGTCATCGCGCCAAGGTCGCCTTCCGCGCGCGAACGCACGGAAATCTGCCCTGCCGCTTCGTCGCGCGGGCCCACCACGATCTGATACGGCACCTTCATGAGCGTTGCCGCGCGGATCTTCGCGCCGAGCTTTTCGGCCGAGGTATCCACGTCCACGCGGAAGCCCTTCGCCTTGAGGCCGGCCTGGACCTTCTTCGCGTAATCGAGCGCCTTGTCGGAAATCGGAAGAATGCGCACCTGCTCCGGCGCGAGCCACAGCGGAAACGCGCCCGCGTAGTGTTCGATGAGAATACCGAAGAAGCGCTCGATCGAGCCGAGAAGCGCACGATGCACCATGTAGGGCTGATGCTCCTTGCCGTCCGCCCCCACGTAGGTGAGGTTGAAGCGTTCGGGGAGGTTGAAGTCGAACTGCACGGTGCCGAGCTGCCACGGGCGCCCAAGGGCGTCCTTGATCTTCATGTCGATCTTCGGGCCGTAGAACGCGCCGCCGCCTTCATCGACCTCGTAGCTCATCCCTTCCTGGTCGAGCGCGTCGCGCAGGGACTGCGTGGCCTGTTCCCAACGCGCGGGATCGCCCACGGCCTTCGCCGGCTTCGTGGAGAGATACGCCTGCACGTCGTGGAAGCCGAACTTGCCGAGCATCTTCTTCGCGAACTCGACCGTATCCTTGATTTCCTGCACGATCTGTTCCGGCGTGCAGAAGATGTGCGCATCGTCCTGCGTGAAACCGCGCACGCGGAAGAGCCCATGCCGCACACCGTCCTTCTCGTAACGGTACACGGTGCCGAGTTCGGCATAGCGCACCGGGAGATCGCGGTAGGACCGCTTCTCGAACTGGTAGCACTGGATGTGGAACGGGCAGTTCATGGGCTTGACGTAGTAGTCCTGAATATAGGCCTCCGCGCCTTCGCCTTCCTGCACTTTCATGACGGGGAACATGCCGTCCTTATAGAAGGAGAGATGCCCCGAAGTCTCCCAGAGATTCGACTTGCCCACATGCGGCGTATAGACGATCTCGTAGCCCGCCGCATAGTGTTTCCGGCGCCAATACTCTTCGATCGCCACGCGCACGCGCGCGCCGCGCGGCAGCCAGTGCGCGAGGCCCGGCCCCACCTTGTCGTTGATCGTGGAGAGCCCGAGCTGCTT
>JAZLJP010000034.1:0-5985 GCA_045617985.1 Kiritimatiellia bacterium
CTCGCGCGGTGGCAGCTGGGAGGGGAGCGCCGGCGGCTTGGGACGCTTCACGAGCGGAATTGGATTGAACGTGCTGTGTTCCGGATCCTTGAAGATGAGTTCGCGGCCGCCCAGCGTATCGACAAGCCAAACGGAAGTCGAACCCGGTTTCGGCCACACGGTTCCACGGCGATTCTTCAGGACGCTTTCGTCCTCGCCGTTCAAGCAGTCCGTGTAGCTCGCGAAGAAGAGCGTGTCGTTCACGGGCATCGGCGCCGTGTAGTACCCGGGGAACTTCCAGCCCTCGGCTTCAGGGAAGCAGATTTCCGGCGTCATGCGCGTGAGCGGCTCAAGTCCGTCCTCGCCCTTGCGCGGATCGATCAGCACGAGCGAACCGCCCGTCACCATGTGGTGCGCGCCCGCCGTACAGACGATGAGCGGCGACCCCGGCACGCTCTTCGCTTCGGACGGCGTCACGAGACAGCGCGAATAGCTGCCGTAGACGTGCGCAACGGCCGTGCCGTCCGGGTGGGCGGTCCAAAGGGACTGCAACCAGGTCGAATCGCGGTCGATGTAGTCCCAGCGCGTGTAGAGGATGCGACCATCCGTCATCACGGAGGGTTCCCACTCGTTCGCCTCGCCGAACGTGTAGGGGCGGATATCCCGCACCGGCCCCGCCGCGCCAATCGGCGGCAGCTCGGCACGATAGAGAAGAAAACTCGGCGTGTAGCGTCCCCAGTGGCAACGGCCGAAACTCTGGCACCGCGTCGAGTTGAAGAGGATGCCGCCATCGGGCAGATAGCACGGGTCGGCATCTTCAATGACCGTCGTCTGCCGGCCTTCCACCGTCGTCATCGGATCCCCCGGGCACCCCGTCAACTGACGCACCCAGCTGCCGTCGGCCGCGCACTCGTAGAGAAAGTAGCGCAGGTGGATCTTGTTCATATCGGGCCACTTGCAGTTCGGGAAGATCGGCGGAACCTTGATCGAGCGGGGATCGACCGTCGCCTTGCGCGTATGGTCGCAGAATGCGAAGAGAATGCGCTCGCCATCCCAATGCAGATCGGGATTGAACACGCATCCATACGGGAGTTTGCCTTCAAGCAGGACCTTCTTCGTGGGCTTCGTTTGCCAATTCTCGATCACCACAAGCCCCGGCCCCGGCTGCGACAGGCGCCCGAGATATTGGTCGACTTCGTGGTTGTACTGCGAGTACGGAATCTCGCGCTGCACGCCGAGAAGCTTCTCAAACTGCAAGTCGGGATGCGCGAAGAGAATCCGCCGGCGCAGGGCGCGCACGGCGGCCTCGGTCGTCGCGCGCTCGGCATGCGTCTGAGCCTTCCCGGCCATCTGTTCGACCGCAGCGAGCTCTGCTGCAAACATCTTCATCCGTTCCGCCGGAAGCGCCTTCGCCACATAGGCGTAGGTACGCCGGCACAGGGCCACCGCCTCTTCGAGCGTACGCGCAGGAGGCGGGCAGCGCCGATCGGCCACGCTCTGCGCACCCCAAGCCCCACCCGGTACCGCAAGAGCCGCCGCCAGCAAAGACGCAAAAAATGCTTTCATTTTCATGCGTCTATTGTATCAAAAGCAGCCGCCCGAGGCAACCCTCCAAAGGCGGTAACAGGTCACGGGCGCACCTTTTCGCGAAGCGTTTGGAAAATCACATAGAGTCCCGGCACGAAGACGAGGCCGATGAACGTCGCCGCGAGCATGCCCGCGAACGTCGTCACGCCAATCGCGCGGCGGCTCCCCGCGCCTGCGCCCGTCGCCCACACGAGCGGCAGAATGCCAAGAACGAACGTGAGCGCCGTCATCATCACGGCGCGGAAGCGTTCGCGCGCGCCTTCCAGGGCCGCTTCGACAATGCCGAGCCCATCGCGTTCATGGCGTTCCTTCGCGAATTCGACAACGAGAATCGCGTTCTTCGAGGAGAGCCCCACGAGCAGCACGATGCCAAGCTGCGCGTAGACGGTGAGGGAAAGCCCCGTCATCCACAAGCCGATCAACGCCCCGAGCACGGCCGTTGAAACGGAGAGCATCACGGGGAGAGGGATCGTCCAGCTTTCATATTGCGCCACAAGGAACAGATAGCCAAAGAGAATCGCAAGCGCGAGGAGCGGCGCCGCCGTGCCGCGCGCGCGCATTTCGTGGAAGGTGAGGCCGTTCCAGTCGTAGGCGTAATCGGGCGGCAGGTTTTCATCGAGAATGCGCTGCACTTCGCGTAGGCACACGCCCTGCTCCACGCCCGCAGCGGGCGTACAGACGATCGAACAGTAGACGTACTGGTTACGCCGATAGATCGCGCGCGGGCCCATCTCTTCGCGGAATTGGGCGAGCGATCCCACGGGCACCATCTTGCCGGTTTCGGAACGCACATAGAGCCCGCGCACCGCCTCGGCGTCCGCACGCCCCGTCCAATCGGCCTGCACCGTCACGCGGTTCACCTGCGTGCCGAGGTTCACATCGTTCACGTAGAGCGATCCGAGATAGTTCTGCAGCGTTGCATAGAGCGTGGCAAGCGGCACGCGGTAGAGCTCGCATTTCGCGCGATCGATTTCAAGATGCAGATGCGGCGTATCGACGTTGTAGCCGCACACGGCCGAGGCGATGAGGGGCGATGCTTCGAAGGTGGCGACAAGATTTTTCGCGACGCGTGCCAAACGATCCGTATCCGTATCCGCAAGCGAGAAGATGGCGGGCTCGATGCCGCCCACCGCGCCGAAGCCGGGAATCGGCGGCGGCGCAAAGGCGCGCATCGTAAGCGCAGGCAGGGTGGAGTTCGTCTCGATGATGCGCGTACGAACACCCTGCACTTCAAGGTCCTTGCCCGGGCGCTCCTCCCACGGTTTCAAACGCACGGTCATCGACACCTGATTCTCGCCGCGGCCGCCGATACGGCTCGATCCCACGGTCACGAGCGTTCCTTCCACACCCGCAACGCCCAGCATGCGCGTAACCGATTCCGTGGCGGCCTGCATCGTGAGGCCGCGCGTCGTTCCTTCCGGCATGCTCGCATCCACCATCACCGTACCTTGGTCCTCATGCGGAATGAAGGCCGGCGGAATGACCTTCGCGAGATAGACGGCCGCGAGGGCCGACACCGCAAAGAGCGCCGTCAACACGAGCGAGCGACGGGCGAAAATCTCCGCCACGAAAACGTAGGTCGAGCGCGAAGCGGAAAGAACGCCGTCGAACACCCGAAACGGCAGCCATTTCTTCTTTCCCTCGGGCGCATTTCGCAGGAGAACCGAACACAGCGCCGGGGAGAGCGTGAGCGCGTTCACGGTCGAAAAGACGACAGCCGTTGAAAGCGTCACGGAGAACTGCTGGTAGATGCGCCCCGTCAAGCCGCCCAGGAAACCGACAGGAACGAAAATCCCCAGCAAAACAAGGGTGGTCGCGATGACGGCGCTCGTCACATCCTCCATTGCCTGGATGGAGGCCTCTTTCGGGTTGAGCCCGCGCGACATCAATTCCTGCACGCGTTCAACAACCACGATCGCGTCGTCGACGACCGTTCCGATGGCCAACACAAGGCCGAAGAGCGTGAGAATGTTCACCGAATAGCCCAAGACGGCCATGAGGATGAACGTTGAAAGAAGCGAAACCGGAATCGTGATCGTTGGAACGAGCGTTGCACGCCAATCCTGAAGAAAGATCCAGCAGACGAGCGCAACAAGGAAAATCGTCAAAAAGAGCGTGATGACGATTTCCTTCAAACACGCCCGCACATAGTCGGTCGTATCGTAGGGGATGAGCCACTCAAGGTCGCCGGGGAAGCGCTTTTCAAGTTCGGCCATCTTCGCGCGAACGAGCTTCATCGTGCGAATCGAATTGCCGCCGGGCAGCTGATTCAGATCGACGGAGATGGAAACCTTGTTGTTGAAGGAGTTGAAATGGGTGTAGCCCTGTTCGCCGAATTCGGCGCGTGCGACGTCTTTCAAACGCACAAGACCGCCCGCATCGTCGCGGCGGACGATGATCTCACCGAATTCTTCGGGCGTACGAAGGCGCCCTTTGGCAATCAAAGTCAGCGCGCGCGCATCAAGATCGGGCGCGGGCGAAGAGCCAACCGTTCCGAGCGACGCCTGGATGTTCTGCTGTTTGATTGCCGCAACGACTTCTTCCGAATTGATGCCCTGAGCGGCGCAGCGTTTGGGATCAAGCCACACGCGCATCGCCATTTTGGGCCCGTGGATGGAAGCATCGCCCACGCCGGGCACCCGCAGGAGCGCGGGCTGTACGACGCCGTACATGTAGTCGGAAACCTCGATACGGCTCAATTTTCCCGTTTTCGAACGCAAGGTCAGAATGCCGAGCTGGTCTTCGCTCGCACAGCGCATGCGAAGACCCGTATTTTTCACTTCGACGGGAAGTTTGGAAGTCGCCTGCTGCACGCGGTTCTGCACCTTCATGAGGGCGACGTCGCGATCGGTACCGACCTCGAAGGTGATGCCGAGCGAGTAGTTGCCGTCATCCGTGCAGGAAGAGGACATGAAAAGCATGTCCTCAACGCCGTTCATTTCGTCTTCAAGAGGTCCCGCAACCGTATTCATCACCTCGCGCGCGTTCGCACCGGGATAGGAGCAGCTCACGACGATACGAGGCGGCTGGACTTCCGGATACTGGGCAACGGGCAGATAGTAGAGGGCGACGGAGCCGGAAATCGAAAGGACGATTGAAACAACGGCGGCGAAACGGGGGCGCTCGATGAAAAAACGAGAAAAGGGCCTCAGAGCATCAATCGCGGCGCGAACGCTGAAACGACGATGTTTTCTCTGAAGCCCAGTTTCCATTTCAATTTCTCCTCATGGTTAAACGGGGGGAGTAGCCCCCCGCTCCCCGGGATTGTCGTAAAAAAAAAGAAGAAGCCGGCGGCGCCCTACTCTCGCACGGGCGAGTCCCGCACTACCCTCGGCGAAGAGGCGCTTGACTTCCGTGTTCGGAATGGGAACGGGTAGGGCCGCCTCTCTATGGCCACCGGCAGAAAAGCCGTGAGCCGGAGCTTGAAGAGAACCGCGACGCACGAGAAGGCGGAAGATCCGCTTCAGGTGAAGTCGAAAATAAGCTAAGCCGCCCGTCCGATTAGTACCGCTCGGCTCAACGCATCGCTGCGCTTGCACTTGCGGCCTATCGAGGTCGTGGTCTACGACCGGACTCCGGAGCATTTCTGCTGGGAAGACTTGTCTTGGGGGAGGCTTGGCGCTTAGATGCCTTCAGCGCTTATCCGTTCCGTGCATAGCTACGCGGCCTGCCGCTGGCGCGACAACCGCAACACCATGGGCACGTCATCCCCGGTCCTCTCGTACTAGGGAATGTTCCCCTCAATCTTCCTGCGCCCGCAGAGGATAAGGACCAAACTGTCTCACGACGTTTTGAACCCAGCTCGCGTTCCGCTTTAATTGGCGAACAGCCAAACCCTTGGGACCTTCTCCAGCCCCAGGATGCGAAGAGCCGACATCGAGGTGCCAAACCGCGGCGTCGATGTGAACTCTCGGCCGCGATCAGCCTGTTATCCCCAGAGTACCTTTTATCCATTGAGCAACGGCCTTTCCACGCTGTACCGCGGGATCACTAAGCCCTACTTTCGTACCTGCTCGACGTGTCCGTCTCGCAGTCAAGCTCCCTTATGCCTTTATGCTCTGCGCGCGATTGCCGACCGCGCTGAGGGAACCGTTGGATGCCTCCGTTACCTTTTGGGAGGCGACCGCCCCAGTCAAACTGACCATCAGACACGGTCCCAGTCCCGGATGACGGGACGTGGTTAGATCTCAAAACGGGCAAGGGTGGTATTTCAAGGATGGCCCCACGACGACTGGCGTCGCCGCTTCTAAGCCTCCCACCTATCCTACACATGCCAGTCCTAAAACCAATGTCAAAATACAGTGAAGGTTCATGGGGTCTTTCCGTCCAGGTGCGGGTTGCCGGCATCTTCACCGGCACTGCAATTTCGCCGAGTCCCGGGAGGAGACAGTGCAGAAGTCGTTACACGATTCGTGCAGG
>JAZLJP010000035.1:0-24213 GCA_045617985.1 Kiritimatiellia bacterium
TCCCTATCCCTACGGCATCTACGGCAGCGACAACTGGCACGAGAACCGCAGCGGCAAGAGGGGCGACTACAACTCCGGCGGTTCGGGACGCGAGCGGATGTGGCGCACGTTCGACTACGTGACGCACATCGCGCTCTACTACAACCTCCATCGCATCGCAAAGTCGAATCCGTCGCTCGTGAAGTATCTGGACGCGGCGGGCTACCTCGAGCGCGCGTACCGCACGGCGATGGCGTTTTTCGAAGTGCCGTACAACATCCGCATGGGTAGCCAATGGGCGTTTCACGGCTGGTGCGACTGGGCGTATAAGCAGGGGAATTTCCACGAACGCTACATTCTCGACGTGATCGCCGCGCTGGAGGCGGGCGGCCGCCGGAAGGAGGCGGACCGCCTGCGGCGCGAGTGGGAGAAGAAGGTCGCGTACATGGTCTATGAGGATCCGTGGCCGTTCGGCAGCGAGATGTTCGTGGACCGCACGGCGTTCGAGTCGTCCTACTACGTGGGCGAGTATGCGTTCACCCGCACGATGGTGCCGGCGGAGAGGCTTTGGTTCGACAAGAACAGCTTGAAATGGCATTCGTTTGCGGCGTATCCCGAGCGCGCGCGGCGGGCGTTCATGGCGAATCAGCTGGCGGCGAACCTCGCGCTACGCTGCACGCTCGAGCCGGACTATTGGCATTGCGGCTCGCCGTGGAACTGGGGACGCGGCGTGGGCACGCTCGACTACATGGCGCAGATGGGGGGCGTGGCGCTTCTCGACTACGCGACGCGCTTTGCGGCGCATCCGGCGGATTGCGTGCGCTACGGCTACAACTCGTGGCTGTCCTCGTGGGCGCTTGTCGCGGAGAGCGGCGCGGCGGGATGGAAGTTTACGGTTGTGCCGAACGGGGCGACGTACTTTCCGCAGTTGCGGACGAAGCGTGGCCCATGGCCGTGGGACGGCGAAATCGACCACGGGTTCACGGGCGGGCTGCACGGCGCGGGGTGCTACATTGTCGATGATCCGGTTTTCGGCGAAATCGCCTACGGCGGGCGGCTCAAGCCCGATGTGGCAGCGTGGCGCGTGGTGCCGTGGGACGGTGTGCGGCGGTATCTTGCGATTCCGCAGGCGAACCGTTTCGAGATGAAACTCGGCGAGAACGGCTGGGCGCGAAACACCGAGGTGGAGGTTGCGCGCAACTATAGCCGCATCGCCTTCATGCTCGAGCGGCGCACGCAGGCACCGAGCGAACGCCTGACGTTCGTCAACCTGCCGGCGGGCGATTACGTGGTGACCTGCGACGGCAAGCAAGCGGCGGCGTTTCAGTCGGATGGCAAGCGGACGGAAGTCGTCCTTCCGGTGAACGGAAGAAATGGGGCGACAACCCGGGTCGAAGTGGTTCCCAAAGGACGGGCGCACCTCATTCGGATTTCGCGGATGAGATGCCTTTTCAGAACGAGATTTTAACAGGTACTGAATCATGAACATGAAGACATTGTTGGCAGCGGCGCTTTTCGCCGCAGGAGCGGTACAGGCACTTGAACCGACGCGCATCGATTTGTCGGGCGCGTGGCGGTATTCGTTCGGGAAGGGCCCGAAGAACGACACCATCGTTCTGCCGGGCACGACCGATCTCGCGAAGAAGGGGCCCGGAAAACTGTATGGCCAACCGGTCGACGCGATCGATCCGGCGATCCTGCTGGACAACCGGGGCGCGGTGCGGCATTTCGCCCGCCGCCATCCCTATCGCGGACTCGTCGTCTATGAACGCGACATCGAAATCCCTTCGTCCTGGGCTGGGAGCCGCGTACGGCTTCGCATCGGCGGCACACGCCGTGCGTGGCTGAACATCGACGGGGTGCGGTTCGCCGAGAACCGGTCGTTCACCACGCCGTATGAAGTCGACTTGCCCGCCGCGCATGCGGGCCCGGGCAAGCATGTGCTGCAGGTGGAGGTGGACAACGGACACTTCCGCGACACGATCCGCAACGAGGGCGCGCATCAGCTCACGGACGAAACCCAGACCAACTGGAACGGGCTTCTCGGCGAGCTGGCGCTCGTGCGGATTCCGCCGGTGGCCCTCGAACGCCTCGATCCCTACCCCGACGCCCTCAACCGCCGGGTCACTTGCAAGATCCAGCTCGCGAACACTTCTTCTGCGGCGGCGAAAGACACGCTCGAGGTCGCGTGCTGCGGGGTGGTCCGCCGGCTGGACTGCACGGTTCCCACAGGCGGCACGAACGTCGTCGTCGAGCTGGCGTTGCCGCCCACCACGCCGCTCTGGGACGAATTCCATCCCAATCTGCTCCGCGTCAAGGCCACTTTCGCCCAGACGATGCAAGAGCGTTCCTTCGGCCTGCGCACGATCTCCACGCGCGGACGCCAGTTCCTGGTGAACGGCCGCCCCACCTTCCTGCGCGGCACGCACGACGGGTGCGTCTTCCCGCTCACGGGCCACCCGCCGATGGAGAAGGGGCCGTGGTGCGCCTACTTCCGGCAGATGAAGGAATGGGGCCTCAACCATCTGCGCTGTCATTCCTGGACGCCACCCGAAGCGGCCTTCGCGGCGGCGGACGAAGTGGGCATCTACATCCAGGCCGAATTCCCCGCCTTCGGCAACGGACATCTGTTCGCCAAAGACGCCCGCTACCGCGACTACGCTTTTGAGGAGGCGACCCGCATCCAAGATGCCTATGGACACCATCCGTCCTTCTGCTTCTTCACGCTGGGCAATGAAATCTGCGGCGCGGCGAACCCGTGTGGCGACATCGTCCGCCGGTTGCGCGCGCGCGACGGACGCCGTCTCTATGCGTCCGCGACCAATGGCGATTACGGCAACCCGAAACAGAATCCGCAGGACGACTACTGGGTGACGATGCGCACGACGCGCGGCGAAGTCGGCAACGTGCGCGGTTCGTTCGCCCTCGTCGACCCGCCGCTCGGCGGCGTTCAGCGGGCGGGGGCGGGAACGCAGCGCGATTTTTCCGCGGGGAACGCCAAGTCCACCATTCCGGTGGTGGCGCACGAAACGGGACAGTTCCAGGTCTATCCCGACTACACGGAAATTCCCAAGTTCACGGGGCCGCTGCGTCCGCTCAACTATGAAATCTGCCGCGCCCGCCTGGTGCGCGCGGGGATGCTGGAACTTGCGGACCGCTTCCATCTGGCGTCGGGGAAACTGGCGGCGATCAACTATCGCGAAGAGGTGGAGGAGGCGCTGCGCACGCCGCAGTTCGGCGGGTTCCAGCTGTTGGACATCAAGGACTTCCCCGGCCAGGGTACGGCGCTGGTCGGTCTTTGGAACGCATTCCTCGAGCCCAAGCGTTTCACCGATGTCGCCTGGTGGCGCGGCTTCTGCGCGCCCACGGTGGCGTTGGCGCGCTTTGCGAGCCACACCGGGTTCGCCGGCGAGCCGTTCAAGGCGCGACTGCAGGTGGCGCACTACGGCGAGCAGGACGTGTTGAAGGACGAGCTGGCGTGGCGGCTCTTCGAAGGCGGCCGGACGTTTGCCGAGGGGAAACTGCCGTTCACGGTGAAGGTCGGCGAGCTGGTGGATCTGGGCGGCATTGGGTTCAACCTGCCGGACCTCGACCGCGCGGCCGCGTGTGCGCTGGAACTGCGGCTGGCGGGATTGGACACGCGCAACGTCTATCCGATCTGGGCGTACCCGCGCAAGAAGGGGGACTGTCCCCCGGCCTGCGCCGTCACGAACGACCTCGCGGCGGCTGAGCGGATGTTGGCGGAAGGGCGGAAGGTACTGTGTGTGATTCCGCCGTCGGCGGCGCCGAAGGATTCGGTGGAGGGATTCTTCCCCTGTGACTTCTGGAACTGGGACATGTTCCGCCGTATCCAGCCGGGCACGTTGGGTTTGTTGATCGATGAGCAGCATCCTGCTCTGGCGGGGTTCCCCACTTCCTTCCACAGCGATTGGCAGTGGAAGCGGTTGGTGGAGCATGCGCGCGGGATTCGTTTGGACGGTGACCCGGAGGCGAAGATTTTCGTGCAGGGAATCGACAACATCACGCGCAACGGACGCATCGGCTATGTGTGGGAGAAACGCCGCGGTTCGGGACTGCTGATCGTCTCGTCCATCGACCTGCTGGATCCGGCCGTCGTCGCGCTTCCGGAAGGCCAGGCGCTGTTCCAGTCCCTCATCGCCGCACTCGTCCCGTGACGGCGTGAATGTTTCATCAGTTCAGGAGTACGAATATGAAAATGAAAATGCGTAAGACAGTTTTAGCCGTTGCCGTGGCGGCGATGGCCGCCCAGGCGGAATTCACGGTCGACAAGTCCGTGATGAGCGCCCAGTATTGGGAGATCTGGAACGAGGCGGAGATGGCGCGTATCAATGCCGACATCGAAAAATACCGCAAGGCGGATGCGTCCATTGAAATCGCCGTGCCTGACGGTACCGAGGTCTCGGTCGACCAGGTGGCGAGCGACTTCTACTTCGGGGCGCACATCTTCAATTTCAACCAGTTGGGCAAGAAGGAATGGAACGACCGCTACAAGGCGCTCTACGATGCCGACACGGGGCTGTTCAATTCCGGCACGGTCGCCTTCTATTGGCGCACCCTTGAGCCGTATCCCAATTCGCCGCGGTTCGAGGAGCGCTACGAGGATACGGAGAACTTCTGGAACACGTGCGCGAAGCCGCAGCTTCAGGCGCATTGGCGGCGCCCGGCGCCCGACCCCGTCATCGTGCATCTGCGCCGCGGCGGCTGCCGCATCCACGGGCATCCGCTCGTGTGGGGGTGCAACGAGTGGATGACGCCCTCCTGGATCTGGGAGGTGTATACGCCCGAGTTCGAGAAGGTCGCGCTGCAGCGCCGTTGCTCGGTGGCGATCCCCCGGCACGATTTCACGCGGCCGACGGGGACGAAGGATCAGCCCTACTGCCACGCTTGGCAGGCGGCCTGGCGCAGGATCTATTCGCAGCTCTCGGAACGGGAAATCGAAGCGCTGGTGCCGTCCTTTGTGAAGGCGCAGCGGCACTTCATGGAGAAGCGCATCCGCGACATCGGTGCACGTTATGGCGCGGTGGTGGATTCCTGGGATGCGGTGAACGAGTCGGCGACCGACTGGGCGAACGGCGCGAAGCGTACGTGGCCGGACGGCGAATCCGCCGCGTTCAACCGGCTGCCGGTCACGAAGAGCGTCTACGGACTCATGCCCGCGAACTACGCCCATCAGGCGATCACGCTGTCGCGCAAGGCGATGCGGCCTTCGGCGAAGCTCACCGTGAACGAATACAACATGGACGCTTTCCCGGGGCAGATCGCGGATCTCGAGAAGCACGGGGCGGACTTTGACGTGGTCGGTTCGCAGATGCACCTCTTCAACCCGAAGGAATCGCTGTCCATTGCCGCCGGCGAGGGGCCGAAGCATCTGCGCCCGCAGGGGATTCGGGCGCGGTTCGAGTCCGTGGCGAAGGCGGCGGGGAAGCGGCCGATCCACCTCTCGGAAATCACCATCACCGCGCCGGACCTGACGCCGAAGGGACAGATGATCCAGGCGATCATCGCCTGCAACTGCTATCGTGCGTGGTTCGCGGTGGAGAAGATGAACGGCATCACCTGGTGGAACGTGGTGGATGGCTGCGGGGCGCCGGGCGAGCCCTCGATCAGCGGCATGTTCACGCGCGACATGAAGCCGAAGACGGTCTACCAGGCGATGGAGGATCTGCTCCACCGCGAGTTCCGTACGCACACGAAGGTGAAGGCCCAAGGGGGCAAGGTCGCATTCCGCGGCTTCCGCGGCCGCTACCATCTGCGGTGGAAGACCGCTGACGGTAAAGACGGCTATCGGTCCATCGACCTCAAGTGATGTGCAAATTTTCATGGGGACTGTCCCCAAGTGATTATTTTCCATTTTCCCCACTCGGAACTGGCGATTGACGGGTGGCGCGGACCGCGTTTTTTTGATATAATACCACCGTTATGAAGACCATGCCCTATCTCGCCGACGGGCGCCCCGTCTGGGCGATCGGCCTCGCCTTCGACTCGAAGACCCGCCAGCTTGTCGACGCGAAAGAAGAGCGCCTCGCGTGAAACCACCCGAAATCGGGGCATGAGGTCATTTGATGAGCGGCGGGCATGCGTGGGAAAACGCCGTGTGAAAATGTTGAACAAGGAGAATCTGGAATGAAAGTGCAGAAACTTTTGGTGACGGCTGGCTGCGTGCTGGCCTTCGTGTGCGGCGCGGGGGCGAATGTGGTGCCGACGGGAGCGCCGGAATTGGTGCTTCCGGGGCGTACGCTTGCGGACGTGCAGACGAATCTTCTCAGCGGCACGGCGCTTGGTTCCTACATGTTCCCGAGCCAGATGACGGGCTACCATCCCACGGTGCTGAAGGCGGGCGCGGACGGCCGCCCGGAAGAATTGCGCATCGAACTCCAGTATTCGGACTCCTACCATCTCAAGTGCATCGTTCTCGACCTCACGGCGCGGGCGGATGGCGTGTGGGGGCGCGCGGTCGCGGCGCGCTACCTGCCGCCGCCGCAACCATCGATCGGCGTTTTCTCGTTCGTCAATCCCGATGGTTCCTTCAACGGAAAGGCAATGGCGTTGACTACCGATCCGAAGAAGGCCGGCTACGGCGTGCGCAACCTGAAACTGATGCCGCGCGGCGTCAGGGGGCCGAAGGTCGACGAAGCGCGCACGGTGGCCGACCGCGCCGGGCAGATCGCGAGCGCACGCGGCGTCATCGCGCGCTTTGCGGGCGAGGATGTGGCGAAGTCCCTCACCCTTGAGATTATCCCGTTTGCGCCAGGCGGGCTTCCGGCCTTCGAAATCGTGGCGAACGGGCGCGTATTGAGGGGTTCCACGGGCGCCGCGCTCGCGCGGGCGTTCTACACGGACGTGACGCGGAAGGGGGCGGGCTGCTCGTCGTGGAGCGGCAACCGCTTCGACCGCGCCGCCTGGGAGAAGCCGGCGGAGGATCTGCGCGTCGTCTCGCCGTTCCGCCACCACATCTACACGCAGCCCTGCACGGCGTCCTATTCGACGGCGTTCTGGGACGAGGCGCGCTGGATGAAGGAGATCGACTGGATGGCCCTCCATGGCATCGACCTGCCCATCGCCGTGATCGCCTACGAGGCGATCGCCGAGCGCGTGTGGCGCGCCGAAGGCCTCACCGACGAGGAGATCGAGGCCTCCTTCGCGGGCCCCGCCTATCTCGGCTTTTCGCGCATGGGTTGCATCGCGGGATCGCCGAGCCGCCTGCCGCGCGCCTGGCGCGAACGGGAAATCGGCCTTCAGCACGCGGTAATCGACCGCCTCCACGCGCTCGGAATGGAACCGATCGTACAGGGGTTCGCCGGCATCGTGCCGGGGGGAATCAGGCGCCTCCATCCCGAGGCCAAGATGTCGCAGCTCGAATGGATCGGTTTCCGCACCTGGTTCCTCCATCCCGACAACCCACTCTTCGTGAAGCTCGGCTCGGCGATCACGCGCGAGTGGGAGAAGGAATTCGGCAAATGCACCTACTACCTCTGCGACAGCTTCATCGAGATGTCGCATGCGATGCCGTGGCGCAAGGACGGCCACGAGGCGATGCGCAAGGGGCTCGCGGCGAGCGGGCGCAACATCTACGAGTCGCTCCGCAGCGTGAACCCCGATGCCGTGATGGCGTTCCAGGACTGGATTTTCTACAACGGTCGCCGGGTATGGACGAAGGATCTCGCCGAGGCGTTCCTCTCGCCGATTCCCGAGGAGAAGACGCTCGTGATCGAGATGTGTACGGACGCCTACAATCGGTCGCGCACGCGTTCTTCCTGGCACTGGGATCGGTACGACGGTTTCTTCGGCCGCCGCTGGGCCTGGTGCACGATTCCCGACTATGGCGGCAACACGCTGCCGGGCGGCGACCTCGAATTCTATGCGAACGGGCACCTGGCGGCGCTTGCGAGCGCGAACCGCGGCAACCTCTTCGCCCACGGTACGGTCACCGAGGGGATCGAAGTGAACGACATCGTCTTCGAGATGATCGGCGACGCCGGATGGTCGGATCGGCCGATCGACACGGCCGCCTGGCTCGCGCGGACGGCGTGCAACCGCTGGGGGTGCGACGCCCAGACGGCCGAGACGTTCGCCGCCCTCGCGCGAAAAGGCTTCTTCGGAGCCAACGTCGAAGACGTGCATGGCAAGATGTTCGCCTGGCAGCGGGCGAATCCGCAGGGCCGGCCGACGCTCGTCGAGGAGACGCTCGCGCTCTTGGATGCGTTGCGCGCGGCTGCGCCGAAGCTCGGCGAGAGTTCCGTCTTCCGCCGCGACTTCGCGGTGTTGGCCGCGCATGGCGCGGGGCTTGTGGTGGAGGGCCTGTTCCGGAAGGGCGGGAAGGAGAACTTCGCGCGGGCGTATCGCCTCCTCGAGGGCATCGACGCCGTCCTCGCGGGCCATCCCACGCATGACCTCCGCAATCTGATTGCCCGCGCGCGCGCGGCGGCGGGCGGGGACAAGGCTTTGGCCGACTTCTATGAAACCGATGCCTGCCGAATCATCACCGTGTGGGCGCCGCGCCTTGGCGACTACGCTTCGCGCGTGTGGAGCGGGCTCGTGAAGGACTACTACCTGCCGCGCATGAAAATCCGCGAGCGGCAGGCCGCAGGCGAGAAGATCGACCTCGGCGCCTGGGAACTCGATTGGGTCGAGAAGCGCGCGCCGCTTGCCCCGCCGGCCCCCGGCTGGACGGTTGAAAAGCTCGTTGACGAAACAAGATTGGCGAATCAGAAATGAAAAACATCTATTCACAGCAGATCATTTCCTCGTTGTTGTCGTTCGCGGTTCTCGCGGCGTTGGCGGGAGAGGGTGCAACCGACCAGTTATTGAATGCGCTTGCGAAGCGCGACGCGCAGGGGCGGATCGTCGTTCTCGGCACGGAGGGGAGTTTCAAGAAAACGCCGCAAACGCCGAAGGAGGCCATGTTCGACGGCGACCCCGCGACCTTTTTCGATCCGCCGTTCGCGGCGATGCAGTCACCGTGCTGGGCCGGATTCGAACTTCCCACGCCGAAGATGCCCACGCGCATCCGCTACCTGGGGCGCGCGCATGCCTGTGGTTTCCCGCGGGCATGGGGATGCCTGTTCCAGGGGGCGAACCGTCCTGATTTCGCGGACGCCGTGACGATCCACGTGGCGGCGCCGCCGATGGGGTGGAATGCGAACACGAATTGGGTGGAGGTGACGTTGCAGGACGCCTCGGCGCGGCAGACTTTCCGGTTCTTCCGCGTCTATGCGCCGAATCCGTATCCGCCGAGCGAACACGCCTGCTGTGGCGGCAACTTCGCGGAAGTCGAATTCTACGGAACGGATCGTCCGCAGGGCATGCCCCCGGCGCCCGCGCCGGCGAAGGCGGCACCGCTCCCGCTCGTCAATGCCCACGATACGCTCAACGAGGCGCTGGACCTCTGCCGGCGCACGTTCGACTACGTGGCGAAGGCGGTGCCGAAGGAGAAGATGCGGGCGTTCCGGGACGAGATGCGCGCGCACGAACGCTGGGCGCGTGCGGCGAACACGGCGCGGGAATGCGCCCGTGTGGAGGGGGAAGTGCGGCGTCTGCGGCGGCGGATTCTCTTCACCCATCCCGATTTGCAGTTCAAGCAGTTGCTCGCCGTGCAGCGTGGCGTGCCGTACTCCACCTATTCGCACATGGTGGACCAGTACCTCGGCCGCTTCTCCGTGGCGGGGCCGGGGCTCATCGTCATCGACGACTGGAAGACGGCGCCGAAGAAGAAGGAAATCCTGAAAGGCAAACTGCCCACCGGTACGGTGTTCAATCCCGATCTCCACTGGGATGCCGACCGCGTGATCTTCGCGTTCTGCGACCACACCGCCCAGCCGCCGAAGGATTTCGATCCGGCGAAGTACGGCGGGTTCTTTACGTGCAACTGGACGCCGTGGATGGTGGCGCAGTGTCCGGACCATCCGTGCGCCAAGGCGCTGACGGGTGAAAGTTCGGTGGTGCACCGGCGCTACTTCATCTACGAGGCGACGCTCGACGGGCGGTGCGTGCGGCAGCTCACGGGCACGGCGAGCGATCCGATGACGACGCCGGACGGGCGGCAGACGGTGGTGATCGAAGACTGCGATCCGTGCTATCTGCCCGATGGCGGGTTCGTGTTCACGTCTACACGGCCGCAAAGCTACGGCCGCTGCCACTGGGGGCGCTACACGCCGTGCTTCCTCCTTTACCGCGCCGATGCGGACGGCTCGAACATCCGCCAGCTCTCCTTCGGCGAGGCGAACGAATGGGAGCCTTCGGTGTTGAACGACGGCCGCATCGTCTACACGCGCTGGGACTACATCGACCGCCATTCCTTCTGGCACCAGTCGCTCTGGACGGTGAAGCCTGACGGAACGGGCGTTGCGCATCTCTACGGCAACTACTCGCAGAACATCTGCGTGAGCACCGAGGCGAAGGCGATTCCCGGCTCGCCGCTCGTGGTGGGCACGGCCTCGCCGCACCACGGCATCACGGGCGGGTCGCTCTTCCTCCTCGATGCGCGCAAGGGCGAGGACGGGCTTGGGCCGATCGAGCGCCTCACGCCCGAGTCGCCGTTCCCGGAGGCGGAAGGGTGGCGGCTCGATCGCGTGTACAACGCGCCCATGCCGGTGAACGACACGCTCTTCTTCTGCGCGTGTTCGGAGGAACCCTACGCCTTTCCGGCGGGCCACGTGCGGTGCAATCCCGGCAACGGCAGCGGCGCGAACTGGCCGTCGCAGGCGGCGTTCGGGATTTGGCTCGTCGACCGGCTGGGCGGACGCGAACTCATCTTCAAGGACGATGCCTGCGGCACGTTCAACCCGATCCCGATCATCAAGCGGCAGCGTCCGCCGCGGCTCGCAAGCGCGCTCCCGCCGAACGAGAAGGCGCCCGACACGGGCATCTTCTACGTGGACAACGTCTACGACTCGCGCGTCAAGCTGCCGGCGGGCGAGATCAAGGCCCTGCGCGTGAATCGCATCTTCAACCAGCCCTCGAGCCGGTGGTACGCGAGCCGCAAGTCGCAGACGCTCTTCAAGGAGTCGCTCGGCGTTGCGCCCGTGGCGGCCGACGGATCGGTGGCGTTCCGTGCGCCGGCGGGCGTGCCGCTTCAGTTGCAGGCGATCGACGAAACGGGCAAGGCCGTCTTCACGATGCGCTCGTTCGTCTACAGCCAGAAGGGTGAAGTGCAGGGCTGTACGGGCTGCCATGAAACGCGCAGCTCCTCGCGCAGTGCGAAGGTGCCGACGACGCTCAACGTGTGCGAACTGAAGCCGGAGGTGGATCTCGGCTACGCGGGCCCGATGAGCTACATGCGCACGATCCAGCCGATCTTCGAGAAGCACTGCATCGCGTGCCACGGCCTCGGCAAGGCGAAGATGAGCCTCATCGGCGAAGAGGGCAACCGTAGGCTCATCGAACGGCGCCTCGTTTCGATCGCCTATTCCGACAACCACGAACACATCTCGAAGCCCTACGACCATTTCGCGGCGGCGAGTCGCCTCACGAAGATCCTCGAGGCGGGACACAACGGCGTGAAGCTCGCGTCTGACGAGTGGCGCAAGCTCTATCTCTGGATGGACCTCAACATCCCGCACCATGGCTGGACGGGCGCCTACTCCTACAGCTGGAATCCGCCCGAGGCGCGTGCGGTCGATCCTGCGGGCGAAACGGCGCTTCGCGCGGCGGTCGGGCGGATTTTGGGTGCGGAGGTGGCGAAACGGCCGCTCGATGCGCTCGTCAATCGGGCGGACGAAAAGCTGAGCCGCGTGCTCGGGCTTGCCGGCGGCGAGAAGGGACCGCACTATGCGGAACTCCTCGCACTCTGCCGGAAAGTGTTCAAGCCCCACGCTGCGCACGACATCGCCGGTACCTGCGGCCGCGACGAGACGTGCGAATGCAACAACTGCTGGGTGCGCAGGGGCGGCTACAATCTGAATGGAAAGTCGAAAGCGAAAGACGGGAATGCCGCTCTGGGCGGCGCGGGGCGTTGAGGCCCCCTGGAATTTACGAGACGAGTGAGAGCATTGGAATCTTTCCGAAGTGCGCATCATGCGTGGCGAGTTCGTAGCCGTTTTCCAATGCTGAGGCGGCGATCCAAATGTCGTTTTGGGGAATCATGTCTCCTTGTGACTTCAGATATTTGAACACCTTGGAATAATAGGTCGATGTCTTCGTGGTGAGCGCCACGACTTTTACGGCGGACATCGCCATGAAGGCGTCGATTTTCTGCCGTGTTTCCCGACCATGTTTGACGGTTTCGTCTATTCCGCAGAGAAACTCGGCAAGAACTGTTGGGTGGATGAGCACTTCTTCGGCGGAAATGATCACCGGGGCAAATGGTTCTTCCCCATTGAGAAATCGGATCAATACATTCGTGTCCAGCATAATCCGTTTCATTTACAGTCCTCCGGGTCGACTTTTGAAAAGTCTGCCTTGGCGACAAACTCTAGCATTTCGTTGGCGACCCCTTTGGGAAGACAACCGCAAAATTGCGAGAGCCCGTTGTCATGTGATGTTTCGGCCACGCCAATGACGGGTGCAACTATCTTCTTGATTGTCGAATTGACGCTGAGACCGACTTGATTGGCGTATGTACGTAACGCCGACATGAATTCGGGCTCCGCGCGGAAGGTCATTGCTTCAACTGTCATTTTTTTCGCTCCTTATTGTCTGGTGCACCAAAACGGTTCGTATGATACCATATTCTCTCACCGCAGTCAAAGGGGATCGTGTGGGGACGGTCCCTTGGTGATTCATTTTAATGAATGGACTGGCTCGTTTGGGATTGCGTTTTGCGATGAAAAATGATATTATTCATTCAAATGAATAAGGCAGAGATAGGACGGTATGTTGTCGAACGGCGACAAACCCTTGAAATTTCGCAGACGCGGCTGGCGGCGTTATGCGGGGTTTCCGTCCATACGCTTTCGAATCTTGAGACGGGAAATGGAAATGTGACGATTGACATCTTGCTCAAGGTGGCGGATGTCCTTGGCCTGAAGGTGAGGATCGGTGTATGAAGCGTGGCAAGGTCTACTATCGCGATATATTCGCCGGAACGTTGACGAAGGATGTGGACGGGTATACGTTCCATTATGATGAAGGATATTTAGGCAATCCGTCCCTGCCGGCAATTTCGGCGACATTGCCAAAAACGAAGGGTGAATATCGGTCAAATGTCCTTTTCCCTTTTTTCTTCGGGTTGTTGGCGGAGGGCGTTCAAAAAGAGCGGCAATGTCGGGAATTGAGAATTGACGAGCGTGACCATTTTACGCGACTCCTCGAAACGAGTGCCTATGGAGCGATTGGGGCGGTGTATGTTACGGCTTGATTTTACATACGACGACCTCGGTCTTCCTGCTTCCAGCGCATTGCGGCGGCGCTCTTCGGTTTCAGGGGTTCAGGAGAAAGTGCAGTTGAGACTCTCGCCCAAAACAAATTGCTATGAGGTTGTCGATCGAGGTGGAGATGCGATATTGAAGCCCGTTCCGCGCAATACGGTGGCGAAATTGGCGGCGGATATTCCTGTCAACGAGTTCCTGACGATGCAGGTTGCGAGGAAATGAAAATGTTCTGGTTACGCTCGGTTTTCCTGTTCTTTTCAATGGCTGCCGTGGGAGGGGTGCAACTGGGCAAGCCCTTCGGCAGCGGGATGGTACTGCAACGGGAACGTCCCGTGCCGGTGTGGGGAACGGCAACGGCGGGATCGACCGTGACCGTTTCCTTTGCCGGGCAGGCCGTATCCGCCACGGCGGACGAAAAAGGGACTTGGCGGTTGACGTTGAATGCGTTGTCGGCTTCGAAGGAAGGCCGGGTCATGGAGGTGACGGATGGCGCAAGCACGATCCGCCTGACGGACGTATTGGTTGGCGAAGTTTGGCTCGCTTCGGGGCAGAGCAACATGGAATTCCCGATTGCGGGTTCGCAACCGCGCTGGCGCGATGATCTGGGGCCCATGATGGTGCAGGTGACCCGGCGGGAAAGGGTGCGCTATTTTTCGGCGAAAGGAAACCTCTGGGAGAAGTTCGAACCGAAGGCGTTGGCGGCGGGGGAGAAGAGCGCCTTGGCGGTTTACTATGCGCTCGAGTTGGAGCAGGCTTTGGATCTGCCGATTGGCGTGATGGTCGCGGCGGTGGGAGGTACGCTGGTCGAAGAATGGTATGCGGGTGGGCGGCGATACGAACAGCTGATCAAAGGACTGGGACCTTTCGCGCTCCGGGGCGTCATCTGGTATCAGGGCGAGGGAAATCTCGCGAATTTCACCGATGCGGATTTGCGGTTTGGCGAGAAACTGCGTCGGCTGCACGGTGATTGGATGAAACAGTTTGAGAATCGCGACTTGCGGTTCGACTATGTGCAGATTGCGCCGCATGTCAGCGACTACCGGGGCAACGTCGTCCATCTCGCGCCGTTTATGGAGGGGATGGGGACGTTTGCCGAAAATGATGCGCGGGCGTCGATGACGGTCATTTCCGATCTTGGCTGCTATATGGATATTCATCCGCGCCACAAATTGGTGGTTGCCAAGCGCCTGGCGCTGCATGCGCTTAAACGGGATTATGGCTATTCGCACATCGTGGCGGATTCGCCGAAGGCCGTATCGGCGCAGGCGGGTACGGATGGCAAGGTTTCGATTCGTTTCAGCAACGTGAAGGCGTTGACGATCTACCATGATGAACGAACGTACGATCCCAATGTTGAAATCCGCGACGAGAACGGTGCCTGGCATCCGGCGACGATTCGGAATCTTCCCTCGCGCGACTGGAAGAATCTGGGTTTGATCGGGGGTGATGAACTCGTTGTGGCGGCCGATGGCGTCGCGTGCCCAACGGGCGTGCGGCATCTTTACCAAGAGCCTTATCGGGGGTGCCTGTATAACGAAGTGAATCTTCCTGCCGGCCCCTTTTGCATCCTGTTGAATGAAGATGTACGAGCGGAGGTGCAGCTTTGCGCCTGGATCGAATCGACAGGAAAACAGATCATCGACACGGGGATTGTTCCCGGGCCCGACACTTCGCTGGAGGTTGAGTTTGCCACATTCGGTTTTGTAAGGGAGGCCATTCTTTTCGGAACGGCGTCCTTTCGGCAGCACGAGTTCCTGTTCTCGCTCCGCGACGAGATGGGGCAGGAAAGTTTCTGCTGGTTCGGCGACTACAAGTGGATGCCGTTCCATGCAAACCGGCATCTCCGCCTGACTGTGGATCCGGCGAATAACGCGCTCACCCTGTTCGACGCTGAAACCGCCGAAAGACTTCAGTGCATTACCTCGACTGATTTCCAGTGCCAGTGCGGGGGAACGCTGAAGATTTTTGGGCAGAGCAGCGGCCGATACTCGGGCAAATACCGAATCTACCGCTTTAAGATCACCAAGAATGGCGAGGTGGTGCGTGATTTCGTGCCGGCATTTTTACCTTCCCGGCAACGTTACGGACTTCTTGATCGAGTGACCGGTCGGTTCTTCGGCGCCGATGGCATTGTTGGCTAGGTAGGCACGCCGCCTCCTGCTGCTATTGTTATCTGACTTGCGGATGGGCTGAAAAATGTGCTATAATCATACCGTTGGTAAAGGAATGTTTTCTTGTAGAGATGGGAAATGGCAGCATCAGTGCGGATCGGGAATACCTTGAAAAGGGATTGCCCGGTTATTTGCAGCACGATCTTGACGCCTACAAGCGTGGGCTGGTCGAGGGATCGTCGCTGATGGACTGCCTTTGGTGTGAACTCTACGGCTCCATCAATGGCGCCGAGATCGACGATCGTGCCATCACCCACGAACACGCCGAGTATCTGCGCGACAAGTATCTGCGGGGAGAACTGTCATGGCGCGGGAAATAGATTTCACCGGGTGTCCCCGCGTGCCGGGGCGCGCCTACAATGGCGCCAACGGCAAGAAGATCGCCGTCACGTTCGAGGGTTCTGTTTGGATTCTCAAATTCCCGCCTTCCGCCGCTGATAGGCCCACCGAGTTGTCGTACACCAACAGCTGTTTTTCCGAACATCTTGGGAGTACGGTTTTTCGGCAGCTGGGCGTACCCGTTCAGGAGACGCGTCTCGGTACGCATCGAAATGGTACGTGCAAGGTGGTTTGCGCCTGCCGGGATTTTACCTCCCCGGGGCGGCGGCTCTACGATTTCTGCTCGATCAAAAATACGGTCATCGATTCCGAAACCGGCGGTACGGGAACGGAACTCGCCGATGTGCTGGAGACGATCGGACTTCAGACCTTTCTTTCTCCCGAAGTGGTCCTGACGCGGTTTTGGGATATGTTCGTCATTGACGCCTTGCTGGGCAACTTCGACCGCCACAACGGGAACTGGGGATTTCTCGTCGACGAGGTTACGGGCGAAAGCGAACTCGCGCCCGTGTTCGATTGCGGCAGCTGCCTGTTGCCGCAGGCCGATGAGCGTATCATGCGCGCCGTGCTCGCGAACGAAGCCGAACGGGATGCCCGCATTTACACATTCCCAGGATCGATGCTGAAAATCGGGGGGCGGAAAATCAACTACCATGATTTCATCGCGGCTCGTTCCGAACCGGGGCTCGTCTCTGCAATGAACCGTCTGTTGCCGCGTATCGCCGTATTGGATATTCCCGCGCTTGTTGCCGAGATGCCGTATCTGACCGATCTGCAACGCGCGTTCTACACCGTGTATCTCACGGCGCGCCGAGAGAAGATTTTCGATTGTTAAATGGGACAAGGAGAAAAAATGAATAAGCTGCGAATCGGATTGCTGCTGGCCGCGCTGGTGCCGGCGCTTGAAGGCTGGGCGGGAACGCCCAAGGCGATCATGTTCATGCTGGACGGCATGCGCGCAGACGCCATTGAAGCCGTTGACATGCCGAATGTGAACAAGTTGCGCTTCGGCACGTGGCAGCCGGGCTACAAGGGCTGCTGGACCGTTACCGGCCAGAGCGTGCCCGATGCGGCGCCGAACTCCGCTCCCAACCATGTTTCGCTCGCGACGGGCGTGACGGCTTCCCGCCACCGGGTTACGGTGAACGGCCAGACGGCGGCGGGCGACTACGCGAGCTGCCCCACCTGGCTCAAGCGCGTCGCCGATACGGGCAAGACTGCCACCTTCGCCTACACCTGGAGCGAGGACGGCGATCTTGGCCCGACTCCGAACGTCACCTTCCTCGGTGGCAGCGATGCCGGCAACGGCGCCGCTCTTGCCACTGCGCTCGCCGGTGCGAACTGCCCCGACGCGATCATGTACTTCATCGACGGTCCCGACCATGGCGGACACGCCTCCGGCTTCTTCCCGCTCTCCGCCGATTACCGCAGCGCGCTTGTGACGGCGGACAATCTTGTGGGTGCCTGCCTAGACGCCATTGCCGCGCGTGCGACTTTCGCGGAAGAAGACTGGATGATCGTCATCTGCGCCGACCATGGTGGCTATTCCACCAGCCATGGACAGTCGGCAGACTCCACGAATACGCTCAATGCCGGGTGTCGTCAGGCCCATACCATCCCGATGGTGGTCGCCTCTCCGACGGTCCAACAGGGACGCATTCCCGGTTGCCCGATGGTCTGCGACCTTCCGATGACCCTGCTCAACCACTTCGGACTCAATCCCACCGGCCTCAACGGTTCCGTGCTGGGTATGACCGTCGCCGACGATGCGAACACGGCATTGGCGGATGGGCTTCAGGTCTATCTGCCATTTGACTCTACCGCGACCAACAACCTCGCGCCCAATTCCACCATCCGCCCGACTGTCTCTGGGTCGACGACCATCACGGCGAATGGCTTCCACCGTTCGTTTTTGAAGATCGCGTCCGGCGGGTTCGTCAAACTCAATGACACCCAGTCGTTGACCTATGGGGCCGACGGCAAATCGTTCACCATCTGCTGCTGGGCGCGCATCGGCACCCAGGATAGCGATCCCGTGCTCTTTGGTAACGGCAATTGGAACAATGGTTGGCGTTCTGGGGTGACGATGTGCGCCGCCGGAACCGTCGCCGGGGGATCGGTGAAGGGCGTTTTCGCCAATCTTGGTAGCGGTAATTCGTCTACCGGACGTGCGCGTTACGGTCATTTCGATTGGGAATCAACAGACCGTTGGACCTTCTACTGTCTCACGCGTTCCAGTGAAGGTGTTATCTCTGTCTACCAGGGTCGGAGCGACGGAACCCTCGATTGGGTGGCTGGCACCTACAGCCCGCTCACATTCAATAGCGGAGCTCCGTTCTGTATCGGCCAGGATGGTACTGGCGCCTACGGCAAGAAGTTCGTGGGCGATGTGGACGACTTCGCGCTGTGGACGCGCGGCCTCTCCCATCAGGAAGTCAAGCGCATCTACGAGGCGGGTCGTTCGGGCGTCGATCTCGGCGATTTGATCAAGCACGACACCGACGCGCCTGAGATGTCCGTCTCGAACTACGACGGCGCCATGGCCACGCTCGCGTTCGACGGCGTGCGCACGCGCACGTATGCTCTCTGTGTCGCCTCCGGCACGACCGATGCGGGGAACAGCAAGTACGCCTGGACCGATTTCGCCAAGGTGGCCGACATCGCCGCCGAGACGACAACCTACACCTTCGCAATCCCTGCCGCGTTCGTATCCGAACGGCGCTGGTTCCGTTTCTTCCTCCTGCAGACCGCAGACCTGCCGTACGCGGGCGAAATCGAATATCTGCAGGCCAATGGCAACACCTGGCTTGATTCCGACGTTGCGCCGCGCCGCGACATCATGACCACGCTCGATCTCGTCTTCACCGGTCAGACCGGGGGAAAGAACAACTACTGGGACTGGATTTTCGGCGGACGCGGAACATCCGACAAGAAGTCCTGCTACGGGCTTGCACGTTTCAACGGTAATATCTGGCATTGGGAAATGCCGGGCAGCAACACGACGGGCGGCTCTGCCGTGAACAACACCCCGTACCATGTCATTTTCGGCGTGGATCGCTTTGAATACAATGGTACCTTCATCAGTACAGGGGCGACGCGCGCCAACTTCATCGAGAGCGGCTATCCCATGCGGCTCTTCGCCTGCCACAATCAAGGGGCGGACTATGACAAGATGCATTATGGCCGGATTTCCGCCTTCACGTTCGCGACGGAGAAGTATGCCGCGCGCGACTTCGTGCCGGTGAAGGACGCGAACGGAAAGGGCGGTTTCTTCGACCGCGTGAGCGGGCGCTTCTTCGGCAGCGCAACGGCCACGGCGTTCGTCTGCGGCCCCGACCGCGATGCGGCGCGCCTCGGCTGGGAACGTGCGGCCACCGAATCGTTCTCCGCCGACATCAACAAGCCCGTCACCGCGACCTGGGTGGGCGGCGGTGCGGCAGGCGACGCGACCGATCCCGCGAACTGGCGCTGCCTCAACGCGCTTGGAAACGTGGTGGGCGGCGCGGTGCCGACGGCGGAAACCGATGTGACGATCGCCGGCAACACCACCTTTGGCGTCGCCGCGGGCGTGACCCTCACGGCGAAGTCCATCACTTACACCGATGTGCATCTTACGGCCGACCTCGATTGGCGCGGCCTTGCCGACGCGCAGCTTTCGGGGTACGAGGAGATCGACCTCGGCGGCCACGCGCTCATCGTCGGCCCCGCCCAGCTCGGCGGCAGCACCTACACCGGTACCTCCACCGAAACGACGGGCGAACTGCACCTCGTCGTGGAGAGCGGCGAGTTCGTGAATAATTTCTCCACGCTCAGCGGCAACCTCAAACTCGTAAAGGAGGGCGCGGGCACGTTCGTGCCGGCGAAGCAGAACCAGACCTACTCCGGCGGCACCGAAGTGCGGGCTGGCACGCTCAAGCAGAACGCCTACTTCAAATATGGCCAGCTCGGCGTGAATGGCACCACGCTTGCGCTCGCGAGCGGCACCGTGTTTGATGCCAACGGCCAGTACGATGCCTCCAGCTATGTGCTGAAGTCGGAGGGTGCCGTACTCACCAACAGCGGGGCCGACCTCACCCAGACCGCCTGGGGCAACATCGGCCGTCTCACGCTCACCGCCGACACCACGGTTAATGCCGGTCATTCGATGGTTTTCTATCCCGGATCCACCGACCTTGGCGGGAAGACGCTTGAATTCAACATCGGTGGCGGCAAGTCTCTCTCCTTCAACCACACGGCTGTATCCAATGGCACGATGCGGCTCGTGAGCGGCGGCTACTTCAATATGATTTCAACCTGCGACGCGCGTACGGCCGATCTCATCCAGGATGGCACGACGGCGCTCAAGGTCGATGGTACGTTCAACGTGCGCAACTACACCGTGGAACGCGGGTCCGGCAGCAACAGCGGCAACGGGGCGTTGAACGTGTTCGGCACGTTCCTGCCGCGCCACACCGGCTTCTTCGGCTGCACGTTGCAAGACGGCGCGACGATCGACCTTTCGGAACAGGTTGGCACGTGGAATGCCGCCAATCCCGACATGACGGGCGGTCGAACGGCAGTCTCGTTCGCGAAGGGGGCCACGGTCACGGTCGATCTCCACGGACGCACCCCGGCCCTTGGCGAACAGATCATCGCCTGGCCGACGATGCCGGACGAGGTCGTCTTCGAGATGGATGCGGCAACCGCCGCGGCGAATCCGGGCCGCCGGTTCCGCTATTCGGCGCGAGGGCTCTTCTTCGATGCCGATCCTGCCGACGTTACGCCCGATTTCGCCGTGTGGACCGGCGGCGGCGACCGCACGAATTTGAGCGATCCCAGGAACTGGGAGTGCCGCAACCTCGTGGGCGAGGTGATTGAGGGGGCGATTCCGTCTGCCGAGACGACGCAGATCACTGTGACGGGTGAGACGTCCTTCTCCTTGACCGCCCCGAATCCCCTTTGGAAGGCGGTTCGCCTCAAGGGCGCGATTGCGCTCACGGCGGATGCCGACTGGCGGGGGCTTGCCAATTTCGATGTTGTCGATGTGACGATCGACCTCAAGGGCCATCGCCTCTTCCTGGGGCCGGCGCAGCTTGCGCTCTTCGCGAACGCCACGATCACCGACTCGGGCGATGGTTCGTCCACTGCCTACTCGCGCTATCGGTTCCGCGTGCGGAAGATCCTCGCGAACAGCGAAAGCGAATGTTGCCAGATCTCCGAGATTCGCCTGATGGCGGGTGATGTCAACTACGCGCTCGCGGAGAATCGCCTTGGTTTTTCGGCGAGTCTTGGCATGACGGGCGGGAGTACGAACGAGCGTTACGAGAAGCTCGCGGATAACAACGTCGGCACCAAGTGGTGCCAGACGAAAGTCACGGAAGCGGCGGATTGCTACGTTGAATTCACCTACGATCACCCCGTGGCGCTCAGCGACTACGACTGGTGGAGCGCCAACGATACCGGTACGAATACGGGCCGCAGCCCCGTCTCGTGGGCGCTCCAGGGGTCGAACGACGGTGTCACCTGGGTTGACCTCGACGTGCAGACGGATAACGACCACGCCCGCCGCACGAACCAGGTGCGGGGGTGGCGCCGGTCTTTCGTGACGCCCGGTGAACTGCACCTCGATATTCCCGCCGGTCAGACCTCCACCATCTCGACTACCGTCATTAGCGGCAACCTCCAGGTCGTCAAGGAAGGGGCGGGTACGCTGGTGAATTCGCGGAACCAAGTCTATCGCGGAGGATTCCACATCGTCGCGGGTACGGCGAAGAGCGGTATCACGCACGGCGGGTTTGCGGGCAACCCGGAAGGCATTGGCGAGATCGAAGTCGATGCGGGGGCCGTGATGGATGCCTGGAGCCGCAACATGTCGTCCAATCGCATCATCCTGCATGGCGGCACGTTCGCCAATACCCGCAACTCCGCCGTGAGCGACATGAACGAGACGATTTCCGATATTTTCCTGACGGCGGATTCGGCGATGCCGTTCGATGGACAGACGTCGGTCACGGCGGACAAATTCGTCCAGCCCGGCTCCATCTGGGATTTCGGCGGTTCTACGCTCACGATTCTCCTGCAAGGTTACGACCCCGACATCTGCGCCTGTCAGGCGGGTTCCGGCAGTACCGTCTATGGTCCGCTTACGCTCATCAACGGTACGGTCAAGACCGTGGCGAATACGGTGAGCTGCTGGTGGCAGGACCGCGGCGGCGTCAACGGGACGCGGGGCGGCAGCTTGTACCTCAACAATGTTATCCGTTTGCATGCCAACGGAACGGTGAGCAACCTCACGATCAATGCCACGAAAAATGATACGATCAGTGGTAACAAGACGACCGCGTTCGCGTATTCCGTGTACGGTACCCTGAAGGTGATTTCGACAAATTGGTGCCCCAATGTGGTGATGCTCAACGGTTCCCGGATCGATTTGCGCGACAATGTGGGTGCGTGGGCGTCGGACAACTTCCCGGGGACAAATGCTAGCAATCCGGGCGTGAAGAAGATCACCTACGCGGACGGTGCGACGGTGACAATCGATCTGCGCGGCCGCGATCTCGAGACCGGCGAGAAGGTGGTGGCCTGGACCGCGAAGCCGGAGAACGCCGCCTCGCTCAAATTCATGGCGGACCGTGGCGGCGACCGGCCGGTGAAGCTTCGGATCGCGAACGACGGGCTCTACTTCTATCCCGCGAATCTGGCGATCTTCATCCGCTAGCGGTGTCGTGTTTTCGGGCGGAATGTTTGGCGTATCTGCAAGTCGTAAAGGAGAATGAGGAAAATGACGAATCGGAGAGCGTTTCTTTCGGGCGCGTTGGCGCTGGGTGCGATGGCGGGGCGTTCGCCGCTCTGGGCGGGCGTCGATTGTGCGAAAGCGCCGCAGCGCGTAGAGAAGCTCGCGGGGCCGTGCGTTCTTTCGATCGCGCATTGCGGCGATCCGCAGCTCGGGTTCGCGCCGGAGTGCAAGACGCGTGGCGAAGAGTTCAACCGGATCAACGCCGCGCGTTTCGCGTGCGAGATGGAGGCCGTGAAGAAGCTTGCGCCCGATGTGGTGTTCGTGGCGGGCGACATGTGCCACATCACGGCGCAGATGGAAGGGAAGTGGACAAAGCTTCGCGCGTGCCTTCCCGAAGGCGCGTTCGTGGCGCCGGGCAACCACGACATTCCGAACTTCCAGTCGAAGGCGGCGCGCGAGGCGTGGCTCAGGGTGTTCGGGTGCGACCGTAGGAGCGCCGTGGTGAAAGGCTTCAAGCTCATCCTCCACAACTCTCAGTATTGGCGCAATCCGGATGCCTGGGGCTGGGGCGATGAGGCGAAGGCGTGGTTCGCGCGGGAGTTTGCCGATGCGAAGGCGAAGGGGCTGCCCGTCATTGCGATGTCGCACATTCCGCCGTTCGACCGCAATCCGGGCGAGAAGGACGGCTACAACAACTATCCGCTCAAGGGCCGGAAGGCCTATCTCGACAAGATGGTCGATGGGGGGCTCAAGTTCTATCTTGCGGGCCACACGCATCGGATGCAGTTTCGCACCTATCGCGGCATTCCGCTTCTCAATTCCGAAACCACCTGCTGGAACTTCGATAAGCGCCCCTTCGGCTTCCGCCTCCTCCGCATCGATGCGCAGTTGAACTACGAATGGAATTTTGTGCCTGTTCCGTAAGCTGTTGAAAAGGTGAAAGGTTAGGTGAAGAACCGGAACGGCTGGGAGAACGGGCGTCTCGCCCGTTCTTTCTATAAGTTCACAAAGATGATGGTCGATTTGGTCGACGACTTTGCCACCCATTCCGACGACAAACGATTTCTTGAGCCGGCCTGTGGTACTGGAAATTTTCTGATAGAGGTGTTGCGCCGGAAGTGCGACCGCATCGTTTCCGACTTGAAGGCGATGAAACTGTGGCACCATCGCAACGCCGACGCTTGACGATTTCAATCTGCTTGTTGACAAGGGTGTGTTCAACAGCGCACAGATGAATTCGTGTATCTGGCGGTTCCGTTTCGATTCGGAACCAGGCGGTTCTGTCCTTTGCCTAGAAGACTTGGAAGATTCATTTGCTACGAGAGGGACAAATTGAGTATAACATTCGTCAGACGACGAGACTGGATCGTACGAAATGATTGAAAACATCCAATCGATTTGTATCAATACGGCTTACGCCGGCGCAGCAGGCGTGGGTGTTGCCGTCGCTGCCTACATTGTCGCGCGCGGGGCGAAGGTCGTTTCGGGCGGTGTGAAATGCGTCACGGCGGGGGCTCTTGCTGGGGCGCTCATCATTGGCGGGATGGTCGTGACGAACACCCGCTATGCCGCCGCCAAGACGAACGACACCCAACAAGTCGGCGGCGACCTTTCTAACACGAACGATGTCGGCCAATTGGAAGGTGGAACGAATGTCGTAAACCAAGTTGGAGGTGACGAT
>JAZLJP010000036.1:0-45243 GCA_045617985.1 Kiritimatiellia bacterium
ACATTCTGCTTGCGTTTCAGTCGGGGAAATGCGATAATGTTTATGCAATGCTTCTCTAGGTGCGTGATGGGTCGGTGATGGGATTCATGTCGGGTGGCATGGTTGCCGACTCTGTGTCAGAGGGGTTTTGCAATTACCTCAATTGTAAGGTTCAAATGGTAAACGGACTTGATATGTTTAATGAGATGATGAAAAGATTGCTGACATTTGCTGTTGCCGTTCTGTTGGTCGGGGGGTCGGGTTGTGTCAGCTCGTCTCGGGAGAATGGCATGTTGTCGCCGCGTTCCGGCGAACTGTTCCAGACCACGCGGATTGGTCCGGGGAGGGGGACGCTTGTCTGCTCGGTGCTCATGCTGGGAGGGCTTTTTGCCCATTTAGAGGGTCGCCTCTGGGGACTGCCGGTCGCGGTCGTCGGGTTGCCTTTCGCGGCGTCGGCCTTTGTGGTGGACGAGTGCGTCGTCTCGCCGCTCACGGATCTCGTCTGCCTGCCCTACGACCTCTGTCAGCCCCACCACGGATTCTACCTGCGGATCGTCGATGAAGACGGCAAGCCAGTGGCAAAGGCCACGATCGAGGGGATGGTGAAGGGGAGGACCGATGATGCCGGCGAATTCCATGTCGGTCGTCTCTTCAATCTGCGCGGTTCCATTCGCGCTTCCGCTGAAGGACATCTGCATTGGCCTGGTTATCGTCACATCGATTTGTCGAAGGCGAAGGAGACGGCCGACGGACGGCTCGTGCTGGAATTTGTCCTGGTAAAGGGCGACCTCGGCACATGGGCGCCCAAGGCGGATCTGTCGCGCGAGGAGGTGCTGAAACTCCTGCCCGGCAAATGGTCCGCCGATGCCGTTACACGCAAGTTTCTCGCGAAGGAACTCGGCTGGCCTTCGGCGGACGATCCCTCTCGCCACTGTCTGACGCTTTTGCCGTCCCAGGCGGTTGAATCGCAGGTGCCTGAATCCTACCACTTGGTCCGAAGCGGAGAGGTCCCGTGGCGCCAGGGCTCCGCATTCGTCCGTTGGCAGCTTGACGAGAAGTGGAAGGTGAAACTCAGCTGGCGTATACGGGAACCGAAGGGATGGAAATGGGGTGTTCGTCTGCTGATGTCGGAGGGAGACAAAGAGGAAGTCTACTTCCTCGGCGAAGACGAAAAGGGCGTCTATCTTCTGCCCGGTCTCCATGGCGGATGCAGCTGCCACCTGACGCCGCTCAAGTTCCGCAAGGTCACGGCGTGCCGCCCTGGCAAAGAAGGGGGCGAATGCAGGTGAAATTCTACGTCGTGCTTGGATTGCTTCTGCTTGCCGGGAGCGGTTTCGCCGCGTCGCGTGAAGTGACGACGGTGCAGACCTACACGGGGGGGGGCAGGAGGGTCAGAGCTTGCTGATACAGTTGCATTGATACAGTGATTCTATGGCCAGAGAAATTCTGTGGAGGCGGTTCCTTGGTTATGATAAAAGGGCTCAGGCCCGAATGCCGCCGACTTAATCCTCCCGAAAAAATCGGGATAAGAGTGTTGTCAAGGATGGTATTTTTTTGATACAATGAGCGTGATTTTAAAGTCAAAAGGCGGAGGTTGAAATGAAGATTGGTGTTTCCAGCTGTCTGAATCGACTGGGGTGCGTTGGTTTTCTTGTGTTGGGGTTATCGTCATTCGGCGCCGTGCCGCAGGGGTATGAGCGGCTTGGATTCATTCGTTCGACGGGGGAACAGCACATCAACACGGGTTATGTGCCCAAGGCGCATGACAAGATCGAGTGTGTCGTCCAGGCGCCGAAAGGCGTGGCGCAGAATGCGTATGGGGCAATCTTCGGTACAAAGTTGAATTCGACGATGAACAACCTGTGGGGGTTCTTCGTCTATTTCAGCAATCGCTATGAAGCTCGATTTAATCGTAATCACGACGAGTTCATCAATCCCGATGGCGCGCTGTTCCCCTACGACGAAAAGGTTTCGCTCACCTGCGAAGGAACTTCTGCTTCTTGGCGCAGTGCGAGCGGTGTGACGGGTCAGATTACCATCTCGGACGCGGATGTTGTCGATGCGGTGGCGCCGATCTTCCTTTTTGACCAGGGTAAAGGTGATGAAGCCCAGGGGGCGCTTGGTCACAAGTCGAACATCAAGCTCTATTCGTTTAAAGTGACCGATGCGAACGGTGTGGTGCAGTGCGACTACGTGCCGGTTCGGCGGGCCTCGGATGGCATGATCGGTCTCTTCGACCAGGCACGCCAGACTTTTGCCGGAAGTGCGACGGCGACAACATTCGCAGCCGGCTGGGATGATGCGATTTCGGGCGAGACCTACGTGAAGACGGGGGACGAGCGACGTGTTGTGAATGGGGTCGAACTCACGGGGGCGCTCACGGTGGAGGCCGGTACGCTTGCCGTGGCGGAGGCAGCTTATCAGGGAATCTCCTGCGGTTCGCTCACGCTTGCAGGTGGATCGCTCGCCTTTGCGCAGCTGGGCATCGGTACGCCCACGATCCGCGTGGCGGGTGCGGCGCAGGTGACAGGGACCGTAACGGTGAAACTGCCGGCGGCACTGGCGGCGGGTACGTACGATCTTGTTACGGCGGCGTCTTTTGCGGTCGCATCGGGGGCTTCCATCTCGCTTGCCGAGGGGTCGGCAACGGGAGGCGACGGCGCCGCTCGGGCGCTTGAGGTGACGGAGAGAGGCGTGCGCGTTGTGGTGGGTACGCGAACCCTGCCGCGCGGCTATACGGCGATTCCTTCCATTCGTTCCGATGGTCAGCAATGGCTAGACACGGGCGTCGACGCAGATGAAACGACGTCGGTCGATCTGCGTTTCGGCAGTGTCTTTTACACGCATCAGACGGTTTTCTTCGGGCAGGATACCTGGACGGGTCACCGCTTCCTCTTCAACCAGCAATCGGAACGTTTCTATTTCCACGGCCGCGGGGTGGCGATGAGCGCAGTTGCGGCTTCGACCGATTATCGCCTGACGGTCGGCAACGACGAGCAGATCTATTTAACGACGGCTGATGGTGTGCCTGCCGTTTTTGCGGATACGCGTACGTTCAGCGGCACGAACCGGCGCCTCGCGCTTTTTGCGACCAACGCGGGCGGATATCGTTCTTCGTTTACGTGTTACGGTCTTCGTATCGCCCGTTTCGGTGAAATCGTACGTGATTTCACGCCGTGCCGTGCGCCGGACGGTGAGGTCGGCCTTTGGGACTGGGTGAGCGGCCGGTTCTTCAACAACAAGGGAACGGGCGCGTTCAAAGGCGGAGATGAAGGAGCCGCCCGACTCGGTTATCTGGAAGCGACGGGGACGCAGTACATTGATACGGGCTACATCGTCAAGGCTTCTGACAAGGTGGAATGCGTCTTTACCGTGCCCGCCAGCGGCTACCCAGGCACGTATGGTGCACTCTTTGGTACGAAGTATGCCGGAGATGAGACGACGGCATCGGGTACAATGAATCAGATCTTCGGTTTCTTCGTCCGATTCGGCGGTCGGATGGAAGCGCGCTACAATCGCGGCAAGTCGGAATATATGGCAACGACGCAGGGCGCGTCGGGAGAAGGGACTTTCCCTTATGGCGAACGGACGACATTGGTCTGCCAGGGCGATACGGCGAGTTGGAGTAGCGCGAGCGGTACGTCGGGCTACATCACGGTGCCGTTGGAGGCGGTGGTTGATTCTACGGCCCCGCTCTTTGTGTTCGACCAGAATTCCGGCGCGGGTGCCGCATTGGGACACAAGTCGGTGGCGGCGATCTATTCGTTGCGCATCACGTCAAATGACAATGTGGTTCAGCGCGATTTCATCCCTTGGCGAACGGCGGCGGGTGAAGTGGGATTCCTCGACCGCGTAGAAGGGAAGTTCTACCCCAACAAGGGGACGGGCCTCTTCAAGTACGATGTCGCCTGCGAAGATCCGGATGTATCCTCGGGCGACTTCGTCGTGTACGATGGCCTGATGGATTCGTCGACATCGTGGGGAGGTTGCACAAATGTGGTCAAGCAACGGTCTTCGGAATTGAACATCGCCGCGGCAACGGCCTTTCCTGCGCTCACGGTGTTGGGAGGAACGGTGTCGCTGAAGAATGATGTCGTAGGGGCGGCGACGATTGCCGGCAGCCTGACACTCGCAGGGGGGACGACGCTGGTGGTCGACCTGCGTCCGTATGGATGCGACAGCTTTGTGGCCGGATCCCTTGATCTGTCTGCGGTGAGTGCCGAGTCGCCGGTGATGTTGAAGATTTCGGCGCGTGGTATTTCTTCCTTGGCGGCTGGACAGTCCTTCACGGTGATTCCGTCTGGACTCGTCTCCGGCGATGAGCGCAAGTTCAAAGTGGTGGGTTTCCCGGCTCGGGCGCAGGTGGTGGATGGAGCGCTTGTACTGGTGGCGTCTCCAGCGGGTACGGCTGCATGGACAGGTGCGGAGAATGGGCGGAACTGGTCAGAAGCTGGAAACTGGCGGGACGGACAGCTTCCGCAGACGGGCGATAGCGTGACGTTCAACCAGACGGCAGGCGGCATTCTGTCGCAGGACATGGCAAGTCTCGTATTGGACAGCCTGACATTTGGCGCGGATGCCGGCACCTATTCGCAAGAAGGCGGTCTGACTCTCGGGGTGCTTCATGCGATGACCAACCTTTCTTCGAACACGCAGACATTCGCGTTGCCGATGGCGCTGGGCAGCATCGGCGAGCCGTTTACGGCGTTTGTTGCCGAAGAAGGCGGACTCACCCTGCTGGATGTTGCGGAGATGTCGTCGGATGTACTGTACAAGAAGGGCGCTGGCGTGCTCGAGATTTCCGATGCGGCAATCTGTGCGGCGGGTGATGTGCGCGTGGAAGGCGGCGTACTTCAAATCGGTACGCGTTCAGGAAAGACCCTGCGTCGTTATGAGCCGGTGCAGCTGACGACGGCCGACCAGCTTGTCTGGCGCAACACATATCTCTCGAACGTACGTACCGTCACGGCGGTGACGGATCCCGATTCGGCGAGTGCGCATAGCTACTGGAGCGGGTTGATCTTGCCGTTCCATTGGACGGTGGCGGCGGACGGCCTTTCGGCCACCGTTGATTTCCAGCAGTACGACGGAACCTACACGAAAGGCGTCTCGGTCGTACTGACCCAAAAGGGCGACGATGTCTATGCCCGCTATACGGCGATGCAATTCCAGAAGGCGTTCATTCTGGGACAGCCGTTTGCCAATCTGAAGTCGGCGTCGAACTATCGGTTGTCGCATCTGCGGCCGGTGACGACCTACGAACCGGTCATGATGACGACGGGTTGGCAGACCATCTGGAAAAACATCAACTTAGGTGAAGTGACGGGGCTCAAGGGGTACTATACGGGGGCCTGGTGCAATCAGTTCGCCGAAGCCGCTGGATACTTTTGGAACTACAACCGTGCGAGCGGAACGGCAACCGTGCAGGTGCATGACGCCGGTTACCGGAGCACGGTCGTCGAACTCAAGCAGGTTGGTCCTGACGTGCAGGCGCATTCGATCCGTACGGGCTATTCGCCAGGGAAAACGCCGTTGGACAATATGGAATTCCCGGTCAATGCTCTGACGGTCGCGACATCGCCGACGGGAAATCACTACGGGACCATCTGTCTTCGCCCGTTACCGATGAGCGACGATGAAATCATGCGGCAGGAGGGGGGACAGATCGTCGTCTCGCCGGGTGCGCGCCTCGATGTGGGGCTCAACCACAACAATGCCGCGACGCTCGCCCAGACAGAATCGACGCACGGCAAGATGGTGTTCGTGGCGGGCGATGGTCCGGATGGACTGGGAGCGCTCTACAATTCGGTCTTGACCGCGAACTGGGGCTGCACGTTCGGCCATGTCGTTCTTACGGGGGACGCTTCAGCCGGTGGTGGCGCGATGGACGTTCGACCGCTCGCAGGTTCGACTCTCGCCTCTGCGGCAGGTTCGGCGCGTCTGGAGGGACCGTTCACGCTGACGACGGACTGTCAGCGTTTCTGTCTGTGCGACCTGTCGGTTGATGTGGATCGCATTGTCAACAAGCAATCCCTCTTTCTTGCGTATGGTGTTACGGGCGTCGTGACGAACGGCGTTCATCTGCTGGCGAATTCGCGCCTGCAGTTGTTCGACACCACTTTGTCGAAGGAAATACCGCTGGTGGTGGATGCAGGGGCGACAAATGTTCTCCTCGAAGCCGCGTCGGCGACGAGCGCCGTCAACGGAATGTTCACGCTTGAGGCCGGGGCGGAAGCCGCCTTCTCCCTTTCGCAGGATTTGACGCTCAATGATGTATTCAAGCTGGATGGCTCGGTGGAGGTTTCAGGCGCGGCTTCGCTTGTCATGACGCACGCGCTTGAAGGGAACGGTACGCTCGCGGGAGCGCACATCCGCTTCTCGGGTGCGAATTCCATCTGGCGTATGAAGGCGGATAGTACGGGTTTCATCGAAAAGGTGAACGCCGACGGCGTGACGGATGCAGCTTTCCTCCAGGGACTGCGGGCGATCTCCGTCGTCTATACGGGGGCGTTGGATGAGGCGAAGTCCTTTGACATTGCGCCTGCAGGCGCGCTGTCGGAATCCGATGCCGTCAACATGGCGTTTACCGTGGTGGATGCCGACGGCGATGCCGTGCCGGGCTGCCGTTTGGCGGTGGAAGGGGGGCGCCTGTGTCTCCATGTCGGCGACTTCTCTTTCCCGCGCACGGCAATTTGGACGGGCGAAGGCGATACGTCGGTCTACCTCGATCCTGACAACTGGATCTGTTCGAATGACCGCAAGGACGTTCTGCCGGGTGTTTCACCCACGCTGGAAACGTGGATCAGCGTCAATACGCCGACGACGTTCAACTGCCCGGCGGGTTCGCTCGGCGTGAATAAGACCGTTTCGCTTTCCGGCGCGTACACGCTTGAACTTGCGGCGGACTGCGACTGGTCGGGTGTCGATCTCAACCGCTTCGTCGGCATGACGACGATCGACCTCAAGGGCCACAATCTCACGGTGCTGATGTCGTCGAATCCCACGAACCAGCTGGAAATCACCGACAGTTCCGCCATCGGTGACGGCGGAACGCTGAACCTTCTGGTGCCAGCCGGCCAAACGGTGACAAACGAGAAGGTTTCGTTTACAGGGTCGCTTGTTCTGGAGAAGACGGGAACGGGCAAATACATCAACAAGATTCAAAACGCCTATGCGGGAGGGACGTCGATCGCAGAGGGGACATTTGCGCTTTTCAACGATGCGCACAACGGTACCACCTACGCCTGCGTACGTTTCCACCATTTGGGTGTGGCGGGGTCGACGGTGACGGTGGCCGCGGGGGCGACCTTCGACCTGATGGGGAATTACGATTTGGGTCAATACCCGCTTGTCCTTGCCGGCGGCCTGTTGACCTCGACGACCTACAAGATGAGTACCGTCGATAATGGAGGAATCGGTTCGTTGACGCTCACGGCCGATTCGACGATCGATCTGCCGAAGACGGCGGACAATGTTGCCAACTTCCTGATTTTCAATATGGGGAATCCGGTTTGGGCCGACCTCGGCGGCCATCGCCTGACGATCGACGTACACTCCGGAAGCGGAAACTACCTCTGTTTGAAGCAGTACGGGTTCAAGAATGGTACGGTGCGCGTGGTGAGCGGCGGCTGGTTCCGAGTCTATGGCGAGTCGATCGAATGGGTCAATGCGTCACTTGAAGAAGGTGCGGCGCTTTGGCTCGATGCGACCGTGACAGTGGATGATTTCCAGTGTTTCTATGGGAGTGCAAAAGACAAAACAGGATCTGGCGGCATCAATATCAGGGGGGCGTATACGCCGGGAGGGGTGCTGTTCCACAATTTTACGATGCTGAACGGGGCCACGTTTGATCTGAAGGGGCTCGAGTTGCCTTGGGCGCTCGAGCCGATCACGCTCGCCGCCGGCGGGCAGTTCTATGTGGACCTTGCGGGCAAGGCGCTGACCTCCGAAGATCAGGTCATTTCCTGGGATCCCGCGAATCCGCCGGAAGGCGTCAAGCAGATGCGATTCCGCGTGTCGCGCAAGCCGGGCAATCCGCGCGGCGAACTTAGCGTACGCGCAGACGGCGTCTATTTCGTGAGCGGTTTTTCGATCTTCCTGCGATGAGGGAAGGCAGTCCTGTGTAACGGGCGTGTCTGAGTTTTTCACCAATCGGGAAAACAATTGACGAACGTGTGGGCTTTTGCCAAAATCAAATCGATATCGATTTCTAGAAGGGAGATGAAAATGAGATCATTGCTGAAAAGGGCAGTTCAAACGGTTGCGGTTGCTGCTGCCGCATTAGGTATTCAGGCGGGGGCGGCGGTGGCGCTGCCGGCTGGCTATACGCAGGTCGCTTGGATCGAGTCCAGCGGTACGCAGTGGATCGACACAGGATACACCTGTACGACCGCGACGCGCATCGAAGCTTCAATCAATACCTGTACCCGTTCGCAGGCCTGGGGCGTATTCTTCGGCGTTACGGGCGGTGACCGTTCGACTGACGGCGTGCTATTGCGCTACTACAACAGCACGGCCACGCTGAACGGCTGGTTCTGCAATGCCGATTACAACCAGGCGCAAGTTGAGAATCTCGAGGGCCTCGACGTGGAGGTCGTGCTGGAGTCGAGCAAGATGGTGCTGAACGGCGTCGAACGTGCAATCACGTGCGATTCGACGCCTTACGCCTCGCCGCTCTATCTTTTCTGCGGCAACAATGCCGGGGCGGCGTGGCGGCATCAGGCGATGCGCCTCTATTCGTTCAAGATCAGCGAAGGCGGCATGTCCAAGCGCGACTTCGTGCCGTGCCGCAATCGCGACGGCGTACTCGGCCTGTGGGACCGTGTGGACGGTGTGTTCTACGGCAACAAGGGCTCGGGTGTTTTCACGGGACCGATCGTGCGTACGGGCGTGACGCTGCCGGCGGGTTACACGCGGCTGGAGTGGATTGCGTCCTCGGGTACGCAGCATATCGACACGGGGTATCGTCCGTCGGCGGCGACGGAAGTCGTGGCCTATTTCCGTCCGTTCGCGCGGAGCGAGAATTGGTCGGCATTCTTCAGCGTCTTGACGGGCGACAAGTCCAACAATGCGCTCTCCTTGCGTTATTACAACAACACGACGACGATCAACGGCATGTTCTGCAACGCCACCTATGGCGAGGCGACGACGACGGCGACCTTTGACAATGTGGACGTATCGGCGGCGTTGCGGGCCAATGCGATGATCATCAACGGTACCTCTTACACCATCACGACGGCGGCGACGCCGTATCAGAATACGCTCATCCTCTTCGGCGAACGCAATGACTCGACCATCCGCCGCAAGCAGGCGATGCGACTCTACTCGATGACGATCTTCGAAGGGGACACGGCGAAGCGCGACTTCGTGCCGTGCCGTGATCCGAATGGCGTTCTGGGGCTCTACGATCTCGCGAACGGCACGTTCTATGACAATGACGGCGATGGCGCGTTTGCGGGCGCCGACCAGCCGGCCTATGCCAAGTTCGCGGGGAGCGGCTATGCCTACTTCAACACAACGGGGGATCGTGTAACCGCGCCTGCGAGTGGCATGAACGGCACGATTCCGCTCGCGTTCTCGAACGATGCCGAATACCAGGCGCTCGTCGCCGCGCCGGCGCGTGTGGCGCTTGCAAGCGGCGTCGTGTTGGAGAAGGACACGCTGCTGAAGGTGGACGCCGACTGGTCGGCCTTGGAGTTCGACATGAACGGACACGAAATCGACATCGGCGGGCGGCACCTCAAGGTCGCCAGCTTGAAGGGAACGGGCGGTATCACCTCGACCGGCGAAATGATCGCAAACGGCGGCTTCACGTTCGATCCGCTCACATCTGGCTCCAACGTGGCCATGACGCCGACCGGCTGGCGCAACAGCGGTACCGTGCGCCTGTTCAACGGCAACACGGGGGATGCCTACTCGCAACGGAACGACGGCAATGTCTGCTACACGCCGAGCGGCACCTGCATCATACAGAGTTTCACGGTGACGTCGCGTGGCCTCTATCGCCTTTCCTGGAAGATGGCGAACCGCAACGTGTCGGGTTCGTACTGGGGCGGCAAGCCGACCTATGTGCGGATCGACGGAGCGAACGTCTTCTACGGCAACTGGACTAATGGCGGCTATCAGAGCAAGTCCTATGACGTGGAATTGGCGCCGGGCACGCACGAGCTGCGGATGGGGCAGGACTCGGGTTATAACAACACTGGCACGATTTTCAAGAATGTGTCGCTGACCAAGGTCGGCGGCAGCGCGGCCGGTACGGTTGGCATTCTCGAGGTCTGCGTGCCTGAGGAGAAGTCGGCGAACAACACGGGCGTTGCCCTTGGTGGCGGCGCGGCGCTTCAGCTGTGGAAGACGGGCAAGGGCAGCCTGACGATGAGCCTTGCGAACAACGGCTTCGGCGTCGCGTTTGGCAAGACGGGCCAGGAATCGATCATCGTAATGGAAGGTACGGTTGCGAAGACCTCGAGTTCGAGCGCGACGTGCGGTACGCAGTATTCGCTCATTGACGTGCGCGATGGCGGGCGCTTCGACGTGAACGGTCGCAACTACTGGGACTACAACTACACGATCGAGGGGGCGGGCCCTGATGGCGCGGGTGCGCTCTTCAATTCGACAAGCGTGTCGAGCCCGTGGACGGCGTCCAGCGTCGGCTACGTGCGGGATATCACGCTGGTCGGCAACGCGACGATCGGCGGTACGCAGAGCTGGGGCATGACGTTCTACAACTACTCTGCCAACACAATGACGATGAATGGCCGCACGCTCACCTACAAGGGCGCGGGGATTTACAGCGGTCTCATGTCCTATGCGGGCGAAGGCCGTATCGTCATCGACGAGGGCGGTCTCGTGGAATTCTACAGTAAAACGCCTTCAGCGACTGACGTCGATCTTGAGGTGCGCGGTACGTTGCAGCAGCACGAAGGGTCGCTCTCGCCCGTGAAGTCGCTCGTCTTTACGTCGACGGGTAGCTTCAACAACGGCTGGGATGCTTCGCCCTTGACCTTTGTGGTGCGCACGACCTATGCGCCGAACCTCAACTGGGGCTCCGGCTCGCTGTTGCAGCGGCCGAAGGTTCAGCTCGGCACGGAGAACGATCTGGAGACGACGCTCGACCTCTCGCTCTTCATGGACACGTTCGACATCGGTACGCTCACGCTCTTCCCGGCGTCCAGCGTGACGGTCAACCTCGGTGCGCGCGAACTCGCGGCCAATGACAAGATCATCTCCTGGAATGTGATTCCGGAGGTCCATGATTTCCTGCTTGCGGGTGACAATGTGGAGGCGTTTCGGACCGAGGCCCGAGCGGACGGACTCTATCTCGTCACGGCGCCGACGTATGCGACGATTGATCCGGCGTCGGGCGAGTGGTCGTTCTTTGGCGCGAACGACAAGCCGTACCCTGGCGTTTGGACTGATGGAGTGACGTCGGAAATCGAGGTGCGGTTCTCGTCGCTGGAAGAGTACGAGGCCATCCGCGAAGCCAATGTTACGCCGCTTCGCTATGTCCTTACGGGGCTCACGCTCACGGGGGATCTCGATTTGAGCCAGGGTTTCCCGTTTGTGATCGCGCGCCATACGGTGATTGATCTCAAGGGGCACGTCTTCAAAATTCCGGGGATGGCGTTGCATGGTTCCTCGGGCATGACGGTGACGGATTCGCCGACGGGTTACGAAGAACTCACCTACATCGAGTCCACGGGCTCGCAGTGGATCGACACGGGCGTGGTGCCGACGACGGGTACGCGCATCGAGGCCAAGTTCAATACGCTCGGCCGGTCCGACACCTGGAGCGCCTACTTCGGCGTGACCAAGAACGACAGCTCGGCCGACGGCGTGCTGGTGCGCTGGTACAACGGTACGGATGTGCTGAACGGCTGGTTCTGCAACAGCGAATATGCCGAGGCGCAGATTGGCTGCGCACAGAACACGGATGTCGAAGTGGTGCTTGAGCGTGGACAGCTCACGGTGAATGGCGTGACTGCGGCGATCACCACAACGGGAGCGCCGTACGCCGGCAACGTCTATCTCTTCTGTGGCAACAACGGCGGCGCGGCTTGGCGTAATCAGCTGATGCGCCTCTACTCGTTCAAGATGTTCGAAGGCGACACGGCGACGCGCGACTTCGTACCGGTGCGGCGTTTGAGCGACAACGCCCTCGGTCTGCTCGACCGTCTGCACAATGTATTCTATCCCAACAAGGGAACGGGTACGTTCCTCGCGGGTGCGGTGGCGAAGGCGGGCGCAAAGGGCGAGCTGCATGTCGACGTGCCGGAGGGCGAGACGCTGACGACGGGTGCGAACGAGCTTACGGGTGGAATGAAGCTCGTCAAGACCGGTGCGGGTACGCTCGTGGCCGGACGTGCGCAGACCTATTACGGCGGTACGCAGATCGACGCGGGCGTGTTCCAGCTGACGAAGACGACCTGTCTGGGGCCGGTTGGATGCGAAGTCATCGTCAAGCCGACGGGCGTGCTTGAAATGGCGGGCATCTACGATACCTTTGTCAATCAGTGGTTCGTTCTTGCGGGCGGCACGTTGCGAAATGCGACGGGAGTCGATGTCGATGGCGGCAAGGCGCAGATTCGGTATGTGCGTGTGACGGACGATTCGTCGATTGAGCTCGTCAACTCCTACGGCATCATCGGCAGCGGCTATGCGGCGGCGATTCTCGATCTCGGCGGCCACGAGCTGACGGTGTCGGTGGCCGAGGGCAAGACTTTCTGGTTTGACAACGTGGGGTTGACTGAAGGTGCGCTGACGGTGACGGGTGCAGGTACGATCGCAATCGACAAGACGTCGCTGCGGGCGGCAGAGGCCGACATCAACCTCCTTTGCGGTGCTGCGACAGTGGCGGTCGCGAGCGAGGTTCGGGGGTGGGCCGTGGGTGCGGAGACGACCGTGACGGGGGCCGGTGCGGTGACCATTCACGGTGCGTACAAGCCGATCGGCGATGCGGTGACCTCCTATACGCTCCTGAATGGCGCGACGCTCGACCTCTCGGGGCGCAGGGACACGTTCGATATGCGCGACAAGGCGGTGGTCTTCGCCGACGAGGCGACAATCTATGTGAAGCCGCAGCCGCAGAAGACCGGCTTGATCGCCGCCTGGAACGAGCCGACGAACTATGCCACGCTTTCGTTCCTGAAGGCGCCGCGTGAAAACGGCAATCTCTACACGGCTTCGGACGGTATCCACTTCCTGCGCGGGCTCACGGTGTTCCTCCGCTGATCTGTGACTTTGACTTGTAAGAGTAAATGCCGCTCGTTTGGGCAGATTCGCCCAAGGTGGCATTTACTCGTGCCGAAAAGACATTTTTTTCTACCGAAAGCGATGTGCTGACTATTGTTGAACCCCCCTCTCTGAAAAGATTGCCTTATTATTGTTATCGGTGGTGGGTTTTGGTATAATATCCCAATCACTTTTCAGATTCAAGAGGAACAGTCGAGGATATGAACACATCGAAAGACCATCGGGTCGAGAATACCGTGCAAGGCCTGAAAGAGGACTTTGCCTGGCATTTGCGCTATACGCTCGCCAAATTCGATGGTATGGCCACGCCGCGCGACCGCTATACGGCCTTTGCCTTTGCCGTACGCGATCGCATTGTCGAGCGGTGGATGGAAACGCAGGAACGCTACCATCGGCAGAATGAACGGCGCGTCTACTATTTGTCTCTTGAGTTCCTCATCGGGCGGCTCCTCGGCAACAACGTGCTCAATCTGAAGCTCGATAAGGAATGTTCCGAAGCGCTGAAGGAATATGGCGTGGACTGGAACACCCTGCGCGACTTCGAAGTGGATGCCGGGCTCGGCAATGGCGGCCTCGGGCGGCTTGCGGCGTGCTTCCTCGATTCGATGAGCACGCTCGATCTTGCGGGCATGGGCTATGGGCTGCGTTACGATTACGGCATCTTCCGCCAGCGCATCGTCGACGGGCAGCAGGTGGAGGAGCCCGACAACTGGCTCAAAGACGGAACGCCGTGGGAATGCGCGCGGCCCGAGTACGTGCAGCGCGTCCAGTTCGGCGGCCATGTGGAATGCGTGGACGACGATGGCGTGACGCGGTGGCGCTGGGTGGGCGACGAGGTGGTGGAAGGCGTACCCTACGATCTGCCGATCGTCGGCTACAAGAACGCCGTCAACACGCTCCGCCTCTGGAGCGCGCGCGCGCCGGACGAGTTCTCCCTCGCCGAATTCAACAAGGGATCCTACGTGGGCGCGGTCGAACACAAGGTGCTGGCCGAGAACCTCACGAAAGTCCTCTATCCGAACGACAATACGCTCGCGGGCAAGGAGCTGCGCCTTCGCCAGCAGTATTTCTTCGTGTGCTGTTCGCTTGCGGATATCCTGCGGCGTTTCCGCGTGGCGAACGACGATTGGCGCACGCTGCCGGACAAGGCGTTCATCCATCTCAACGAAACGCATCCGGCCCTGGTGATTCCGGAGCTGATGCGCGTTTTGATCGACGAGCAGAAGCTCGACTGGAACACCGCCTGGGATATCACGCGCCGGGCGACGGGCTACACGAACCACACGGTGCTTCCCGAGGCGCTCGAAAAGTGGCCCGTGTCGATGATGGAGCGTCTCCTGCCGCGCCATCTGCAGATCATCTACGAGATCAACGGGCGTTTCCTGCGCGAGATTTCGAGTCTCTACCCGGGCGACCAGGCGCGTTTGGCGCGGATGTCGCTCATCGACGAAAGCGGCGAGCGCTCGGTGCGCATGGCGAATCTGGCGATCGTGGGCTCGTCGAGCGTCAATGGCGTTGCGCAGCTCCACACGGAGATTCTGAAGAAGGATCTCTTCCGCGACTTCTTCGAGCTCATGCCCGATCGCTTCCACAACGTGACGAACGGCATCACGCCGCGGCGCTGGCTCCTCAAGGCGAATCCGCCTCTTGCACAGCTCATTACGGAGGCGATCGGCGAGGGATGGATCGCCGACCTCGCGCAGCTGAAGAACCTTGAATCGCGCCTGAACGATACGACGTTCCTGAACTGCCTTGCCAAGATCAAGCGATCCAACAAGCGCATCCTCGCGCACTACGTGCGTGAAACGCAGGGCCTCGTGCTGAACCCGGATTCGATCTTCGACGTGCAGGTGAAGCGGCTCCACGAGTACAAGCGCCAGCTGCTCCTCGCGCTCTACATCATCATCTTCTACAATCGCCTCCTGGCCGATCCCTCCTACGACCCCGTGCCGCGCACGTTCGTCTTCGCGGCGAAGGCGGCGCCCGGCTATCACATGGCCAAGCGCATCATCCGCCTCATCCACGGCATTGCGGGCGTGGTGAACGGCAACCCGCGGATGCGCGGGAAGCTCACGGTGGTGTTCCTGCCGGACTACCGCGTGTCGCTCGCCGAGAAGATCATGCCGGCGGCGGAGGTGAGCGAGCAGATTTCGCTCGCAGGCACGGAAGCGAGCGGCACGGGGAACATGAAGTTCATGATCAACGGCGCGCTTACGCTCGGCACGTTCGACGGTGCGAACGTGGAGATCAACCAGGAAGTGGGCGACGAGAACATGTTCCTCTTCGGCATGCGCACGGAGGACGTGGCGCGCCTGCGGCCCACCTACCGGGCGCGCGACATCTACGAGACCGATGCCGAAATCCGCGCGGCGATCGACATGATCCAGAACAACGCCCTCTCGGTGTTGGAGCCGGGCATCTTCGATCCGATCGTGCGTTCGCTTTTGGATTACAACGACTACTACATGCTCCTTGCCGATCTGCGCAGCTATTGCGAAGCGCAGGATCGCGTGGACGCCGCCTACCGCAAGCCGGAGGTGTGGAACCGCATGTCGCTCGTCAACATCGCCCGTTCGGGCCGTTTCTCGAGCGACCGTGCGGTGGTGGAATACGCGCGCGACATCTGGCATGTGAAGGCCGTCGATTTCAACGCTTGAGCCAAATCCTATGAAACTGAATCTGAACAACACAAAGAGGGGTACTAGATGAAGAAGCTTCTGTTCGGCATTCTTCTCGTCGGCGCCATGTCGGTGCAGGCCGTGAAGGTGGCCTCCGTGACCGTGAAATCGGCCAACGGCGGTGGCGGAAACTTCGGCGATGCCGAAGCCCAGTGCCAGGTGAAACCCGGTGACGACTACGATCCGTCGCAATGCCAGCGCGATGTGCGGGCGTTGCGCGACCTCGGGGAATTCGACGAAATCACGGTCAAGGTCAATGCCGGCCCGGATGGCGTGGAGGTGGTCTATCTCGTTACGCGCAAGATGCGCTTCCAGGCGCCGCTCGGCGTGACGGGCTGCACCTATTGGAATGCCGGCAAGATCGCGAAGTTCGCCGATCTCAAAGACGGCCGCCTCTACGGCGAGGCCGAAATCGCCGCCGCCGCGCGCCGCATCCGTACCAAGTATCTCGAGAAGTCCTTCCCCAACGTGACGGTGAAGCCCGTCGTCAAGCCGTTGGACGGTCTCGACGGCTTCGTGACGATTACGATGGAGATCGATGAAGGCGAGAAGTTGGAAGTCGAATCGTATGCGTTCGATGGCAACGAATCCTTCACGGCAAAGGAACTCCGTGCGTCGTTCGGCCAGTATCCCTGGTGGAATCCCTTTGGCTGGTTCTCCTCGGCGCCCGCCACCCCGCAGGCGCTCGCAGAAGCGCGCGACAAGGTGCGCGCGTTCTATCGCGACCATGGCTATCTTGACGCCAAAGTGGATGAACCGAAGCTGACGACGCGCCCGGACGGCAAGAAGGACTATGTGTTCAACGTCACGGAAGGCCCGCAGTACAAGGTGGGCGAGCTCTCCGTGAAGGGCGTGACGATCTACACGCCGGACGCCGTTCTCGGCGCGGTGAAGCGCATCAAGACGGGCGACGTTGCGGGCGCGACGGCGCTCGAAGAGGCGGCGCACGAAATCGAAGTGTTCTGCGGTTCCGGCAAGGCGGCGCTCGCCGATACCCATGCGAAGGTGCAGATTTTGCCGCACGAGGGCGATCCGCAGGTGCGCGACATCCGCTTCGAGGTCGAAGAGGGCGTGCCCGTAACGATCAACCAGATCGTCGTGCGCGGCAACGACTACACGAAGACGAAGGTCATCACCCGCGAAATCCAGCTCTCGCCGGGCGACCCGATGCTGGCCGACAAGGCCGAGAAGTCCAAGCGCAAGCTGGAGAACCTGCGTTATTTCGACCGCGTGCGCTACTACCTTGAGAAGGTGGATGGCGGCGAGGCGAAGGAAGGCCAGCCCGAAAAGCGCGACCTCGTGTATGAACTCTCCGAGCGCAACACCGGCAACTTCCTCATCGGCCTCGGTGCCGGTACGGAAAGTTCCGTGTTCGGCCAGGTGATGGTGGAAGAGACGAACTTCGACCTCTTCAGCCCGTGGCGCTTCCGCGGCGCCGGCCAGAAGGGCCGCATCTGCGTGCAGGCGGGCCCGCGCGTGCAGACGTATGAGGCCTCCATCACGGAGCCGTGGTTCCTCGACCGCCAGCTCGAACTCACCGTTGAGGCGTATCGCCGCCAGCGCTGGTTCGACGACTACGACGTCATCCGCAACGGCGCGATGGTGGAATTGAGCTACCCGGTGAAGTTCCTCCCGAAGGCCGAGGCGTTCGGCCGGTTGGGCTTCTCGCTTTCGGCCGAGCTCATCGAGATGACCGATGTGGAGAACGATTTCTTCTACGACCCCAAGCGCGACGACGACTATCGCATGCTCAAGGAAGAGAAGGATAAATACAGCGGCAACTGGGAAATCCCGTTGGAGATCTTCTGGCGCCACGATACGCGCAACAAGTTCCTCTTCCCTTCCGAGGGGCATAACGCCAAGATCTACGGCGACCTCGTGGGCGGCGACAACTGCTACTGGCGCGCGGGCTTCAACTTCCGCAAGTACTTCCCCGTGTGGAAGAAGTACGGCCATGTGTTCCAGTTCGGCCTTCGCGGCGAAACGCTGGATGATTTCAGCGACGATCTCGCGATCTACGATCGTCTGTTCCTCGGCGGTTCCAAGTCGATCCGCGGCGTGGACTTCCGTGAAATCGCGCCGCGTATCTACGCGCGTGAACACAAGCATGGCCACTATGTGGCATGGGGCGGCCAGACGTCCTGGTGCCTCAACATGGAATACACGGTGCCCGTCGTGTCCATCTTGCGCCTCGCGGCATTCTCCGATCTCGGCAGCGTGGGCGAGGACGAGTTCGATTTCGCGACCGATTGGTTCTGCTGGTCGATCGGTCTGGGCATTCGCCTCGACCTCGAACAGTTCCCCATCCGCCTCGACTTCGCAGTGCCGATCGTCGATCCCGATGAAGATGTGGACGAGAAGGTGTTCTCCTTCTCGATCGGTTATGATTTCTAATTCAAGGAGTTAACATGAAGCATTTGATTTGCGTGATGGCCGCTGCGGCGGCGTTGAGCGGATGGGCCGGCCTGAAGGTGGGCACGGTGAACATGGTCGATCTCGTGCGACTGCATCCGCGCCACGAGTCCAACCGGGCGCTCGTGAAGTCGACCGATCGCGACTACAAGGAGAAGCTCGAGAAGATGCAGGACGAAGCCAAGGCCATTGCCGAAGAAGGCAAGAAGGTGCAGGCCGACCTGATGAACCCGATGCTTTCGCAGGCCGCGAAGACCGATGCGCAGAAGAAGATCGAAGACATCCAGAAGCGTTTCCTCACGACCCAGCAGGGCCTTCGCGACGCGGCGCAGTCTTTCCAGGGCCAGCTCACGGACCTCGAAACGCGCCTCCTGAAGATGGAAACGGAAGACATCCGCGCGAAGATCAACGCGTTCGCGAAGGAGAAGGATTTCGATATCATCGCGGATTCGACGATGCTCGCCTTTTCGAAGGATTCGCTCGACGTGACGGACGACATCCTCCGCGCGATGGGGGTCGATCCGGCGAAGCGTGCCGAGAAGGCCGATAAGAAGGACGCGAAGAAGTAAGCGTTCGCGCCTACTTCTTTTCCCGCTTGAACGGGAGTTCAAGCCGATGGGGCCGCTTCTTCGGAAGCGGCCTTTCGTTTCGCCAGAGGTCGAGCGCCTGGCAGATCGCCATGAGGGTTTCCTCGCGCCGTACGGGCAGAAGCGCGCATTCCCATACGATGATCACGTTCCAGCCGAGCGCGCGCCATTCCGTTTCATGGCGCGCGTCGCGCGCGATGTTGCGCGTCCACTTTTCGGTCCAGAACGCCAGGTTCGATTTCGGCGTCGAACATTTCGAGCAGCCATGCTGATGCCAGAAACAGCCCCGCACTTCGATGAACGTGCGCGCTTGCGCAACGACGACGTCCGGATGGCCGGGATAGCGCTTGTCGCACACGCGATAGCGCCACCCCGCCGCGAAGATCCGCTTGCGCACCACGAGTTCGGGTTTCGTGTCGCGTGAACGGATGCGCGACATGATTTCACTGCGTTTTTCCTTTGAGACCGTATCCATGGGAGTATTGTACCATATTTTACACAGAAAGGAAGGCGTTTGTGGGAATGGAAAATGGGAAACGTAAAATGGGGTACCGAGGATGGCGCCCCTGCGCCGCGGCGGCGTACATTCTTCATTGTCATGTTTGGTGCAATGTGATAGAATAGCGCAAGACGAACAAAGGTGGAGGACGAACGAAAATGAATCGGAGAGAGTTTTTGAAGGGCACGGCCTTTGGCCTTGCCGGTTTCGCGGCGGCGCGGTGGAGGGCGGCCTTGGCGCATCCGGCCGTGGGGCAGGCGTGGGGCGGCTGGAAGCCGGGCGAATTCCAGGTGCATTTCATCTATACGGGCATCGGCGAACAGCAGTTCCTGATCTTCCCCGATGGTACGTCGATGCTGCTTGATTGCGGCGACTTCCGGATGGGCGGGCGACACGCCGTGCCGATGCTGCCGTCGCGCGGGCGCCGCCCGGGGGACTGGGTTGCCCGCTACGTGAAGCGCGTGAACCCGCATGGCGACCGGGTGGACTACATGCTCCTGTCGCACTTCCACAACGACCACGGCGGCTGTCTCAACGCCCACGCGGGCATGACGAAGGGCCGCACGCCCGACTATCCGCTCTCGGGTTTTGCGCAGGCGGCGGAACAGCTCCATTTCAAAACGGCGATCGACCGCGGCTGGCCGGACTACAACGATCCGGTGAAGATTTCGGACGGCATCGACGGCGGCGTGCTTCGCCTCATGAAGTCGCTCTATCCCTACCTCGCCTCGCGCGACGGTCTCACCGTCGAGAAGTTCCGGCTTGGCGTAGCGGATCAGATCGTGCAACGTTCGAAGAATCCGGTGAAGGGGTTCACGGCTTTCAACTTTGCCGCGAACGGCCGCATCTCGTCGCCCGAGACGCGCGTGACGACCGACCTCTGCGCCGCCATCGTGAAAACGCATCCGAAGGTCCTTGGCGAGAATGCGATGAGCCTCGGCACGCTCTTCACCTACGGGAAGTTCCGCTACTACACGGCGGGCGACTTCTGTTTCACCTGGAAGCGGCCGACCGACGGGCGGCGCTTCTGCTTCGAGGCGGACCTCGCGAAGATCATGCCGAAGGTGAACGTGGCGAAGCTCAACCACCACGGCCACCACACGATGCCGCGCGAACTCGCTGCGGCGCTCGACGCACAGTGCTACGTTGCCGGCGTCTGGCACGAGCGCCATTGCACGGACGACACGATGGCGAACCTCGAATCGGTGGGGCGGCCGCATCTCTACTTCCCGGGCTTTCTCCCGAAACTCGCCCGCAATGAGGATGGCACAGGCAAATACCCTTGGACGGCGAAAGCCGCGAAGCCCACCTGGGAGGGCGCCCACAACGTCCTCTCCGTCGCCCCCGGCGGCGACGCCTACACGATGACCTGCCTTACGGCCAAAGACGAATCCATGCAAATCAAAGCCGTCTTCGACTTCAAGGCCTAAATTGCCCCCTGTGCCGCTTCCACATTGCGTAACGACGGCGCTCTTGCCGTCAGGCGCCTGGGGGGCGAGCGGCTCGATGAAAGGAACAACGATGAAAAAAGGAATGGCTCTTCTGATTGCCGTATTGGGGTTGGTCGCTTTTGCGGAACCGCATTTTCTGCTGGCTCGTCCTGTGTGGCCGGCGAATCGTACTGTGGTGATGAATGACTTCGTGGGGTTCCACGCGGCGTTTGACTTGAACGCGGGCGAACGGCCGATTTTGCGCGTGACGGGGTCGAGCGTCTATCGCATCTGGCTCAACGGGAAGCATGTCGGCTATGGACCTGCGCGCGCCGCGAAGGGGTTCTTCCGTGTGGACGAATGGCCGCTTCAGGCGGCCGTTCAAGCGGGAAATAACGAACTCGCGATTGAGGTCTCCGCCTACAATTGCAACACCTATAGCCACTGCGAATGGCCCGGCTTTCTGCAAGCCGAGGTCGTTCTCGGGGAGAAGGTGATTGCGTGCACGTATCCGTCGGCGGGTGCGTGGTGTAAACCTTTTTGCGCCTACAACCTTTCCCGTATCACGAAGGCCTCTCGCTACAGTTTCCAGCGCGCCTTCGCAGAGGCCTATTCCCTCACGCCGGCGTACGAGGCGTGGAAGGCGGGGAAGGGCACGTCGTTGCCGCTCGCGGAGGTGCCATCTGTTCCGCTCGTCGCGCGTCTTGCGCCGCTTCCAGACTTCACGGTGCAGCGTGTGCTCAAGCCGCTCGCGACGACAACGGTTCATCGCAAAGAGAAAATCGCCTATCGTGGCGACCGCTGCATCGAAAACATCAATGCACAGTTCAAGGGGTATCGTCCTGCCGAACTCAAGGCGCACGTGTGGCGCGAGCTGCAGCATCTCGACATCTCGACGCGCGCGCCATGCGTGGGGCCGGCACCGAAGTGTTGGGAACTTGACGAGTCGGGCGTGCTCTTCGACGTCGGCTTTGAGGAGACGGGTTTCCCGGGCGCGACGGTTCGGTGCACGAAGGCCTGCCGCCTCTGGTTCACCTTCGACGAAATCCTGCAGAACGGCAAGGTGAATCCGCTCCGCTACAGCGTATCGAACGGCATTTACTGGGATCTCGAGCCGGGCACCTACGCGCTGGAGGCGTTCGAGCCGTATTCGCTGCGCTATCTGCATATCGGCGTGGTGGGCGGCGCGGCGACGGTGACGGCACCGTTCGTGCGCGGGTTCAAGAACCCCGATGCGAAGCGGGCCTCCTTCCGCAGTTCGGATCCCGCGCTCGACAAGATCTTCGTGGCCGCGCGCGAGACCTTCGCCCAAAATGCGGTGGACGTCTTTACGGATTGCCCGAGCCGCGAACGCGCGGGCTGGCTTTGCGACAGTTTCTTCACGGCGCGCGCGAGCGTGCTCTTCACGGGCCGCACCGATCTTGAGCGCCTCTTCCTCGAAAACTACCTTCTCCCCAAGGCGTTCGACGGCATTCCCGAGGGCATGCTCCCGATGTGCTATCCCGCCGACCATCCGAATGGGAATTTCATTCCCAACTGGTCGATGTGGTTCGTTCTCGAGCTCGACGAATATCTCGCCCGCGGCGGCGACCGCGCGACCGTGGACGCCTTGAAGCCGCGCCTCGTGAAGCTCGTCGACTACCTCAAGACGTTCCGTAATGCGGACGGTCTTCTCGAGAAGCTGCCGGCATGGGTGTTCGTGGAGTGGAGCCGCGCGAACCGCCTCACGCAGCATGTGAACTATCCCTCGAACATGACCTGGGCCGAGGTGCTCGATTGCATGGACCGCCTCTACGGCATGCCCGAGCTCGCCGCCGAGGCGCAGAAGGTGCGCGCGACCGTACGGCAGCAGTCCTGGAACGGGACCTGGTTTTGCGACAACGCCGTGCGCCAGAAGGACGGTACGCTGAAACTTTCCGGCGAATGCACGGAAACCTGCCAGTACTATGCCTTCATGTTCAAGACGGCAACGCCCGAAACGCATCCCGCGCTGTGGAAGACGCTCCTCGAGGATTTCGGGCCCTCGCGCTTCTCCGCCGATCGAAAGACCCTGCGCAAGCACCCGAAGATCTGGCCCTCCAACGCCTTCATCGGCAACTACCTTCGCCTTGAACTCCTTTCGCGCGCGGGGCTGGACCAGAAGGTTCTCGACGAGACGAAAGGCTATCTCACCTATATGGCGGACCGCACGGGAACCCTCTGGGAGAACGATACGCCCGCAGCCAGCTGCAACCACGGTTTTGCGAGCCACGCGGCGGTGTTCTACGTAAAAAACGTCCTCGGCATCGAGAAGATCGACGCCCGCGCGAAAACGGTGACGGTGCGCACGCCCGGCATCGCGCTTGAAGCCTGTGCCGCCACGCTCCCCGTACCCGACGGCGAATTCACCTATGGCTGGACGAAACGGAACGGCCGCAGGGAGACGGTTTTCAAAGCCCCCGCAGGTTGGAAGCTCGTCAAGAAAGAGAATGGAAAATGAGCGGACAAAAGACAGGGCGGATGATGGTTGGCCTTGTCGCAGGGCTGATGGCGTGTTATAATTTCCCAAACGAAAAATGAAAGGTTTCGGTTCTATGAAGAAAAGCATTCTCTTGTTCTCGCTTCTCGCGGCGGCGGTTGCCGGTGCGGAAGACGGATTTACGGCGCTCTTCGACGGGCAGTCGCTGAAGGGCTGGAAGATCAACGGCGGCAGTGCCGAATATGCGGTGGCGAACGGCGAGATCGTGGGCCGCGGCATCCCCGGCACGCCCGGGAATACGTTCCTTTGCACCGAAAAGGACTACGAGAACTTCATCTTCAAAGTCGAGTTCAAGTGCGACGAGGGCAACTCGGGCGTCCAGTTCCGCTCGTCCACGCGTCCGGACAAGGGCGTCAAGCACGGTACGCGGGTGTTCGGCTATCAGGCGGAAATCACTCCCAAGGGGCCGACCACGGCGCGCGTCTACGACGAAGGCCGCCGCGGCCACCGCTTCGGCCTCGTGTGGCTCGACAACGCTACGCCTGCCGCCCGCCTCGACGCCGCGCTCAAGACCTTCAAGGTGAAGGGCTGGAACGAATTGGAAATCCAGTGCGTGGGCCCCTCCATCAAGACCTGGCTCAACGGCGTGAAGGTGGTCGACATCTTCGACGACTGCCAGCAGAAGGGCTTCTTCGGCCTTCAGATCCATGCGCAGAAGGCCGGTACGCCGCCCGGCGTGTGCCATTGGCGCAACGCGCGCATCAAGGAGCTCCCGCCCTGCCCCGCGTGGAAGGAATTCTTCGTGAAGGGTGCGGACGGCAAGTGGAAGGTCGACGGGGCGCACTATGTGATTCCGCAGGATTGGACGTTCGTCGACGATAAGGACGGCGCCTATCTGCGCGGCATTCACGACCAGAAGGAAAAGAAGGACGGCCTTGTCATTTCCGACGCCGACTACGACAACTTCATGGCCCGCGTCACCTACAAGCTCAACGGCGGCAACTCGGCCCTCTACTTCCGCGCGGCGGAAGAGGACATCCCCTGGGTGCTCAAGGGCTTTCAGAACGAGATCGCCGGCAGCAACCGCGATAGCGCCCTCTGGCACACGCAGGGTAAAACGACGCGCGGCCGCGGCTGGGTGGCGAGCAACGACAAGCTCGTGGAGAAGGTGCGCGACGCGAAGGGCGGCTGGAACACGGTTGCGACGATCGCCGTGGGGGACCGCATCGTAAACCGCATCAACGGCTTCGAGACCTTCGACATCGTGGACCCCAAGTGCGAGAAGACCGGCAAGCTCGGCCTTCAGCTCCACGGCGGCTGTGCAAACGAAATGCGTTTCAAGAAGTGGGAAGTGATGCCCGTTCTCCCGTGGATGCTCGCGTACATCAACCGCTAACGCCGATTGAACCTTTTCGATTGCTGCGGCGTTTAACTAATCAATGAAGCGAATGGTTTCCAGAGCAAATAGCCGTGGTTTCACCTTGATCGAGCTGGTCGTGGTGCTGGTGATCCTGTCGCTTCTCACCCATCTCGCCGTGCGCGAGATGGGGAAGATCCGTTTGTCGCAAACGCGGAAGGCGGCGATGCGGCAGCTGGAGGAGATCCAGTCGGCCGTGTGGAAGGCGGCACCGGGCGGCGGGGAGCCGACGGGCTTTCTCGTTGACATGGGGCGCCTCCCGCGGGCTTGGGCCGCGACGAACGAAACGGGCCGGGCGGTGAGTACGCTCTCCGAGTTGTGGGTGCGCCCGCCCGACGTCGCCCCCTTCGCCTTGCGTGCGGCAACGGCGGGCAATCTCGTGGCGGCGGCGAACGTGAAGGCGGCGCTTGTCGATCCCGCGCTCCTCATTCCCTGCGGTTGGCGCGGGCCCTACCTGCGCCTGCCCACGGGGCGGGATCGTTTGCTCGACCCCTGGGGCAATCCGTTTGAATCGTTGGACGATGCCGGCTTCGCGCGGCTTGTTACGACGAACAACGCGCCCGTCGCGGCGGGCGGGCCGGTGGAGCGCGTGCGCCATCTCGGCGCCGATGCGCGGCCGGACGACCGGATCGCGCCGGCCGAAGCGGCCGACCGTGACGGCGCCACCGATCTCGCGCCCCAGGGCGGCGTGCGCGTGCCGCTTGCGGTGACGGCGAACTTCGTGAACGCGTCGGGGCCGGCCGGTGTGACGGGCGAGGTGCGCTGCCGCTGGTACATGCCCTCGGGGAGCGCGATTACGGGAGATGTCGCCGCGGTCACGCTCGCGGGCGAGTCCTTCGCCACTTTTTCGTTCGAGGGCCTCGCGCCGGGCGTATGCACGCTTGCGGTCGATGTGGGAACGCGCAAATGTGCCGAAACGAGCTGCGTGGTGAGCCCGGGCGGGCTCCGGCTTGACCTGAAAGTGCTGGTGCCGTAATGAAGACGATTCGTCCAGAAGAGGTGCTCGCGACGGGAGCGTGTTTCCGCCAGCGGGTGAATCTGCCGGCGGCGCAGGTGGCGAACCTTTCGGAGGCCGAATTGCGCGCGGCGCTCTCCTTTGAAATCGAACCGTTCAGCGGCATTCCGCAGGCGGCGAGCCGCATGGCGTGGAAGCGCGTGAATGCGCCGGATGCCGCGCGGGCCGTCTTCGACGTGGTGCAGATCCGCACAAGCGATCTCGCGGGGGAAGTCGCGAAGGCGCGTGCGGCGAAGCGGGCGGTGCGCGCGGTGACGGCGCCGCCGGAAGCGGCGCTCGGCGAAACCCTTGAGATGCTGCCGTGGATTCCCCTAAAGGCGGCGCGCGCGCTTCCGCGCTCGGGCCTCTTCGTTGCGGCCCTTGGGGGGGCGGTGCTCCTCCTCGCGCTCGTTTGGGATTTTTGGCACGTGGCGGGCGAAAGGCGCGCGCTCCTGCGCGCGGTGGCCGAGCAACGGGTTTTGCAGCATGACAAGGACGGCCTTCTTGCGAAGATTTCCGCGGCGCAGCAGGCGGCGGCGAATCTGCGCACTGCGCGGATGGAGACGGCGCGCGCGCAGCAGAACGCGGAGGTGCTGCGCGCGGCCTGGCGCGTTCTTTTGGAAGCGGTGCCGAAGGCGTGCCGCGATGAAAGCGTATTGAAGAGCCTTTCGGCGACGGGGGCCTATTCGGCCGAACTCGCGGGGCTCGCGCTCTCGCCCGATGCGGCCACGCGCACGTTCGTGCGTTTGACGGACGCATTGAAGCCGCCGAAGAGCGGTTGGCGCCTGACGCCCGGCGCGATTCAGGCGCCGGCGGCGGGCGGTACGGTTCATTTCTCCTGCACGCTCGAGTTCGATGCGGAAGGGCAGTTCAAATAAACTCGGGGGGGAAGCGTGGCATGATGCAAGTTCGAACAAAAGACAAGATCTTTCTCGGCGTGGTGGTTCCCCTCGTGCTCCTTGGCGCCTATTTCCATTTCGTGCGGCGTCCCGCCGCGGCGCAGGTGGCGGCCCTGAAGGCGGAACATCGGCGCCTGCCCGATGTGGAGATGTTCCCTGCGGAACGCCGCCAGCTGCTCAAGCGCGTGGAGGAGGCCGAGGCGGCGCTCGCGGCGGAGCGGGGGGAGAAGCCGCCCGCGACGAGCGTGAAGGGCGATCCCGCGGCGGCGGTGGCCGCGCGGCAGGATGCCGTTTTGAGGCTCTTCACGGCGGCGGGTGTTTCCGTTATCCATGTCGAGCCGCAGGCGGCGGGTGAGGCCGCACAGGAGGCGAGCCGCGCTCTCGCCGTCCTTTCCGCAACGGGCCGCTGCCCCGCCCCCGAGGCGCGCCGCTTTGTCGTCGAAGCCGACTACACCGCGTTCCAGAAGGCGCTTGGGGCCTTCGCCGCCGAGCAGATGCCGGTGATTCCGGAGGCGCTGTCGCTTCGCGTGGGCGCGCGGACGTGCCGATGGGAGATGCTGCTATGGCTATGAGCGAACTCTTGGCGAAGCTCTTCGCGCAATGCGAAGCGACGAAAGCGAGCGACGTGCATCTCGCGCACGGCGAAATTCCGCGCTTTCGCATGCAGGGGCAGCTTGTGCCGCATCCCGCGTTCACGGCGCTCAACGCCGAAGAGGTGGATTCGCTCGCGATGGAACTGGGGCTTGAGACGCTGCCCGTAGGGTGTGCCGACGGAACGGAGCGCGTGCGGACGACCCTCCTCCGCGAAGGTGCGCTCGATGGCGCGATCACGTCGCCCGGCGGCTCGCGCTATCGCTTCAACCTCTATCGCGACAATGCCGCGACGGCGGTCGCCCTGCGGCGGCTCGACGATACGTTCCGCTCGCTGGAGGCGCTCGGCCTGCCGCCGCAGCTTGCGAATTTCTGTTCGTGCCTCGATGGGCTCGTCATTGTGACGGGCCCGACGGGCAGCGGCAAGTCGACGACGCTCGCCACGCTCATCGACCAGATCAACCGCACGCGCCAGGGCCACATCATCACGATCGAAGATCCGATCGAATACCGCCATCCCTCGCAGCGTTGCCTCGTGAACCAGCGCCAGGTGGGGCGCGACGCGAAGAGTTTCAACGCGGCGCTCGTGGAGGCGCTTCGGCAAGACCCCGACGTGATTCTCGTCGGGGAGATGCGTGATCTGGGAACGATCCGCACCGCGATCACGGCGGCGGAAACGGGCCATCTCGTGTTCGCTACGCTCCATGCGGGCGATTGCGCGGGTGCAGTCGAGCGCCTCGTTTCCGTGTTCCCCGCCGAAGAGCAGGAGGGGCTTCGCCATCAGCTCGCCCTTGTCCTGAGGGGCATCTTCGCCCAGCATCTCGTTCCCGCCGTGACGGGCGGGCGCGTGCCGGCGTGCGAGCTTCTCATCAATACGACGGCGGTCGCGAATCTGATTGCGACGGGCCGCTCGGCGCAGCTCTATTCCGTTTTGGAGACGGGAACGAAGCAGGGCATGCTGGCGCTCGACCAGTCGCTCGCCGCGCTCGTCGCGAGCGGCCGCCTTTCCGAAGAGGCGGCGCTCGCGCTTGCGCGCACGCCCGAGGCGGTGCGCCGGCGCGTGCGCCTGGAAGGGGGGATGGGCCGTGTTTGAGACGATCGATCTTGCCCAGGTGCGCATCGACCCCGCCTGCGTGGTGAAACTGCCGGCGGCGTTTGCGCTTCGGCGGCTTGTTTTGCCGCTCTGCCGGCTCGAGGGCGCGTTTGCCGTTGCGATGGCCGATCCGGCCGATGGGCAGACCCTTGCGCTCGTGCAGCGCGAAGTGGGCACGCACGTGAAGGCCTATCGGGCCGATGCGGCGCAGCTGCGGGAGGAACTGCTGAAACTCTACGGCGAAAACCGGCCCGGCGGCGCGGCGGCGGCCCCGGCGGTGGAAGAGCCCGTGGCGCTCGTCGACCGTCTCCTCCGCGCGGCGCTCCTGCGCCATGCGAGCGACGTCCACTTCGATCCGGCGCGGGACGGCTTGCGCGTGCGGTTCCGAACGGACGGCGAATTGGAAGACGTAACGACGATCCCCACCACGCTTCAGCCGGCCGTGACGAGCCGGCTCAAGGTGCTCGCCGGGCTCGACATTGCCGAGCGGCGCGCGCCGCAGGACGGCGCCTTTACCTGGCGCCTTGCGGGCGCGGGGGCGCATCGCTTCAATCCGCTTGACGTGCGCATGGCCACGTTGCCGGTGCGGCATGGCGAGCGCGTGACGTTGCGGCTTTTGGAAACGGACGGCGCGAAGCTCACGCTCGACGCGCTTGGGCTTGCGGCGGCGGATCGCGCGGCCTTCGAAGAGGTGCTCACGCGCCCGCACGGGCTCGTTCTTCTTACGGGCCCCACGGGAAGCGGCAAAACGACGACGCTCTACGCGGCGATCCAATTGCTCTTGAGCCGACGGCCGCTCAACATCCTCACGGTCGAGGATCCGATCGAATACGAGATTCCGGGCGTGGGGCAGGCGGAAGTGGATAGTGCGGACAAGGTGAACTTCGCGAAGGCGCTCCGTTCGCTCCTGCGGCATGACCCCGATGTGATCATGATCGGCGAAATCCGCGATACCGAGTCGCTCGATACGGCGGTGAAGGCCGCCCTCACGGGGCATCTCGTTCTTTCGACTCTCCACACGAACGATGCGGTGAGCGCGGTGACGCGGCTGGCGGATATGGGGCTTGCGCCGCATCTGGCGGCGGCCACGCTCCGGCTTGCGGCGGCGCAGCGGCTCGTGCGCGCGCTCTGCCCGCAGTGCCGGGCGGCGTACGCGCTCTCGGCCGTGGAGGCGGCGGCCTTGGGGGATGTGGCGCTCGAAGGGCAAACGGCCTATCGGCCGGTTGGGTGCGTTCATTGCGCCGGGCGCGGCTATGTGGGGCGGCGGGGGCTTTTCGAGCTCTTTCGCCCGGATGCCGACTGTGCCTCGCGCATCGCCGCAGGCGTTCATGAAACGGAACTCTTTGCCTTGGCGCGCACGAAGGGAATGCGCACCTTGGCGGACGATGCGCGTGCGAAATGCCTTGCGGGCGAAACCTCCGTGGCGGAAGTTCTGCGCGTGAAGGGGCTGTGAGGGTAAATGTATTTTTCGGCCATAGTGAAGGATGCCGCGGGGCTTGGGCGCACGATTCTGCGGGAAGCGGAATCGGCGGCGGCGGTGGCCGCCCAGCTGCGGGCCGAGGGGTATCTCGTTCTCGGAATCGAGGCCGTGAACGCGGCGGGGGGGCTTCCGAGCGCGTTCCATCCTGCGTGGCTCCTGCCGATGACGGGGTTCGACGTGGAAATCGGGCTGCGGCAACTGGCGGTTCTCCTGAAAAGCGGCGTGTCGCTTCTCGTGGCGCTTGAGACGGTGGGCGAGCAGGCGCGGCGGCCGCGTGCGGCGCGCACGTGGCGGCGGGTGCGGGATCGGGTGCTCGCGGGCGATGCGTTCGCAACGGCGCTTGCCGTGCAGGGGCGCCGCTTCTCCGAACTTGTGGTGCGCCTCGTCAGGGTGGGCGAAGAGAGCGGCGAGCTCGACCAGGCGCTTCTGCGGGCGGGGGAGCAGCTGGAGGCGCGGCGGAATTTGCGCGCGCTCGTGGTGAACGCGCTCGTCTATCCGATTCTCGCAGTGCTCCTCACGATCGGCGTTTCGGCGTTTCTCGTGGTGATGGTGATTCCGAAGATCGCGAACTTCCTGCAGGCGAGCGGGGCGGAGCTGCCGGGGATGACGCGTTTGCTCGTTGAAATTTCCGCGTGGGTCGTGGCGCATGGGCCTCGCCTGCTTCTTGCGGGGGCGGGGGCTTTGGCGCTGTGGTTCGGCGTGCGCGCGACGCGCTGGGGGCATGAGCTCGAGGACGCTCTTCTCTTGAAGATTCCCGTGAGCGGCGGCATCTTGCGCCTCTCCGGCACGGCCGTCTTCGCGCGGGCGATGCAAACGCTCATCGCGAGCGGCGTCTCGCTTCTCGATGCGCTTGAAGTGGCGGCGAAGCTGCTCGCGAATCGTCGTTTTCGCCATCGGATAGAAACGGCGCAGCGCGAAGTGGTGCAGGGAACGTCGCTTGCTACGGCGCTTGCTACGGCAAGAGAATTCATGCCGATGCTCAGCCGCATGGCGGCCGTCGGGGAGATGACGGGGGCCCTCGCGGAAACGTTCGGCGAAACGGCGCGTTACCATGAGATGATGCTCGCCATCGCCGTGAAGCGCTTCAGCGTTCTCATTGAACCCGTCATGATCTGCATCACGGGCGGCATCGTCGGTTTCGTCTACATCGCGTTCTTCCTCGCCATATTCGCCCTCGCCGGCACCGCTTGACGATCGTTTGAGTTTGGAGTGTGGACAATGAAAAAAATAATTTGCTTTGTTTTGATGCTTGTTGCAGGGCAGGTCGTTTTCCCTGCTGCGGATGCGGATTGGTATACACGGATCTGTCGCGCCGAAGACGCGAAATATCGGGCGGAAGACACTTCGCCGCTGCATTGTTTTCTAGGAACGGAATTCGGCTGCCACCAATTCCCGAGCGAAAACTGGATTCGGCTCAAGGCCCCGTTTGGCCCGTTTGGCTGGATCAAGAGCGTGGGAGATCGACAGCGTCGCGTTGAAGCGGCGTTGACGTATCATTTATCCAATGGGCCGGAAGGTCTTGTACGTGTGGCGAAAACCGTCGAAGAATGTTTCGTGAGGGATTATGGCCTTCACTTTTCCACGCTCGCGAGTACAGGCATCGTGTGGGGCGTCGAGGGATGGTCTGGGAAATACGAGGTGTCGGTGCGCGTGCGCGGCCCTTTGTCCGTAACGAACGTGTGCGCCGGGGCGAAGGCCTACGAGCTGCGATTCGACGTGGTCAACCCCGATTTGGGGCATGATCCAACACCGCAGGAAATCAATCGGAAACTGGTTGGGTGGGACGAGGTTCTTAAACCCATTCGCGTGACGCCTGAGAGGGAGGCTGATTTGTCGGCATGGACTTATACTCCTCCGGATGAACCGAAGACGGAAGAAATTCTCAAGGAGGCGATTCGGCGGAAGGACGAGCGGCTTGTACCGCGTCATGCCGGCTATCCGGGAATGCTGGCTTTCCAGGGAACGACGCGGCATTATACGGGATGTTCGGAACGTGAAGCCGATTCGTTCTCTCCCCATGAAAAGTATTTCTATCGGTTTTGTTCCGAGGCGGAGATGCGTCGTTTGTCAGAAATGGCATCGCGGCCGCATCGTCTACGTCCCCGCGGGGTCAGAGAAAAACGCGCCCATCGGCCGGACTACATCGACGGGGAGGTCTTGCCGGGCGACAGCGTGATTTGGGGCAACAACGAGGGTGATTTGCTCTCGGGCGAAGTGTGCAAGAAGGGCGAGGGGCTTTACGTCGAGGAATTCAAGAGTTGGGTCAAGGTGACGAAGACGCAGTATCGTGTACGCCCGGAGGATTGGCTGCCGACGGCTGCGACGAGCAATTATCACGCTCGCGCCAAGTCGGTTTTGGACTTGATGGCCCGTTTTAAGGACGAGGTTCGCCGCGCGGCCACGACGAATCGGGCCGATGAAGTCCAGCGGGCGATTTCCCTGACGAACCAACTGCGTATCGTTGGAAAATACATGGCGCAACTCCATGCGCAGATTCTGCCGGGGCGGCATGTTTTTATAAGACGGCATGTCTATGCATGGCCGTCTCGCGAGTTCGCGCGCCGAAGTGTGAAATGTGATGAGGCTAACGCATTGGCCAGCTGGCAAGGCGATGTGCGCCGAGGGTGTGAAGACATCGCAACGGAAGTTCGCGTATTGCTTGACGCCGAGAGGTGGGCGCGTAATCATGGAAGACGCGTTGAACGGGAAGAGGGAAAACCTCCTTGCCTTGTTTCGCGGGAGATTTGTCGATTGTGCGGGTTTTCCGTTTGGGAGAGAAAGTATGCTTCCTTTGATTGGTACTGGGATGCCGCTCGGCGTGGTTGGAAAAAAGAACGATTGGGAAGTGGCCTTTCAATAGACGTCCCCTTTCGCCCTGCATTTGGTGCAATTCCTTCCGACGCCCCCTTTGCGGCGTATGCCATCGGTCGGGAAGGCGATTGCGGGATCGTCTTGGCCCGCCTCGTGAACCTCGTGGATACGAACCTCGTCAATTCCGCACTCGCCATCTGGACGGCGGCGGGGACATGCATCGAGACGGACCTTGAACAGGCCCGTAAGGAGGAGGTGCTGCAAAAAGTGGCCGAACGATTGGTTCGAATGAATGTCGAAAATCGCGAAACGCTTTGGGTGATGGAGCGATTGGTCGATGAATATGGCGATGAATCGCTTCTCCCGTGGGAAATTCTCTATCGCGTCGAACGGCAATTGAGGGCGCTGCGGGGTTGTGCTGACGGTCGGCCGGAATCGCCGGAAGAAACAGAGGGCAGGCGGATGGCCTTCGGGGAAATGGTACGGACGCAAGACGTCCTCGCCAGACTTCGCGACGCATTCAAGACGGAGCTGTTCAAACGCACCTTGAACAATCAGGCGCCGGAAATCAGGGAAAAGTGGCAGAGGCGATACCCGCGGGAACCGAACGGCGAATCGAAAACGGCGCCGCTTCCCAGCCGCCAGATCGGGGATTGAGATTTTGGTTTGACAGTTTTCGGGAGGAACGGGTATAATATCTGCAACTTGAAGGAACTTCGGGGGGACTGTCCCCCCTCCATTTCTGTTGGACGAAATTTCGTGGATGGGGCGCTACGATGCCGACTTCCCGGGACATTTGAAAAGCGCATGGGATGCGGATCTAAAATACCATGACAAATTGATTTTGGTGGTCTGTGGTAGCATGTCCGCCTGGATTCGGAAAAATCTATTGGAGAATTCTGGATTTGGCGGGCGTTTCTCACGGGATATTGTCCTTCAGGAATTGCCCTTGCCGCTCTGCGCAAAATTCTGGGGCGAACGAGCCAGCCAATTGCCGACACATGAAATCATCGATGTGTTGGCCGTTACGGGTGGAGTTCCACGGTATTTGGAAGAGGTCGATCCAACGTTGTCCGCCGATGAGAACATAAAACGCCTCTGCTTCCATGTCGATGGCCCGTTGTTCAAAGATTTTCCTGCAATCTTTTCCGACGTACTGGGCGAGACGGCCAGAATCAAGGGAGGCATTCTGCGGTTGTTGTCCGAACGGGCGATGACCTGCAGTGAAATCGCCGCCGAGCTCGGCCGAGAACGTGGTGGTGGCCTCAGCGAAATCCTGCAGGAACTCTGCGATGCCGGATTTCTTTCCGATGATTGCGGTTGCAATCCGTCCACCGGCAAGCCCGCTCGGCAGGGAAGCTATCGGCTTCGGGACGACTACACCCGATTTTTCCTGAAATACATCGAACCGAATCTCGCAGCAATTCGCAAAGGCCAATACAACTTCATTTCATTGGGCATGCTGCCGGGATGGGAGAGTGTTTTGGGATTGGCCTTCGAGGGGTTGGTGGTCAACAACGCATTGTCGCTACTACCATCCCTTCACTTGCAGGGAGTGCCGATCCTCTCGGCGGCACCCTATTCGCGACGCGGCACCAAACACCAACCCGGGGTCCAGATCGATCTGGTGATCCAGACCCGCAAGAGCGTTCATTTGATCGAGGTCAAGCGGCAACGCGAAATCGGCGAGGAAGTCGAAATGGAAGTTGCCGCCAAACGTGCCAAAATCAAGGTGCCTGACGGAGTCGCACTGCGCACCGGGTTGGTCGATGATGGACATTTGTCGGAAATCGTCCGCGGCAACGCCTACTTCGATGCCCTGGTTTCAGCGCGGGAACTGTTAGGATTCGCGTGAACTGTACACGGCTGGCGCCCCTGCCACACTTCCAGTTCCGCATTCGAATGCCAATTCACATTCCCAATGCCGTAATTGGCAAGGCATTTCTCGAACGATTGGGTGGGTTCAATCCGACGATAACGATTTTCGTTTCTTGCCACGAGGGGAAACCGATTGGCGGGGAGGCGATCGCCCGGCGCGCATTGGAGGCGATGGGGAATCCAAGTTTGTCGCAGGGATATGACCTGCTGACGAAAAACTACCATCAGTTTTGCCAATATTGCGTCACGGGAAAGGTCGACAACGGCTTCACGGATTTCACCTTCTCCAATCTTGAAGGGGTGCTGCAGCGCGAGATCGTCATGGATTGTTGGCGCGTGTGGGACGGATGCTGGAGGTGATGTGCGGCACGCTCGGTGAGCGCGCCCGACGGGGGACTGTCCCCATTGGCGGCTGTGCCATAGGGAATCTGGCCTTCGTGCAGGGGACAGACCTCTGCGCTCTCAGCGTGAGGAAGGCGTCTCACGCAGAGGGCGTAGATCGGACCTCGGGAACACGCTGCGGCGCCAGTTGACGGACCGTGCGACCGGGAAGTTGCGGAATGTCCACCTGCCGATGCAGATTGCTCGTGCGGCACGGCGAAGCCGCGAAGCGGGGCGGATGTGTAATCGGTGCAAAAATAAAGTCGAACTTTATTTTTGTCCAACATTATGATACAATGGCGGTCGTTTTCGAAAGGAACGTGGACATGTTTTCAAGAGAAGCGACCAGCCATTTGAGAGATTTGGCCCGACAATTTCCATCGGTGACGATTGTTGGCCCAAGGCAATCGGGGAGGACGACATTGGCGCAAATGACCTTCCCGCATTATTCGTATGCCAGTCTGGAAGATCCGGACATTCGTCGCCATGCAATAGAAGATCCGCGGGGATTCTTTGAATCCTACCCGGCTCCGTTGATTATCGATGAAGTACAACGTGTGCCCGACCTTCTGAGTTACCTCCAGGGAGTCATCGACAGGACGAGGAAAAACGGGCAATACATCCTAACGGGTTCGCATCAACCACGTTTAAAGGCCGAAATCAGCCAATCGCTTGCCGGACGGACGGCGCTCCTGAAGTTGTTGCCGCCCTCGTTTTCAGAACTGAAGAAGGTGGGCGTGCGGCAATCACGTGAGGAATGGGTGTGGAGGGGATTCATGCCTCGAATCTATGACCAGCAAGTGGATGCCCGACTTCTGTACAAAAATTATTTTGAAACATATGTACAGCGAGATGTCCAACAGTTGGCCGCCATCAAGGACCAGTCCAAGTTTGAGCTTTTTGTTCGGCTACTGGCTGGCCGTGTGGGCCAAGTGGCGAATCTCCAGGCGATGTCCGGTGAGGTCGGTGTTTCCGCCGTGACGTTAAACAACTGGTTGTCGATTCTCGAAGCGAGCTACATCGTGTTTCGCCTCCCGCCCTATTATCGCAACCTTGGGAAAAGACTGGTCAAGAGTCCCAAGATCTATTTTTCAGAGGTTGGTCTCGCCGCTTACCTGTTGGGAATTCAGAATGCCGGCCAGGTCGCGTTACATCCGCTATTTGGCAATCTCTTTGAGAATATGGTCGTGGGGGACTTCCTGAAGCGGAAACTCAATGTGGGGAAGGAACCGAACCTCTACTACTATCGGGATGCGCGACAACTGGAGGTGGATTTGGTGGAGGAGAACGGACGTGATCTCGCGGCCTTTGAGATCAAATCATCCTCGACCGCAAACGAATGTTTTACGGATAACCTGAATTCCTTTCGCAAGATGTCGAATGATGTGAAATCGTGTACGGTGATTTACTCCGGTCGGGCCGTGAGGCAGATGTACGGCTGCTCATTTGCCAATTATGAGAACGCGGAGGCGTGTGACCTTCAGGGCGGTTGCTGTTGGCAGTGACCTCGGCTGATGTGTGCCGCACCGATTGAGGGACGTTGAGGGTCGTTGTTCAGGACTTCCGGACGTCCGGACGCAAGGGACTTAAGGGACGATTTCGTTTTTGATGGGCGGGCCCGACTCGGAATGGAATCGTCCCTTCAGTCTGGAACTCACCGAATGGAAATGAACAAACCACCCGAACGAAAAGTTGCCAACTACCCGAATGAAAAACGGCCAACTACCCGAACGGATTGCCATTGTGAGTTAAATATGGCATAATACTGTCCATTATGATCGATTATAGAAAAAGAGTAGTTGATGATCTTTTGGCACTCAAGTTGGAGTCTTCCGCAGCGGTTTTGGTGGAGGGAGTAAAGTGGTGCGGTAAGACGACGACTTGCTATCAAGTTGCCAAAAGCACAATCTTCATGGATGAACCTGAACTTCGCGAGCAGAATATCGCTCGCGCTCAGATTTCGCCGTCCTCGATCCTTGACGGAGCACGTCCACGGCTCATTGACGAGTGGCAGATTGCGCCTCAGTTGTGGGACGCCATCCGTCATCGTGCAGATCGTGAGGGTGTTATCGGTGGTTTCATGCTCACTTACTCGGCGGTTCCAGTCGACATCGATGAACTCAAACACTCTGGAACCGGGCGTTTTTCTTGGCTTAAGATGCGGCCGATGTCACTATGGGAATCGGGAGAGTCTTCTGGAACGGTAAGTCTGGGCGACTTGTTTTCACGGGGATGGGAGGATCGTGCCCCTGCCGCGCACGAACTTCAATTGGAGGAAATTGCCGATTTGGTTTGCCGCGGAGGTTGGCCACAATCGCTACGGATGGGCAAGCGGGCGTCATTGATGGTGGCGAGAAATATTGTTGATGCAGTGGTCAATCGTGACGTTTCGCGTGTGGATGGGGTCGCCCGAGACGCGGATCGTGCACGACGGATCATGCGTTCGTACGCGCGGTTGCAAGGGACGCAGGCGACGGCTAAGGTCATCAAGGCCGACCTTTGCACGCATGAGATGACAACGCTTGATGATGACACGGTCTACTCCTATCTGAATGCATTGCGGAAAATCTTCGTTGTCGAGGATATGCCAGCATGGTGCCCGAATCTTCGGACAAAGGATGCCGTGCGCACATCTGACACGCGGTATTTCGTTGATCCTTCGCTGGCTGCTGCGGCGATGGCGATTGGCCCCGGCGAGTTGATGAACGATCTGAAGACATTAGGATTCTTCTTTGAGACGATGGCCGTACGCGACCTGCGTGTGTACGCTGATACCCTTGAGGGCGAAGTACGGCATTACCATGACCGTTCGGGACTGGAATGCGATGCAGTTGTACATCTCATGAATGGAACTTATGCTTTGATTGAGGTCAAGTTGGGTGGACGGTCTCTGATTGAGGAGGGAGTGAAAACCCTGATGAGATTGGATGAGTTGATCCAAGCCAAGAAGGGACCTCCACCAGCTTTCAAGATGGTGCTCACTGCCGTCGGGCAGTTCGCGTATCGTCGCCCGGAGGATGGTGTCTTGATCTGTCCGATCGGATGCTTGAGGCCGTAGGAAATTTGATTTTGCGAGAACAGTCCTCCATTGGCGTGTCCCTAAATGTTCGAATGGTCGAATGTTTGAATGTGCGAATGTGCGACGGCTTCACGGATTTCACCTTCTCCAATCTTAAAGGGGTGCTGCAGCGCGAGATCGACATGGATTGTTGGCGCGTGTGGGACGAATGCTGGAGGTGATGTGCGGCACGCTCGGTGAGCGCGCCCGACGGGGGACTGTCCCCATTGGCGGCTGTGCCATAGGGAACCTGGCCTTCGTGCAGGGGACAGACCGCTGCGCTCTTAGCGTTCTGCGTGAGGAAGATGTCTCACGCGGAGAGCGCAGAGATCGCGGAGGCGTTTAGCCTTGGAGGCGGTGATTGAGGGTCATTGTTCAAGACGTCACCCCGTCACTGCGCCATTGGTAGGTTCGGTCCTGTCAAAGAATTGACCAGGTTCGAAGCGTTGTTGCCACGACGCTTTTCGCCGAAAACTGCGTAGGCGAAGCGTCTGCATTCCGTTCATTGCCGACCGGGGCATATCCGCGCGAGGTTGGAAACTCCTGGAAGCCCTATTGACAAGCAACACCAAATATAGCATAATAGTATCAATTCGAAAGCGAGGAGAGTATGTCTGCTATATTGGTCAGAGATCCACCTCAACGGGTGCATGACTGGTTGAAGGCAATGGCGAGCGAAAACCGCCGATCCCTCAACCAGCAGATCATTGTTTGTCTCGAATGGTGTATGGGGCAAATGCCTCGCGAGGCAGTTGCATTCCCGAAGCCGGTTCGTTTGCGTGGTGCTCCTTTGACCCTTGAACAACTTGACAAGGCGCGAAAGGCCTGCCGCAAATGATCATCGCTGATTCAAACCTCATAGTCTCGTGCGTAATTGACTCTGAAGCCACTTCGGCAGCGCTTGCCTTGCGAGCTTCGGATTCCGACTGGCGGGTGCCGCGTCTTTGGCGATATGAGGTCATGAACATATTCTCGACTTTGATCAAGGCCGGACGACTTGACCGCGAAATCGCAGTCGGGATTTACCGCCAGTTGTTGTCGGTTCTTCGTGTAGGAGAGCAAGATCCAGAACCTGCCGAAGTCCTTCGTTTGGTAGAAGAACATGGAATTACCGGTTATGATGCGCAATTCGTTGCCCTTGCGCTAGAGCTTGGTGGCACGCTCTACACCCAGGACAAGGAAATCCTCAGGAAGTTTCCTGTTCTCGCCCGTCGGTTCTATCAAAAGTGATTGTATGCAAGCTGGCGGCAGTGGTGGAACATCCCGGAATGTACATTGGAAACGAATTGATCGTGCATCGGGACGGGGATGGTTATCTGGCGAAGGTCGGGATGCAGGAATTTCTCGAACGATTGGGTGGGTTCAATCCGGCGATCACGATTTTCGTTTCTTGCCACGAGGGAAAGTCGGTTGGCGGGGAGGCGATCGCCCGGCGCGCTCGGTGGGCGCGATACCTGCGGGAACCGAACGGCGAATCGAAAACGGCGCCGCTTCCCAGCCGCCAGATCGGGGATTGAGATTTTGGTTTGACAGTTTTCGGGAGGAACGGGTATAATATCCGCAACTTGAAAGAGGGGGATATTCCTATGAGAAAGATGTCGAGTCGGTTTTCGAAGTTGGTTTGCGTGGCTCTGGCCTTGGTTGGCGTGCAGGCGGCGCAAGCCGAGGTGGCGTTGCCGGCGGGCTATTCGCCGCTTGCGTGGATTGCCTCGTCGGGTACGCAGTACATCGATACGGGCGCTTCGGCTACGCCCAATACGTGCATCGAGGCCTCGTTCCATGCGCTCAAGTGGACGCAGGTCTGGGGCGTGTTCTTCGGCGCCACGAGCCATGACAACTCCACGGATGGCGTGCTGTTGCGCTACTACAACAATACCACCTCGATCAACGGCTGGTTCGGCAACGCCACCTACACGGAAGCGCAGATTGCGAACATGGCGGAGAAGGACGTTCAGGCGACCCTTCGGGCCGGAAGCGTGACGGCGAATGGCGTGACGGCGACGATTTCCACCTCGGTGGCGCCGTACACGGGGAACATCTTCCTCTTCTGCGGCAACATGTGCGGCAACCCCTGGCGCCATCAGGCGATGAAGCTCTATTCCTACAAGCAGATCGAGGGATTGAACGCGGTGCGCGATTTCGTGCCGTGCCGCAATCCGTCGGGCGAAGCGGGCCTTTGGGACAAGGTGGAGGGCAAGTTCTACGGCAATCTCGGTACGGGCAGCTTCTTTGGCCCGGACGACCGCGTGGTACAGCTCAACTGGCTTGAATCGACGGGCGTAGAGTGGATCAACACGGGCTATCGGCCCACTTCCAACGCAAAAATCGAGGCGCACTTCCGCACCTACGCGCGGAAGGAAAACTGGTCGGAATTCTTCGGCACGATGGGGGCCGACTCGTCCACTCAGGCCGTAACGCTGCGGTACTACAACAATACGGACAAACTCAACGGCCTCTTCTGCAACAACACCTACGGCGAAGCGCAGACCTCGGCCAACCTCGCGAACGCCGACGTGGTGGCGACGCTGGAGAAGGGCTCGATGACGATCAACGGCGAAAAGAAGACGATCACCTACAACGACAAGGAGCCGTATGCGGGCGACCTCTACATCTTCGCGGGCAGCAACAACAATGCGCCGCGCCGTGCGCAACCGATGCGTCTCTATTCGTTCAAGGCGTACGACGGGGCGGATCGCGCTCTTGTGCGCGACTTCGTTCCTGCGCGTTCGGGAACCGGCGAATTGGGCGTGTACGATCGCGCGAACGGCGTATTCTATCCGAACGCGGGTACGAGCTTGGGGCTGTTCACCTACGGGCTTGCTTTTGAAATGGGCGATTCGACGACGCTCCGCGTGCTCGACGGCACGCTCACGGCGGCGGATCTCGCGGGGGCGACGGCGCTTGAAAAGACGGGGCGCGACGAGGTGCGTTTCGACATCTCGACGCTTGCCGTGCCGTTCACGCTCGTCTCGGGCAAGGCGCGTCTTCTCAAGGCGGTGGCCTCTTCCGCCCCCGTCACCCTGACGGGCGGCGCGACGCTTGTTTTCGACGTCGGCACTTCGGCGAACGGGGCGATCGAGACATCAAGCCTCGCATTCTCGGGTGCCGATGCGGCGCATCCCGTGAAGGTGGAGGTGGCGTTGCAGGGCCGCTCTTCGCTCGCGGCGGCGCGCGCACTCGTCAAGGGCGCGAATCTCACGGCGGGCGACCTCGAGAAGTTCGCGCTCGTGACGACGGGCTGGCCGGTGGCGCTCGCGATTGAAAGCGGCAATCTCGTTTTGGTACCGACGGATGAACCGGCCGAAACGGCGTTGCCCGCCGGCTATACGCGCCTTTCCTACATCGCCTCGACGGGGGCAGAGTGGATCGATACGGGGGTGTTCCCCGGCCCGAACACGCTGGCCGACATTCGTGTGGCATTTCCCCTGCTCCCGGCGAACGGCGCGGGCTTCGGTTTCTTCGGGGCGCGCGCGGCCCAGAACAATGTGGACCAGACTGCAGGCTGGATTTGGAATACCAATGGCACGAAGCATTATGCCGGCATGGGCGGAACGGAAGCGTTGACCGCGCTTCCCGTTACGGCGGAGACAATCTATTCCGTGTGGCTTGACAAGTGCGGCCCCTGCTGCGTGGACGGTGTGCCGTTCGTCACAGGTACGGGCAACGCGAGCGCCTACTCGTGCTACCTCTTTGCCGTCAATCAGGCGAACGTCGCGAACAGCCCTGCGGTTGCGCGCCTCTATTCCTGCGTCATCCGCGAACGGCGGGGCGAGGCCGTCGTGCGCGTGCGCGACTTCGTGCCGTGCCGCAATCCGGCGGGCGAGGCGGGCCTTTGGGATTTCGTGGAAGGGAAGTTCTACGGGAACCAGGGCACAGGGCGTTTCACCGATGAAGGGGACGTGGCGGCGAAACTGAACTACATCGAATCGACGGGCACGCAGTACATCGATACGCTCTACACGCATACGGCGACGACGAAGGTTGTGACCCGTGTCAACGTGGCGGCCACGCAGCCGGGAAACTGGGCGGGCGTCTTCGGCGCGCGCAATGAGAATTTCATGACGAACGCCTTCGTCTTCTTCTCGCATTCGGCGAAACCCGGCACGGTGTTCAACCGTTCGGGCGTTGAAAATACGGGGTCGGTGATGCCGTACGGAACGGATGTCACGATCTCCTGCCTTGAAAACCAGGCCTCCTGGCCGCAGGCGAACGGCACCTTCGGCTTCATCACGGCCACGGGCCAGGTTGACGGGGGGAAGAACACGATGTTCATCTTCAACCTCAACACGGCGGCGGCCAACGGCAAGAAGGCCGACGGCTCGTGGTGTCTCATGAAGCTCTACTCCCTCGAGATTTCGGATGGCGGCACGCTCGAGCGCAGCTTCATCCCGTGGCGCGATGCCGCCGGGCGCGTGGGTCTTTTCGATACCGCGCACAACACGTTCTACCCGAACCTGGGCACGGGGGCGTTCCAGTATGGCTACGCCTACAACGAGACGGCGACGGGCATCACGGTCTATGACGGCGTGGTGACGGCGGCGGCGGGGCTTGCCGGCGCGAACATTCGCAAGGAGGGCCGCGGCCAGATCGAGATGGGCGCGGTGACGGACTTCGCCTCGCTCACCGTGGCGCAGGGCGTGTTTTCGCTCGCGAATCAGGTGGCGGGTATCGCGCGCGTTGCGGGCACGCTCACGCTCGCGGGCGGCACGGTTGTGATGCTCGACGTCGTTCCCGGGGCGAACGACTCGATCACGGCGGGTACGGTGGATCTCTCGGGCGCGAGCGTCGAGAACCCCGTGACGATCCGCTTTGTGCAGACGGGCGAAACCTCCAACGACACGGGCGCATTCACGCTCATTCGCGGCGGCCTCGCGGCGGGCGACGAGGCGAAGTTTCGCGTGGCGAATCTCCCGATGACGCTTTCGGTGGTGGACGGCGCGCTCGTTGCGACGCTGCCCGAGAACATTCCGTATAAGGCCGTGTGGACCGGTGCCGGCAATCGGAACCGCTTCTCCGACCCCGCGAACTGGACCTGCTACAATGCGGCGGGCGACGAACTCCCGGGGGTGATCCCCACGGCGGATTCCGCAGTGCTCATCGGTTCGACGACGACCTTCAACTGGCCGGCGGGGCAGACGCTCGCCTACCGCGAAATCATTTTCGGCGACGGGCGTACCGTGACTTTGGCGGCAGACTGCGACTGGCGCGGCATGGACGTGCCGATCGATTGCACGGTCGATTTGAACGGCCACAAGCTCTACCTCTCGCGCCTCAACGGCACGGGTACGATTACGGATACCTCCAACGCGAACGGCTACCAGCGGCTGGAGTTCATCGATTCCTATTCCGGCGCGTACATCAATACGGGCTACAAGGCCAAGACCAATACGAAGATCGAGGCGCACCTCTATACTTGCACGCGCTCGGAAAATTGGTCGTCCTTCTTCGGGGCGATGAAGGGCGATACTTCCGCTTACGGCGTTCTGCTGCGTTACTACAACAACACCTCGAATCTCAATGGCTTCTTCTGCAACGCGACGTACGGCGAGGCGCAGAGCGGCGCCATGGCGGATACCGACCTTCGGGTTGTCCTTGAAAACGGCAAGATGACGTTGAACGGAACGGCCTACAAAATCACCACCGTGAATACGCCGTGCGACTATCCCATCTGCATCTTCGGCGAGAACAACGACGGCACGCCGCGGCGCTTCCAGGCGTTCCGTCTCTATTCGCTCAAGATCTACGAGGGGACGACGCTGGTACACGACTACGTGCCGGCGCGGCGCACGGCCGACGGCGCGGGCGGGCTTCTGGATGTCGTGAACGGTGGGGCGACCTTCCTTGCGAACGCCTCGACCTCGGGCAAGTTCCTCCTTGGCCCGGTTGTGACGGAAGACGAGTTTGCGGCGACGGGCGAGCTCCATCTCGACGTTGCGGAATGGCAGACGGAAATGGGCGAGACGCTCAAGCTCGCGGGCACGGTGAAACTCGTCAAGGAGGGCCCGGGCGACTACAAGCCCACGCTCCACAACCAGTGCTACCTCGGCGGCACGGAGGTCCTTGGCGGAACGGTGCACGCGGTCGGCTGGGGCACCGATTACCGGTTGGGCGCGCCTGGCAATCAGATCCGGGTGGGCGAAGGCGGCCGGCTGGACATGGACGGCTCGCGCGAATGCCACGAGTATGCCTTCGAGCTTGATGGCGGCAACTGGGTGAACACGACCGCGCTTGCGAGCAACTGGTCGTACTGCCAGGCCACGACCGTGCGCGTGACGAAGGATACGCTCATCGACTTCAATTCCTGGGCGGTTCTCGGCTATTCCTTCCGTCCCACGACGCTCGACCTTGCGGGGCATACGATCAGGATGAACACGCAGGGCAACTGCTACTTCGCGCGGACGACCGCGACGCGCGGTACGATTGTTCTCAACGGGCCGATCGAGTTCTACAAGGGCGACTTTGTGGGGTTGGAGACGACGCTTGATGTCCTGACCGGGCCTCTGCGCCTCAACGGCGTCAACGTTCATATCGGCACCTACATCGCGCGGGCTTCGTCGACGGAGGTCGGTTACGACGGCGACCTCTTTGTCTACAAGCGCTTCAAGCCGATCACCTCCAACTTCTGGGGCTGTATCCTGAAGAACGGTGCCGTTTTGGATCTTTCGGCCTGCGGCGAGGATTGGAGCCTCAAGGGGACGTGCGTTGGCACAAGCGGAACCTTCACGAAGACGACGGCGTCTTTTGAAGACGGCGCGCAAATCGGCGTGGCGGTGGGCGAGCGCCGCCTGCGCGACGGCATGCGGCTTGTTGCGTGGGACGCGAAGCCGAATGCCGCCTTCAAGCTCGTCGATCAGCCGAGCTACCTCCTCGATGCCCGCCCAAATGGCCTCTATTGCGTGAGCAACGGCACGATTCTCTTCGTTCGATAAGCTCCTCTCTCAGCAGAAAGGCGGTTCCCTATGAAGATGACAGCGCTTTTCCCCATTCTGGCCATGGGCTTTGGAGGCCTGATTGGCGGGTGTATCGATCCGTATGCCTATTCGGATCTCGGAATCCCCTATGACAACCCTACGCTCATCTCCGTAGGACCTGTCGGGCAGCCCGTGATGCTCCCGGCGGTCATGCACGAATCCGTTTATGCGACGGAGCCGGGGTTCTATTCGGATCCGTTTTACTTGGGCCCGTCTCACGGGCGGCCGCTCCATCGCCATTCGCACCATGCGCCGCCGCCACCGCCGCCGACTCGTCGGGCGACTTCCGCTCAAGGCATGTCGCGTGTTCGCCAGCCGCCGCCGAAGGGGCGCCCTGCGGACGATGGAAGGCACGCCCGCCAGGCGCCGTCTCCCG
>JAZLJP010000037.1:0-14417 GCA_045617985.1 Kiritimatiellia bacterium
ACCGGCATCGGCAAAACGGATCTTCCAGGGCGTGGAGGCATCGGTCAGCACGCCGTTCTTCTCGGGCGGTGTGGGACGCGGCGCCATGAATGCCACGAACTTCTCGCCGTCGACCGTCATCACGCCGTCGCCGTTCGCTGAAAGTTCGAAGGCCACCGTGACTTCGCGTCCGGCGGGGATGGGACGCGGATGGTTGATCGCACCCGGGAAGGATCCGCAGACGATGCGAAAATGCTGCCGATAGATGTCGATGAGGAACCCATTGCCCTTCCCCGGCGTGAGGTTGTTGATCAGCCGTTGGCTCTTCGCAGCGTCCGAAGTGGTGAAACGGCAGCTGAAACGACACGTCGTGGCCGCTTTCCGTCCAGGCGGGTTCACGAGCCGGTCGCCGGCCTTGGCCGCCCCGCGATGGGTGCTCACGCCATCGAAGCTCAGCTGCAGGTCGGCAATCTTACCCACGAACCGATTCTCGTTCCGGCAATCCACGCCCACCGTCATCGGCAGCGCGGGATTGAGCCGCATCTCATAGGCCGTCGCCAGGCAGGCGAGCCCCGCGACCAGCGGGAGGATCAGGGCTTTCATCATCGTCAGGTTCCTTTCTTTCCACGTCCCGTCGTCACGTCGACGGAGACTTCATGCGTTGACGAGAATTATACCATATTTTCGATTCGGCCGCGTTGGTCAAGAATAAGAAACTATTAGTCGATTATTCGATCGATTTTCATCCCACAGGCAAATGCGGGTAGCGCCTATTTGGCGTACTGCACCTTGTAGGGCGTCACGCCGCCATGGACGGCAACGTCGACGACCTTGCCGTTACGCCACGTGAAGTCCACCGTATGGCCGCCACGCGCGCGGAAGCCCTTCACCGAACCGTTCTGCCAACGCGAAGGCAAAGCCGGCAGCACTTCAATCAGCGTCTCGCCCTTCTCCGTCACGCGATGGCTCTGGAGGAGCAGTTCGGCGACGCCGGCCGTAAGACCGAAGTTGCCGTCGATCTGGAACGTCTTCACGCTCCGATGCCCGCACGAATCGAGCAGACTCTGGAAGAGGTAGCCGCGATCCCATTCCTTCACGCGGGACTTCGGAATGAAGAGGTTGTGCATGATGCGTTCGGCGCGGTCGCCGTCATGGAAGCGCGCCCACATGTTGACCTTCCAGCCCATGCTCCAGCCCGTCGCCTCGTCGCCGCGCGCGATGAGCGACGTCTTGGCCGCCTCAAGCAGCTTCGGCGTGTCGAACGTGATCTCCGCGCCCGGGTGGACCGCCCAGAGATGCGAAAAGTGGCGATGCTTGTCCTTCGGGTCGTCCACGTCCTCCACCCATTCCTGCAGCTGTCCCCACCGGCCGATGTGTTCCGGCTCGAGGTTCGGCAGCTGTTCGCGCACCTTGGCGACCACCGGGTCGTCTTCCTTCCCGAGTTCCTTCGCCGCCACAAGCAGCGCCTCATAGAGCGCGCGGACAATCTGCGTATCCATCGCCGGCCCCGCCACGATGCCGCCATGTTCCGGCGAGGACGAGGGGCAAGTGACGAGGTGGCCCGTCACGGGATGGCGGATGAGCGAATCCGTGAAGAACTCGGCCGAGCCGCGCATCGGCCCCCACGACCGCGCAAGGAACGCGCGGTCGCGCGTATAGAGCCAATGTTCCCACAGGTGGTAGCAAAGCCACGCGCCGCCCGTCTGCCATACCCCCCAGGCGGCACCGTCCACCGGCGCCGTACCGCGCCAACCGTCGAAGTTGTGGTGCAGCACCCAGCCCTTCGCGCCATAGAACTTCGCCGCCGTGCGCGCACCGCTCTCCGCGAGTTCATGGATCGCCCGCTCGAGCGGTTCGACGAGATCGCCAAGTCCTGTCACTTCCGCCGGCCAGTAGTTCATCTGCGTATCGATGTTGCACGTGTACTTCGACTCGAACGGCGGCTTCAGCAAGCAGTTCCAAATGCCCTGCAGGTTCGAGGGCTCGCCGCCCGGACGCGAAGACGAGATGAGCAGATAGCGGCCGAAATTGAACATGAGCGCCACGAAGGCCGGATCGTGCGTTTGGGCCTGGCGTTCGAGGCGTTCCGGCGTGGAGAGATTCGCAAGTGCCGGGTCTTCACCGAGATCGAGCCGCGCACGGTTCACGATCGACGAAAATTTCTTCACATGCGCCGCACGCACCTCGTCGTAGGTCTTTCCCGCGAGGCGCTGATGCGCCGCCGTGCATACCGGCACGGGATCGCCCGCGATTTCCTTCCAGCTCTTCATGTTCGTCGCCACCGCAAGGCGCAGTTCCAACGCGTCCGCACCGGCAATGACAAGGTGTCCCCTTTCCACACGCACCGTACCACCGCGCGCCGTCGCGCGCAGATTCGCGCAGAAGCTCACGCCGCCCTCTTCCACGCGGCCCGCAAGCACAAGGCCACTGGCATCGGGCGTCACCCGAGCGTCCTTATGGAGCATCCCGATTGCAACCGTGCAGTTCAACTGACCGGGCTTCGCCGCCTGAATGCGATGGAACAGGAATTCCGGTTCGTCATACGGCGTAAAGGTTTCCTGGGTGATTCCCGTCTCGGGGAGTGAAAACGTGGCCGCATGGAGCCCCGTCTCGAGATTGAGCGAACGGCGGAGATCCGCCGTCTTCCCCGGGAAGCGCACGACCACCTCCCCGCACGGAACAAAGGGCTTCTGCCGAAGAGGCACGCTCATGAAGCACTTGTCCGCAAGCGCCGCCGCTTCCTTCTTCTTGCCCGCCAAGGCGAGCCGGCGAATTTCCGGCAGCGCCTTCACCGCGTCTGGCCGCGCATAGTCGTGCGGCTTGCCGCCCCAGAGGCGCCCATGGTTGAACTGGATGCGCGTTTCGCCGGCGCCCGCCACCATCGCCCCCACGAGACCGTTCCCGATGGGATAGCGGTCATTCCAGTCCACGGCAGGCTGGTTGCTCCAGATTTCCATCGTCGAAGCCGACGCCGCAAAAGCGAACGCCGCGGCCACCGTCAAAAAAGCTGATTTCACTTTTGTCCAACCTTTCTTTTGTGCCAACATCCGATGCCCTGGGGGACAGTCCCTGTGGTGCGGCACCGCTCGAACTTACCGGAACACCTGGCCGGAAACCTGGTCGTCGTAGACGCCGCCTTCGCGGTAGGCGCCTCCCCCGCGCGTCTCCCAACCCACCTGGCGCCAATGCGTGGAGAATTCGGCAAGCCCCGGCTTAGTGGCATCTGCCGACTTCTGGTTCCAGGCATGGCTCGCGGTGCGGGTGTAGATGATCCGCAGATCGTCGCCTTGGAAGAAATGCCACACCGTACCCAGAACGCCGAAGAAGCCGTTCTTCCGCGCGTATTCGCCCTGGGCCTTGATGCCGGTTGGCTCCTTCCACGGGCAGGTGAGCGTATCAAAGCCCTGCGCCTTGAAATATTCGAGCGTCGGATACTTGCCCACAAGGCTCGTCGCCTTCTTCGCGCTCCCCCCCATGTCGGTACCGTAGTACCAGTCGCAGATGACCGTCTTCTTCGAAAGCGTTCCCACAAGCGCCGCCGTCGCGGCGGACCCGTTCGCATAGAACCCGCGCCAGCGCGGATCGCCGGCTCTCAGGAGCATGTCGTGCCACATCATCGGCCGTGCGCCGCGCTTCTCGACGGTCTCCGCCGCAAAGCTGATGAAGCTCGCGAGGAGCGCCCGGTAATCCGTTCCGCAACAGGCCGCGCAAGACGGCGCATGTGCCTCATCGCAGCCGATGTGCACGTAGGGCGGCCGGTCGAACGCCTCGTGGAGTTCGCCGATCAACCCCGCGATCACCTCGCGCGCGTGCGGGTTCGAGAGGCACCAGTTCCATCCCGCGAGCGGTTCGAAGAGCGGCTGATAGGTGGGGTCGCGATCGAGGTGGGCGTTCTTGCCGGACATCGACCGCGCCGCCGTCGCGTGGCCAAACACGTTGACCTGCGGAATGAGCGTCACGCCGAGATCCTTCGCAATCGCCGCAAGGCGGTGGCACTCGCCAACCGTGAGGTAGCCGTCCTTCCAGCCGTACCACGGATACTTCTCGGAACGGAACGTGCCCCACTGTTCCAGAACCACATGGTTGAACTTATAATAGGCCGCCATCCGGATCATGCGCTCGATACGCGCGAGCGTGTTCTCCGGGAACGCGCAGATATGCAGGCCGCGGAACGCAATCTCCGGAGCATCCTTCACCGAAAACGCGGGCACCTCGTAGCCTTCCACCTTGAGCGTGCCGCGCTTCGGCTGGGCAATCTGCCGGATCGTCATGAGCGCCCACTTGACGCCCTTCATCGAACGCGCGCGAATCGCAAGCGAACCCGGCTTCGCGTCAATCGCATAGGCCTCGTCGCTCGTTCCCGCGAGTTCCCCCGTAAACGGCACCGCCTTCGCGCCGGCAGAGCAAAGGAACCACGCCTTCATCTTACCCGCCACCCAGGCGGCATCCGCCGCGCCGTCCGCACAGGCCACAGTCACCTTGAGCTGCGCATCGAACGGCACGCACGTCGTCGCTTCATAGGTCTTCTCCAAAACCTCCGGCACCAAAAGCGGCATCTTGAATTTCCAATTCGCCGCCGTTGCCACACTCGCAAGCGCCAAACAGATCCCCAATAGAATCGAACGTTTCATGATTTATCCTTTTTCGTTTACGACAGCCCATGGCACCCTTGCCCGAGCGAGGGTAATATTGTATCAAACCAGAAAACATTCTGACAAGACTCAACCCCATAAAAATACCTCATAATTCAACCAACAAACCGCGCTCCTTGCCTCAACCCGCCATAGGCGACACGCCACCGACGGAAAGATTGACAAAGACAGGGGAAATAGAGTAAAATCTTCTTCGAAAAGAAACGAGGATTCTATCATGCAAAAATTGATTGAAGCTTTGAGGGCAAGTCCATGCACGGCGGCGCTGACGGGGGCCGGCATCTCCACCCTTTGCGGCATTCCCGATTTCCGCGGCCCCCAGGGGCTCTACAAAGAGCCCGACGCCGAGCGGATTTTCGACATCGACTGGTTCGACCGCGATCCCTCCATCTACTATAACGGCGCGCGCGAACTCGTCTACGGCCTGAAGGACTACACGCCAGGGCCCGTCCACCGCGCCCTCAAGCACCTTCAGGACCTCGGCCTCCTCGCGGGCATCATCACCCAGAACATCGACATGCTCCACCAGAAGGCCGCCTCCTCGCCCGTCTACGAAGTGCACGGCTCGGGCATCGTCCATCATTGCCGCGACTGCGGCGCCGCCAGAACTTTCACCGAAATCTGCGCAATGCTCGCCACCAGGCCCACGCCTCTCACGAAGGCCGACGTCCCGCGCTGCGCCTGCGGCGGCGTCTTCAAGCCCGACATCACCTTCTTCGGCGAATCCCTGCCCGAAGAGGCGTTCACCCGGGCCCAGGAACTCGCCATCCGCGCAAAGGTCCTCCTCGTTCTCGGCACCTCCCTCACCGTCTACCCCGCAGCCGGCCTTCCCCGCCTCACCCTCCAGGCGGGCGGCAAGGTGTTCATCGTCAACGGCCAACCCACGAACCTCGACCCCTACGCCGCCGGCCGCTACGATGATCTCGAGGAATTTGCCAATCAGGTTCTGGAAATGTGATGGTGCCGGGTGCAGGGTGACTGGAGGCTTTTCACCCGACTTTCACGGGCTTTCCGGTTGCGGCGGCCTTCTTTTCCGCGAGAACGAGGCGGATCGACTCACGCGCGTCTTCGGCCGTGAGGATTTCGTCCTTCGGCTTGCGGCCGCACACGAGCGCGTGGAAATAGGCGATTTCGGCCTCGTAGCCGCTGGCCGTTCCCAGCCGCGGCTCGATCGGGCGCCCGCTTTCGGGATAGACGACGAGCGGCGGCGCGCCCTTGCCGCCCAAAACGATCGTGGCCTTTTCGAGAAACACTTTCGCCGAAGCGTCGAAGAGGAAGGTATCAGTCGCGGCAAAGGAGCTATCGGAGGTGACAAGCCGCCCGTCGCCGTAATCGTAGTGCGTCGTCGTGTGGCGCGTGAAGCCGCGCGCGTCGCGGTTCGCCCACGAGCGGACGCTCTTCGGCAAACCGAAGAGCGAGGCGATGTAGTCGGCATCATGGATGTGGGCATCCACATAGACGCCGCCCGACTGCGCCTCGTCGAGGAGCCAGCTCGCCCCCTTCGGCGACCACTTCGGCACGGACATGAAGCGCCCGAAGTCGGCCGCGACCACGTTCCCGTACGTCCCGCCCGCGATGAGCTCGGCGAGCTTTCGATACGCCGGGAAGAACCGCACGCATTGCGCGATGAGGAACACCTTCTTCGCCCGCTTCGCCGCCGCGAGCATCCGATCGCACGCCGCAAGCGTGAGCGCCATCGGCTTTTCGCAGAGCACATGGCAGCCCGCCGCGAACGCCTTCAGCACCGTTGGCTCGTGAAGCGGCGTCGGGAGCGTGACATCCACAACGTCGAGCCCGCCCGCCGCGAGCATTTCCTCCACGCGCTCCCACACGCGCACCTCGCTCCCGATCGTGGCCGTTTGATTCGCCTCCGCCACGTTCCCGCGATTCTTTGCCGTCAGCTGCGCGAGATTGACGTCGCACACCGCAACCACTTTCGCCCCGCGCACCTTCTGCCACGCGGCGAAATGGGTCTTGCCCATGAACCCGTAACCGACAATTGCAACACGTACCATCGTTCGTTCTCCTTTGACGTTTCGTTGTTTACGCCTCTTCGCGCAGACTCTTCAAAAGCGCGATTTCGCGCCGATAGCCATCGAGATCGCACGGCGTTTCCAGATAGAACGGCAGATCGCGCAGCTTCGGATGGTTGATGACGCGCGCGAGGGCCGCCTCGCCGATCTTGCCCTTGCCGATGCCGGCATGGCGGTCTTTGTGGGCTGCGAAGGCATTCATGGAGTCGTTGAGGTGGATGGCTTTGAGGCGGTCGAGCCCCAAGATGCGATCGAAGGCCGCAAGTACGCCGTCGAGGTCGTTCACGATGTCGTAGCCGCCATCCCACACATGGCACGTATCGAGGCACACGCCGAGACGCGGCGCGTTCGGGTGGGTTGATTCAACGCCCGCGATGATGGCCTTCAGTTCCTCGAAGGTGCGCCCCACTTCGCTCCCCTTCCCCGCCATCGTTTCAAGAAGCACGGTCGTCGAGAGCGCCCCCGCCGGCGCGAGCGCGCCGAAGATGCGCCCGAGCATCCCCGCGATGAGATCAATCCCCGCCTCCGTACCCTGGCCCACGTGCGAGCCGGGGTGGAAATTGTAGAGCGCGCCGGGCGTGAGCGCTAGGCGCTTCAAGTCGTCCGTCATCGTCGCCTCGGCAAACTCCCTTACGCGCGGCTCGGCCCCTGCGGCGTTGAGCGTGTAGGGCGCGTGGGCGAGAATCGGGCCGATTCCCTTTTCGGCGGCGAATGCAAGGAACGCCTTCACATCCGCCGGATCGATCGGTTTCGCGGCTCCGCCGCGCGGATTGCGCGTAAAGAACTGGAACACGTTCGCCCCGATCGATTCGGCCGTTTGGCCCATCGCGAGATAGCCGCCGGCACTGGACAGATGACAACCGATTTTAAATGACATGTAAACCTCCCTTTTCGAAATTGATTAAGAATGATAACGCACCAAGACATCGGAGAGCGCCTCTTCGAAGGGTGTCGCCGTTGACAGGATTTCATGCGCCACGGCCATCTCGCCCGCGCCCCGCCGGATTTTCTCCTGCCATGCCGCGTAGCGCGCCAGATAGTCGCGCCGCACCGCCGCCGCATCCGCATGACACCGCGCATGCGTTTCCGCGTCCTGGAACTCCAGCATCTCCTCGAACGGAAACGTGCGTTCCTCCTCGGCGAGCACCTGGAGGAGAATCACCTCGTGATGACGGAACCGGAAATGGTGGAGCGCCTTCAAGAGTTCATCCGGGTCGCCGAAGAGATCGCTCACCACGAAAACGACGCCACGCCGCGGAATGCGCTCGGCGACGTCATGGAGAACCGCCGCCGCATCCGTTTCGCCCGTGGGCTTCGCGCCGTCCACACGTTCCAGCACCTGCCTGATCTGCGAGGGCACGGCCGCGGCGGGCAGATAGGTGCGCACGGCCGTATCGAAGGTGACGAGCCCCGCCGCATCCTGCTGCCGCACGAGGAGATAGGCGAGAAGCGAGGCGAGATGGCGCGCATAGTCGAACTTCGAAAGCCCGCCTGCGGCCTTTTCGCCGCGATAGGCCATCGACCCCGAGCAATCGAGCGCAATCGTGGCGCGAAGATTCGTTTCATCCACGTACTCGCGCACATAGAGGCGCTGGCGCCGCGCAACGAGCTTCCAATCGAGCTTGCGCAGATCGTCGCCCGGCTGGTAGGCGCGATGTTCGGCGAATTCGCTCGACGCGCCCTTGCGAACGGACCGATGGCGCCCGGCGGTGAACCCTTCCACCGCCCCGCGCGCGGCGAACTCAAGCCGCGCGAGGCGTTCCAACGCCTGCGCGGGCAGCCAGCGCATCTGACGCTCCAATCCCGTCATCGCGTTCGTCTTCCGCTTTAGAGGCGCGGCTTGATCGTTGAGAGAAGACGCGTCACGAGTTCGTCCGTCGTCACCCCCGCCGCCTCGGCGTTGAACGTCGTCGCGAGGCGATGGCGCAACACGGGCAAGGCGAGGGCCTTGATGTCGTCCGTCGTCACATGGGCGCGTCCATTCAAGATCGCCCGCGCCTTGCCGGCCGTGACGAGCGCAAGGCCCGCGCGCGGCCCAGCCCCCCACGCAACGAGTTCGCGCACGAAGTCGGGCGCGGAGGGATCCTTCGGCCGCGTCGCGCGCACGAGATCGGCCGTGTATTCAATCACGTGATCGGCCGCCGGCACGCGGGAGACGACCTCCTGGAGCGCGACGATTTCCGAAGCGGAGAGGATTTTCGCAAGCGGCTTCTTAACGCCTCCCGTCACCGTGCGGATGATGGCGCGCTCTTCGTCGAGGGTGGGATAGTCCACCTTGATATTGAAGAGAAAACGGTCGAGCTGCGCTTCGGGAAGCGGATAGGTGCCTTCCTGTTCGATCGGGTTCTGCGTGGCCAAAACGAAGAACGGCGCCGCGAGGGGCGTCGTATGCTCGCCCACGGTCACGCTGCGCTCCTGCATCGCTTCAAGGAGAGCGGCCTGCGTCTTCGGCGGCGTGCGGTTGATTTCGTCCGCCAGAAGAAGGTTCGTAAAGACGGGCCCCTTCACGAAACGGAACGAATGGCGCCCCGAGACGGGATCGGTATCCAAGACGTCCGTTCCCGTGATATCGGCCGGCATGAGATCCGGCGTAAACTGTACACGCTTGAACCCGAGATCGAGCACCTCGGCGAGCGTACGCACGAGCAGCGTTTTCGCAAGGCCCGGCACGCCCACGAGAAGCGCATGGCCGCGCGCGAACACGGCCACGAGCACCTGCTCCACGACTTCGGCCTGGCCCACCACGACTTCGCCGAGCGCCTGGCGGATCTCGCCGTATTTCGCGTGCAGGCTCGCCACACGCGCCACATCGTCTTTCCCAAGTTCCGGCTGAGGTGTTTCAAGCATGGTCACTTCTCCCGACTGATTTTAAAGAGATCCCACAGCATCCGCGGCGCATCGGTGGAAACCCGCAGCGAACTCCGCACGCCGCCGTGCCACGCGACGGGCACTTCAACAACCGCCCCCCCCGCCCGCAGCACACGGCGGATGAGTTCCACGTCGAACGAAAAGCGTTCCGTCTTGAGCGCCTCGAAAAGGGGGCGCATCACCTCCATGCGGAAGAGCTTGAAGCCGCACTGCGTATCCTTCACGCCCGTCACGCCGGCCAGCGCCACCATGCAATGGAAAAGGCAGGAAAGGAATTTGCGGCGGCAGGGCATCCCCGGGCGTCCCGCCCGGCTGCCACACACCATCCACGCTTCCGCCCGAGGCGCAAGGCGCGCGAATTCGCCAAGCGGCGCCGAAAGGTCGACATCGCTCATGAGCACCCACTCCCCCTTCGCCGCAAGCGCGCCGCGCCGAACGGAATACCCCTTCCCGCGATTCATCTCATTGCGCAAAACGACCACGCCGGGGTACGGCTCAAGGTCGAGCGGCTCCGCAGATCCATCGTCCACGAACAGCGTCTCCACGAGTTCGAAACCATGCGCCGTCGCCGCCGCGCGCAACTCGTCGAGATGCGCCAACACCGCCCGCGCGAGGTCGGGCGAATTGTAGACGGGAACGACGAGCGAGAGCGTTTTCATGCTTTCCCTATTTTTTCAGCGCCATCCACGGCGCAAGGCGCACCTTGCGCGCCTCCTGGGACTGATGAGAACCGCCGGGCAAGCTCAGTTCGAGCGAAGACAATCGCGTAATGAGCGCCTGCTGCGCCGCCGCATGCTGCTGGCGTTCGACTTCCGAACGCTGCCGTTCGTCCATGAGCTCCTTTTCGCGATGCATCAGCTTTTCACGCGCGTCCTGCAACTGGCGGTAGATGACGGTGACATCGGCCGTCTGTTCGCTCAGGCGCTTCAACTCGCCTTCGCGATCGCGCAATTTCGCGGCGAGATCGCGGATCTTGCGTTCGGCCTCGAGGGCGCTCTTCTCCTGCAGCAGGCGCAACGCCTCGAGTTCCTGGCGCATGTGCATCGTACGCGGATCTTCGGGATGTTCCTTGAGCGCGCGATGGGACATGTCTTCCGCATCCGTTCCAATGCGGCGCAGAATCTCCTGCCGACGCGAAAGAAGCCGTTCCGCCCGATGACGCCGATACTCGCGCAGGGCCTCCGCCTCGCGATTTTCCGCCTCGATCGTCGCGGCAAGTTCATCGGCCTCTTCCTTCATGATCGCATAGACCGCCGCCTGGGCGTCGGCCGCAAGCTGGGCCGTGGGCGGAAGACGCTTGAGTTCCTCCGCGAGCGCCTTGATCCGATCCTCATACGCCGCATCGCTCGTTTCCTTCGCCGTCTGAAAACGCGCGAGATCGGCCGCCGCCGCATCGGCCTTCGCAAGCGCGTCCGCCGTCGCCTTGCGCTCGCGTTCAAGGGCGGCAGCCGCCTCTTCGAGCGCCTTGTCACGCGCCGCGATCGTTTCATGGCACGCTGCACACTCGTCGACCTTCGCCTGAAGCGAGGCCCGCATCTCGGCTTCTTCCTTGTCGAGCGCGGCACGCGCCTCGGCAACCGAGGCATCCTTCGCGCGCATTGTCTCGGCACAGGCTTCATCCTTCGCCTCGAGCTCTGCTGCAAGATGCTCTTCCATCTGCTTCAGATCGGCGGCATGGGCGGCGTCTTTCGCCGCGAGCGCCTCGGCCATCTCCGCCTCTTTCTGGCGGAGGGCGTCGGTCTTTTCGGCATCCTTTGAAAGGAGGGCCACTTCCAGCGCCTTCTCGCGATCGGCCGCAGCCACATCGCGCGCGGCATCCTGTTTGGCGACTTCGGTTTGGATCGCCGCCAACCGCGCCTCGGCGACATCCGCCGCCTTGAGAGCCGTCTTCGCTTCGCTCCGCGCCGCCAGTTCCTTGCGTTCGGCTTCATCCGCCCGCGTCTGAGCCGCCTTGAGGCCGATGCGAAGGGTTTCAATCTGATGGCGGAGTTCTTCCATTGTCGCGGCCTGCACCGCCGCCGTAGGGGCGACCGCCTCTTCGGCGCTCGCTACCGGTGCGCCCTCGGCCTCGGGGGCCTCCTCTTCCGCCAACTCGACAAGACGGCTCCCGCGCGGGAGGCGCCCGCTCGCGAGCAGCGCCTGGGCGGCCTTCTTGTTGAACGGCCCGCGCGGCGTTCCATCGCCGATATCGATCGACCAGCGCATGTCAAGAAAATCGACCGCCGTGGCCGACTTCCAGTTTTCACCGTCGCTTGACACGTCCTGGCCAGGCTGGATGCGCCCCATCTGCGCCCATTCAAGCAGATTCTCGCGCGTGACGGGGCCGAACACTTCGTCCTGCGTACGCAGCCACCACTGATTCGCCATTGTGCGCTATCCCCCTTCCTCGAATCTTACTTCCGCCCCAGCAACTGGCGGAGATCGGTCACGCCCATGCTCGCCAGTTCCTGCTGCGCCTGTCGTTCCATTGCGGCCAACTTGGATGTCACATTCCCGCCCCGGTTGAAATTGAAGGCCTGGCGGGCAACGGGCGGCGGCATTTCCGAAACGACAACCTGCGGTTCGACGACTTCCGTCTTCCATTCCCGCTGATGGATTTCAGTTGCCCGCGCCTGCTCTTCCTTGATGGCCGCAATATCGGCTTCGCAGCGTTTCACCGCAAGAAGCGCGCGATCGAGTTCGGCCTGCTTGCGCGCGAGATCGGCCTCCTTGCGGGCCATCTCGCCTTCCTTCGTCTGAAGGGCTTTTGTGAGCGACTCGACCTGCGCATCGCGCTGGGCGAGAAGCGCCGTCGCCTCCGCCACGCGCTCGTCGCGCTGGGCGATGGACTTCTGCTGCGCCGCAATCTGCAGATCCTTCTTCGCCGCCACTTTCTGCGCTTCGCCGAGCGCCTTGTCACGCCGGGAGATTTCCGCTTCCTTTTCGGCCAGAGCCGCCCCGAGCGCGCGCAGGCGCTCAAGCCCCGCTCCGCGGTCGTCCTGATAGAACCGCGCCTCGCGCGAGAGCGTCCCCGCCTTGAGAAGATCGTCGAGCACCATCCGATGCGTGGGGCCGTAGAACTGCCCCGGATTGTTTTCCACAATCCAGTTCATCTCCAGCTCGGGCTTGAGCGGCGCAAGCATCCAGCTCTGCAAATCGTTCGAAATGCCCGCGAGAGGTTCCACGCGGCCATCTTTGACCCACATTTTCAGCATTTCAAGGTCGATCGGGCCGAACACCTTGCCTGCCGTATTGCGAACATACCATTTTTCCATGCCCACTATTCTACCACAAAATCGGGCGAAACCAAAGCAAAATGTGGTGCTTGGTGCCTGGTGCCTGATGCTTGGTGCCGGGTACTTGGTACCTGGTAGGGCGCGCACACCGTGCGCGCCGTTCAGGCGGGGAGGAGTTCCTGGAAGGAATCGATGAGCAGGGTGGGGTGGTGCGGGGCGAGCGTTTCCCGCGTATTCGTTCCTGTGATGGCGACCACGCGCATGCCGGCCGATTGCGCGGCGGCAATACCGTTTTCGGCATCTTCGAAGACGACGGCATCCGCCGGGGCAACGCCGAGGCGCTCGGCCGTTTGCAGATAGCAGTCGGGCGCGGGTTTGCCATGGTCGTACTGCGACGAATCGACGATGCAGGCGAAAGAGGAACGAATGCCAAGCCCGTCGACCACGAAGTCGACATTCGCCGTCGATCCACCCGTTGTAATCGCGCAGGCAATGCCCTCCGCATGCGCACGGTCCAGAAACGCCATGAGCCCCGCCGGCGGCACGAGATGCGGACGAAAGATGTCGCGATAGAGCGCCTCCTTTTCCCGAAGAAGTTCGCCAAGGCGCTCTTCGGAAAAGCGCGTGCCGAACATGCGCTTCAAATAGTCGCGCCCCGGCGCGCCCATCCAGGCGATGACCTCGGCCTCCGTGAGCTTCCCGCCGTACTTCCGCGCAAGCGCGAGCCACGCCTCCACATGGTAGCGGCAGTTATCCACCAAAACGCCATCCATGTCGAAGAGATAGGCCTTTGCGTGCAAGGCCTTTTCAACCGCTTCCGTCGTCATGCCAGCCTCTCCTAGCGGGCTTTCTTCTTCGTGGGAATCGGAATGGGCACTTCCGTCGTGGGGTCCGCCGCCCGTTCACGAATACGGGCCGAATAGGCCTCGCTGTAGGGTACGCCCGTCGCGGCCTTGTCGGACCGGCCGTTGTAGCGCTGAAGCGCCCGTGCCCAACCGTCGAACGCGCCCTCGGGCCGGTTCGCGGCCGGCTGGCCCGAAACGCCGAAGCCCTTCCGCGCAAGCAGCATCAAGCCCGCTTTCAAATTGGCCGCCCCCGACCCCTCGTTGCAACGCCGCGGCTGGCGCAGCCCCAGATATTTCTTGTAGGGATTCCAGTCGCCCGGCACGTTCACCTGCAGGGGATCGTGCTTCCAGGCCGTGCGCGACTTCAAATCGCCGCCGCCCGTTTCCTGGATCATGTGCGCCTTGATCTGCGCGGGCGTAATGAGCGCGATGTTCTCGGCCTGCCCGGAAGTCGACCCCGCCCAGCGCGCCCGGCTTTTGTTGAAGTCGTCGGCAAACTGCTGGATCTGCCTGTCGTACATCTGATAGCGGCTGTCTTCGAAACCCTTGAAGACGGGTACGCCCTTCTTGATTTTCGGCGCGTCGGCAAGCGGCACGGCCGCAGCGGGCTTGGCGGCCGCGGTCCCGGCGGCCTTCGCCCGTGCCTCCCCTTCCGCAGGCGCCGCACTCGGCGGCATAGCCGCAGCCACAGGCTCGGCCTCCGGCGTTGCAGCCGGCGCCGGCACTTCGCGCACTCGGTCCTCGTTCTGCCCGGAAAAGAGAAAGGTCAGCGAAACCGGCACGATCGCCAGAATTCCGAGCACCGCTAGAACTGAGAGGTTCTTC
>JAZLJP010000038.1:0-28979 GCA_045617985.1 Kiritimatiellia bacterium
CTTCTGGGAATTGGCGATCGCCGCGGCGTACCACACGTCGCCCGTGCGGCGCGCGAGGGCCGCGTAGGACGTGGGCGTGCCGCCGAGGGAAACGATGTCGTCCCACACGGCGGGAATCCCCGCGATGAATTTGAAGCACTCTGCGTTCTTCTCGTACTTCGTCAATCCTTCGGCGAGCATCTGCACATAGCCCTGAAGGACCATTACGAGCGCCATCTGGCGGCACCGCGTGCCCACCGAACCGGGATTGTTCTTCGTCCTCCGATACTTGCCGAGGGGATAGTTATCCATCGCGCCGGGCGTGTAGTCCATCGTGCCCGCAAGAAGGCGCGTGAAGCAAAGGCGAAGATCCAGCGCCGTGAAGTCGTATTCATTGTGGAACCAGCGCGTGTTCTCGAGTCCCCTCACGCCCTCGCAGCCGAGCACGTTCGGATAGGTGCGGCAGAGGCCCGCCGGGCGATGTGCCCCGTGAAGGTCGACAAGCAAATGCCGTTTCGCGCAGAGGTCCACGATCCGCCAGACGAACCGTTCCATCTCGGCGTCGCCACGATCGAAGAAGTCGAGCTTGAAGCCGGCAACGCCCAAATCGGCCGCCCATTCAACGAGATCCACCTCGTTGCCCTTGTACCAGGAAAGCGGCAGCCACACGAACACGCCCACGCCTTTCTTCCGACCATATTCAACGAGCCCCGGCACGTCGAACTTCGGATTCGGCGACCAGAGCGCCGTAAAGCCGATGTCGCACACGCCGTCGAGATACACGTACTCGAGCCCATGCTTGGCGGCGAAGTCGATGTAGCGGCGGTAGTTCGCCGTCGTGCAGCCCTTCTCCTTACCGAGGTTGTCGAAATCGCACCACCAGTCCCAGATCACCCGCCCGGGCTTCACCCAGGAGAAGTCGCCTTCGGGCGGACGCGCGAGCGCGTCGATCAAGTCGCTCTCGTTGAGCTTGAGCGGCGAATCGGCGAGCATGAAGCCGCGCCACGGGAACGTGCGCGTGCCGGGCGAACGCACGAGATAGGCCGCGCTCTTGCGGATCAAGACATTGAATCCGCTATATTCAACGAACGTGGGCCAGCGTGCGAAGTCCGCCTCAAGCAGTACGCCTTGCGCCGTCTCCGCGCGGCGGCGCAGATTCCACACCGGATAGTCCTTCGTATCGGAATCGACCACAGCCACCGACTTGCCGCCGAGCGAATAGACGAACGGCAGATAGAGGTGTTCTCGCGCCCGCGCCTCATAGGCGAACGGCAACTCGCCCGCACGCGAAAGTTGCGGCATCACCTCTTCACAGCCATATCGCTTCTCGGGCGTCCAGATGCAATCCGCCGCCGCATCGGGGATCGTCACGCCCGCCTGTTCGCCGTCCACGCGGATCTCGCCCCCCAGGTGCGTCTCGAACCGATACGCCACGCCGTCGTTGCGCGCGACGAGCCGCACGCACCAGTCGCCGAAATCGACCTCGGTCTCGTTGGCGGCAAGATCGATCGCGCGCTTCTTGTAGATCGGCGTTTCCACGCGGCCCGCACGGGTGCGCGCCTGCGTGCGCCGCGCGGCCGCCACGGGCCCGAGCCGGCGGCCGTCCACCTTGAGAGCGATCTCCGTCTTCGCAACGAGCGTCACGCCGCCCCGCCGCACCTCGTAGGCGAGCGGGTTCGCCCAGAGGCGGATCTCGTTCTGGCCGTCCGGACTCTTCGCCGTGCCCGCAAGCGTGCCCACCCGCGCCGCACCCGAGGCAAGAAGCGGCTCCGCTCCTCGATTGACATAGAACCGCCCTTCCGCCGTATCGTAGAGTCCGATCTCGCCATCCGCCGTGCGGCGGCAGGGCGCGAAGGCGCGCTGTAGCTTGCCGTCGGCGGACGTAATCGAGAGCGAATAGAGTTTCAACGCGCCGAAGCGAATCGGATTGACATGGCCGCACAAAGCGGCGTGAACGGCGAAGAGGTAGAGCGTGGGCGCGGTCTCGCCCCGCGGCGCGCATGTACACGTCTCCGCCCAGGCCGCCGCGCCCAAGGGCTTCCACTTGAGTCCGGCAGGGTCGATCGCCACTTCGATCTTCCGCCCGTAGAAATCGGCCCGCTTGCCGGAGACGTTGTTCGCCGGGCCGCGCCACAGCCGATAGACGCCCACGCCGCCCATACGCACGTCAAACGAGCAGGCGTTGTCCCACGGCGATTCGGTCGGCTGCGCGCCAAACGCCCCGGCTTCGACCTCCGGCTGCTCGCGTCGCACGGAAAGAACGGCGGAAATCGCATCCCCCGGCTTCACACGACAACCTGTATCGACATACTGTTCACCCGTCGACTCGACGTACTCGAGCACCTCGTATCCCTCGGGGAGCGCCGTCACGGCACCCGCAATCCCCACGAGGCCGAGCACAATCGCCAACACCCATCCGTGTTTCTCGCATTTCATTCTGATTTTCCCTTCTTCGTTTAAATCGTTTTGTCTTGATCGTCTCTTCGTTTCACGTCTTCACTTGTCGAGCCGCGTGAAATACGGCAACCGGCTGAGCGGCGTTTCAACCGTAATCGTGGTTGGGCCAACGAACTTTTCCCCGCGATCGGAAATCCAGGTGCCGGGCGGGATCACCACCGAACGCGAAGTCGCCCCCTTCCTGAGCTGCGGCGCAACGACGAGGAAATCCCCCATCACGAACTGGTCCTTCACATCGGCCCAGCCGTGACCGGGGAATTGGTATTCCATCAACCGGATCATCGGTTCGCCCGTCTTCCCACACGCCCGGGCGAGCTGGACGAACCGCGCGGCGAATTTCTCCTGGCGCATCTTGACCGTATCGCGCACGATCTGGCATTCGTCCGCCGTGAGGCGCTTCCAGGGCGAAGCCGAAAACTGCATGAGCCCGCAGAGCGCATGAACCTGGAGCGAACGGATGAAAAGCTCATGGTCGAAGGAGCGTCCCGGCAGAAACGTCGAATATTCCCCGCCGCCCACCATGTCGGGACAGATGAACGAATAGCCGAGCAGACCGCCCGCCGTCATCTCGGGGATGAGCGCATTCAGATCGCGCCAGTTGTGGGCCTTGTCGCCGAGCCGCACCTCCAGCGGCATTCCGCCGCTCTTCCACGAATTGCGATATTCGCACGTGGGATAAAGGAGCGCATACCGCTGAAGGGCATTCGCCAACTCGGCCGAGGGCCAGGGCTCGTGGAAACGCGGCTCGCCGACGTAGTAGCCCAGTTCGCCGCCATCGACCTTAAAACCCTTCACGCCGTAATCCGCCACCAGGCGGTCGAGCTGTTCCTTGAACCAACGATGTCCGTTCGGGTGGGTGAAATCAAGGAGCGCCGAATAGCCGTCCCACCACCGGCTCGGATAGACGCTGCGGCCATCGGCGGCGAGAGCGAACCCGCCCGTGGGGAAGCGTCCGGCGCGAAACGGATCGTAGCCGCGCGTGAGGAGGCGGAACTGCGCCGTATCGAGCCCCACCCAGGGACAGACCCAGAGGATCACCGTGTACCCCATTTTACGCAGCTTCTCGCACATGCCTTTCGGGTCGCGGAAGCGCCCGGGGTCGAACCGCCAATCGCCATAATGCGCCTGCCACATGCAATCGAACAGAAGGACGCCGGGCGGGAGTCCGTTATCGATCATCGACTGCGCGTAGTCCAGCACCTGCTCTTCATTGCCGCCGTAGGTGAACTCGATCCAGAGCGCGTACTGCGGCGCCGAAATGAGCAGCTCGTCCGGCGTCTTCCCGCTCGGCGGGAAGTAGGCATGCGACGCAAAGCGAGACGCCTCGCGCAGCGTCTTCCCCGGATGTGAAAGGAACACGCGGGCGTTGTCGAGCGGTTCGACCTTGATGCGCCCGTTCGCGATTTCAAACCGGCACTGTTTCTCGCACCAGATCACACGCCCCAAGTTCGAGACAAGAAGCGAGGCGTACTGATTGCGGTAGCTTCGGCGGAGAAGGTCGACGACGACCCGGCTCTTGGCGTCAAACGGCATCTTCGCGCCCACGCCGTTCGCCGCGCCCCACCACTTCTCGCCTGCGAGCATCGCGATGTCGCGCGGCCCGCCCACGGCCTTCACCACACCGTCCGAGCCCTTGAACGCGCCCTTCCCGAGGTTCCCGTAAAAGACCTGGCGTATGACATCGTAGAGGCCGGCCTCGCCTTCGGGATCGCGACACGGGCGAAAATCGCACACGATTCTCGTGCCTTCGAAGACGCGGCAGGAATAGAGACGCAGGCAGCTTCGGGAGTTCGCGTTGACCTCGTGCCCGTAGGGCGCTTCGCTGTGCCCCTGGCAGAAGAGGAAGAGCGGGCTCAGGCATGTGCGCGCCTCGCGCGCATTCGTCCCAAGGTGGTCCTCCCCGGCCGCACCGAACGTCCAGCTCGCCTCGCCGTTCGCCCCGCACGAGAGCCGTACGCGCGTGCCATACGCGAAGGGGCGCTCCCCCTTCACGTGTTCGCCGCATGCGACGAACGACGGCACCTTCTCCTTGTTCGAATGCGTGAAGAACGAGAGCTCGTGCGCATACATCCCCTGCTGGCACGACCGCGCCCCGAAGACAGCCGGCCACGGATGGACCTGCCGGGCCGGCGCCTCAAACTCGCACGCAACGCGGCTCGCCGCCGTTGGAATGTAATGCGTATCGATATACTGCTCGCCGTCGGACTGGATCCATTCGAGTTGCGTATACCCCTGCGGCAGCGGCACCTCGGCCCAGACGCCAAGCGCCCCGCCCATCACGGCAGCAAGAACACGGCAGCACATTGACACGTTCATTCTTCTGATCATGTTTTCCTCCTTGAGGTTTGCTTTGTTCCGCAGGGGACCCGCTTCAAGAGTTTGAGATTGTACACATTTTTCGGGAAAATGGAATCACGTCCCGCGCCGAACACGGCGAGAGAATCGTCAAATGGGCAAAACGGCAGGTTCCGTAAATCCACAATGGGGACAGGCCCCGGAATGTTCAAGGAACGAAGGACGCACCATCCCAGCGCAGGCTGAGGCAGGCACTATAGCCCGCAAAAGCGCCCTTCGGCGGGAAGTACACGAAGACATGCGCCGTGTAGGCCCCCTCCTCATCGGGTTCGCCGTCAGGGCACACCACCGTTGCACACGTCGCCTTCGCGACGACGTCTCGGCCCTTCGCGTCAACACCCGTCCTGAACGCCCCCGCCGCCGTCACCGCGCCTGATGTTGCGAACTTAAGCACGATTTCGCCTGGTTGGTCGCCATCGACGGGAATCGTCACCGGCTCCACCTTGCCGAAGGTCGCCGCACGCGCCTTCCACGGATCGGCCTTCCAGGTATTCTGCCCCGCCACCAGGCACACGCTCGCCGCACGGCCGCCCAGCGCATCCGCCGTCACCGAAAGCTCGTTCGTAAACGCCTGCTTGCCGCTCGTACCGACGATCATTGCGGCGAATCCCGCTTCCGGCGAATAGGATGTAAACGACGGGGCCGCCAGCGTCCAGGTGAAACCGTCCGCAAGCAGTTTGCCGCTCACCTTGCCCGTCTTGGCGATCGTCAACGTTGCGAGCCCGTTCTGCGCCGCGTCGGCAAGCGCCGCGCCGTTGAATGTTCCCACCGCCCAATCGGGCAGCTGATCGACCGTAAGCGCCAATGTGTAGACGCGCTTCGTCTTGCCGGCTGTCGTAACCGCGATCTTCACGGACGACGGCACGACCTTGCCCGCCTTGTCCGCCTTCGAGGCCGCCGTAGGCACGCCGTAGATCGTATTCGCAGGCACCGTCACCTGTTTCGTCTTGGCGTCGACAACCCCCTTCGCGGTGAACTTAAGCCCCGCCGGAAGTCCCGAAACGGAAACCGACGTCAACGAGAGCGCCTCTGCCGCAAGCGGCCACCGCAGGTACACGCCCGCCATCACGTTCGTCGCCAAAGTCGTCTCCGCCCCATCAAGCGAGATGCCGTTCACGCCCGCCGCAAGCGATGCGGCATCCTCCTCGGCCGTCACGAACTTCGCCACGAAATCGACATCTCTAGCCGGCATCGTAAACGCCCAGCTCGCCGTCTGCGACAACGGCTCGCCGTCCCAGCCGTCATACCATCCCACGAACACGAAACCCTTGTTCGCCGTCGCCTTCAGCGTCACCTTCTTACCGGCGGCGGCGAGCGCCGAACCCGTCACCTTGCCGCGCGCCGGATCGTTCGCAAACGCCCGCACATAGAATTTGCCGTCAAACACCTTGTCCGCCTTCGCCACGTTGTTCGTTTCGGCCTTTGTCGCCGATCCCTCGGCCACCTTCGCCTTTGCCGCCTCGTATCCCGGGTCGACGATCGACACCGTGCAAAGCGACTCCGCCCCGTCTGCAAGGCGCATGTTCTGCGGGTCGGCCAGCTGCAGTGTCAGGAACTCGCCCGCCTCAAGCGCTTTGTCGGCGACAACCGGTATTTCAATCGTCCGCACGTTCAAATCGCCCTTCGCCCAAGTCAAAGTCACGGGGAACTTGAACGCTTTCACCGCAGCCCCATCCACCGTCACGCCTTTCAGATCCAGGTCCTGAGCGGCGGCCGTATTGTATGTTGCGACCACCTGTACGCTCGATGCACGATCGAGATGGCCGCCCTTCACCTGCACCACGGCCGTTCCGCCTTCGGCGGCGACAACCGCCGGCGCCGCGAATCCCGCAACGCCGTCGTGGCGCTCGATGCGGAAAGTCCGCACCACGGTCCCGGAGAAATTGCCACGTCCCGTAACGGTCACGCGCCCCTGCCCCACGCCGTCATTATCCGCATACACGACCGTATAGTCGACACCTTGAACAAGCGCCGTTCCATTCCAAGCCACTTGAACGCCGGGCTCGAGGGGATCCCCCACGAAATGCTGTTCAGGGATGAGGCCCACCATCTCATCCGTCAAGGACGCAGGGAGGATTGAAAACGTGGCGGATACAAACAGTTCGTCCGAGGTGGCCCAGCGACAATCCATAGGATTCTTGAGAATGAAGACGATTTCATGTTCGCCGACGTCCGTCCAGCTGCCCGCACCTACGACACTGTAGACTTCGCTCTCCGCGACACCCGCGCTCAAAGCGCTCCCCGTATATGTCAAGGAAACGATTTCGGGAATCGGCACGGCGATCTTCTCGGCAGATCCGCCACGTGTATCAAGCCGCATGGCCGCCGAGGTCTCCACGGAGAAACCCGTCACGCCCCTGGAATTAAACGATACCGACATGGCGCTGGAAAGACGAAAACCGTAGTAGTTCTCATTTGACTGCGGGGATGCATTCACGCGATAGGCGGCTCGACAGGTCGCCACCATCCCTGCCCACGAGCCACCGCGAACCACGCGTTCAGCCCCCGGCGAAGACGGCGAAGGCCCCACGGGATCTGTCTCGGCGGACGTAAACCCACTCCGATATCGCCAATAGTCCAAACACCACTCGTAGACATTGCCATGCATGTCATAGAGCCCCCAGGCATTGGGCAGATAGGACCCCACCGCCGCCGTTCCTGCATCCGTCGTACTTGATTGCGTATACGTTGCATTGCCAGATGGAAAATTTTGCAAGCAACGGCCAACTTCGTCTAGATTTTCCGTGCTAATCGTACTCACCAAATTCTTGCCATTGTTCAGCGCCGTCGTCGTGCCCGCACGGCAAGCATACTCCCATTGCGCCTCCGTCGGCAAGTCAAACACATCAAGCCCCGTCTTCGCCTGCAGCTGCCCGATAAACGTCGCAGGGTCGACCGTCTTCACATCCGGCCACCGGTATGTCGACGATCTTCCGCGAATCATCTCCCACGAAACCTGTTCGACAGGACGCGTCTGATAACAGTCGCTATTCGAGAAATAACTCGGCCGCGTGCCCATTACAAGTTCCCATTGGCGTTGCGTCACCTCGAAAACGCCCATATAGAACGGACTCGAAATCGTCACGGCATGCGGCAGCGCATCAAACAACTCATAAGACTGGTTATAACCGATCTCCGTCCGTGCACACCCCATCGTGAACGTGCCCGGCTGGATAAGGCGCAAAACAAGCTTATCCGTTTTGTATTCATCCGTCCAACCGCCCTGCGGGACGTCGTCAAGCTTCTCCACGGGGAAGCGCTCTGCCGTTTTCCCGCCCGAGAGGTCGATGACGAGATAGGTACTGGGAACGGGATCTCCCTCGCCATATGCGTTTGCACGAACCGTAATCGCAACATCGCTCGAAACAGTATCCGGCGCGTCCGCACCCGCATCCCACACGAGCCGCCACTTGCCCGCCGTCACGACAAGTTCATTCGTATGCGTTGCATCTCCCTCAAGCCAAACGTGATTCATGGCGAGGGGCATGCTCGCGCCCCGATCCCGCGCGCTCAAAACGAGTTTGATCGGCGTCTGAGGATCATTACACGAAACCTCGCAGTCGATCTCCACACGCCCGTCCCACAAAGACCGCTGGCGGGCCGAGACACTCGACACGTTCACCGTCGTTCCATCGGCCAGACAAACAAGACTTGCAACTGACATCAACATTAGAACCAGTTTCTTCATGGCAATCACGCTTTCTTTTGAGATGAATATCCTTCAACAACGACTTTCCACGCCCTTCGACGAGCAGATTATACACACTTAACGGAGGATGATCGTGAGACCGCGGAAGACGTAGAGCCCGTCCGCCTGGGGCACGACCCGATAGCCCTCGCGGCGCGTACCCGGCGTGGGCACAAAGGTCACGTTCTCGGGTTCTGCACCCCAGACCACCACGCGGTCGCCATTCCGCAGCATACGGCCCTTCAACTCGACGGCGATCGTCGCCCCGTCGGCGAAAGTCACCATGTCCATGCCCATCGACGAGGGACACCGCACCGGCCACTCGCCCGTCTGGCGCGTGAGGTCGAGCGTCGCCCCGTTTTTGAGCGTACAGCCGTACCACTTGTCCGAAGCCGGCGTGAAGCGCCCGTTCACATACATGTTCGCCACGCCGAGGTTGGGATTCGCCGATTCGCCCGCCCAGTAGTCGCGCACAGTCATCTCCGGACTACCCCACAGCGCCACGCCCTCCAAAATGAGGTCGACCGTCGGCATCGTCAACACGCCCGACGGGCACAGATAGCAGTTAGACGAAACCACCCGCAGCGTTCCATCTACCAAGGTACCGCTGATGAACACGTCCTTCCCGGGCTGCGTCACCTCCAGGGTCAAGGTGTGCCCATTGAGGTTGTTCGTCGAGCTGCCGGAGGTGAACCCAATTCCATAGTCCGTCGCAAACACGACATTCGTCTGGAGATCGAAGTTACCGAAGCCCGCCCAGTTCGACTGTGTCATGTCACATCCCGTATTGGCGATGTGGCCACCCGCCAGCACGATACGATAGACGCAAGCGTCGTAATTGCCTAGGTTGTCGAAGGTCCCTCCCTCTTCCACGTAGATCGGACTGCCCGTCGAACCATAGTAGGCATACTTGAACGAATGGGTCGAACTCGCCGAACCGCTGAACAGCGCCGTGATCGTGCCGGCCTTCACCACCGTGCCGCCCCAATACGACTGGTACTGCTTGTTCGCAACGAACGTACCCGCACCGTCCTTGACGAACCGCGCCGAACCATCGATCGCGACCGTGTCGTTCTGCGCGGTCTCGCCTTCCGGCACGTCCACATGCAGCTCGCCCGGCACACCCACGTTCTCGCCTTCCTCGATCAGCGGACCGGCCTCGAATTCACCCTGGCCCGCATTCGTGTAGAAGCCGCCCGTCACCCGGTCGACGACGCCGAGCAGACCGTCCGACCGGCGCCGCGCCGGCACGAAGTTGCGCTTGATCGTACCGTCCGCCCCGTAGATGCGCAGATAGTAGAGCTTGTAGCGGCCCGGGTGGGCCGGCGTACTGTTGACGTTGCCGTTGCCCGAGTACGAGTAGAAGATCGTGAGCGGCCCGCCCACCGTGTAGGCCGCACCCGAGGCCATCTTCGTCGAATAGCCGATGTCATTGATCGTGACCACGCACGACTGGCCGTCCGCGACGATCGTGTAGTCTTTGTTGGCAACGACCGTCGGGCCGAGCGTCGTTCCGGTGCCGACGTGGTCGAATCGAAAACTACTTCCCAGCATAAACGCCGTGAACGTGTTTTTCTGGTCCGTACGTGCGCACCACAATGTATGGTTGCCGCTGATTTCGTTGAAGTTGACGCCCATCTCGATGCGGTCGTTGTACGCCGGCACGAAATTCGTGTTGATCCACTGCGACTTCGCCGCAGCGGTCTTGGTTCCATCCGTCGGCCCCGTCGACTTGAGGTAGGCGAGGAAGTCGTAGCCCGCGACGTCGAAGATGCGCGCCGTGCCGCCGAGTTTCGACACATACAGCTTGTGGCCGTCAAGGTCGATATCGCCCGTGAGCGCCGTCGTGTCGAGCCCGCGCCAGTCGCAGTCCGCCACAAGCTTGCACGCAGCGAACTTCACCTGTGCCGGCGCGAACGAGCTTCCCGCCAGCACCTGCAGATCCACATTGCCCGCGATCGTCACCACCGCCTGGTCGCCCGGCACGCCCGTCACTTCGTTGCCCACGCGGTTCAGACAGAACCAGTTGACCGGATTCAGCACGTTTCCGTCTCCCGCATCGCCCGTCCATGTGGCCGTCGACACCACCGGGTCGTTCGCCGGCATCCCGTAGAAGAGGCCGATCGGCGTCACCACGGGCGCGTAGCCGTTCTGCGTCGTCTTGTCGTCGAAAACGAACTCCACCTCCGGGGCCGGAGCCGCCGACCAGCGGATGAGCATCTCGCCTTCCGCGAGCGTACGGCCCGCGAGATTGATCGTGATCGCGCCCGGCAGTTTGTCCGGATTGAACCAGACGTTACCCGAGTTCGTGTAAGTCCGCAGGCCAGACGGATCGCCCTTCGGCTCTTCGCCGTTCGCATCCCACGTGCCCGTCATCTGCGAAAGATCCACCGTCGATCCCCTCTCGAACCGCAATGCAGGATAGAACGCGCCCGGCCGCATCGTGCCGAACACCTGTACGCGCACGCCGTCGGAGACATCAGTCTGCCAGGCCGTGCCCTGGTAGTCGAAGTCCTTGACCATCAGCGAATGGGTGAGCTTCAGCACGGCATCGGCATCCACCTTCACGTTCACGTTGGACCAGGCGACGACGTCCTGTATCTGCACCCGGCCGCACACCAGCTCAAGCGTGCCCGTATCCAGTAACGGACGATCCGTGAGCGCAATGAGATCCTCCGATTCCATCCGCAGCGTATGCCCATTGAGGGACAGCGTCCCCTGGGTGTAACCTGGCGTACCCACTGCATAGTAGTTGCCGCCGAAGGTGGCGTCGCCCGTCAACGTCACCGTACCGACGGATCTGGAGGCGACCGTCCAGGTGTCGTGCGTCTGCGTGATCGTGCCGGCGGTCTCGAAACGGTAGGCCGTGTTCGCCGAGTAATATCCGTTCATGTCGACCGTTGCCCCGGCCGCCACTTTCACCGTGCCGAGGCCGAGCGGATCCTGCGCCGCGCCGAAGACGACGCGGCCCGCGCGGATATCGGTACCCAGCAGATACAACTGCTTTTCAACGCTCGGTTGGTAGGTGCCCAAACCTTCTTTGACAACGGCGAAGTTGCCCGCGAAACGTACGCCTGTGTTCGTTGCAACCGCCCCTTCCGGCACATCGAGGCGCAGGGTTCCCGTGCCTCCCTGCCGCCCGTATTCGAGCTGCACGAATTCCATATAGCCGTCCGAGGCGTTCTGCGAAGCCGAAATCGTCAGACGGTAGTAGCGATACGCCTGCGCATTTTCAAACGCATAACGCCGATAGTCGTGGGTCGACCAGTTCGTTTCGTCCGTCCGCACATCAAGCTGGTCCCAGGCGGAACCGTCAACCGACCCCTCCAGCACCCACGCCTTCGGCGCGCGCGCGAGTACGTCGATCGGCCCCACCGTAACGCCATAGGCATCGATCACGGTCGGCTCTTCGAAATCGTACGTGCAGATGAGCGGCAGCTTCGAATTCGCCATCAACACGCGGTAGCCGGCGTCCGTTCCGTTGCGCGCGAAATTGTTGTTGAAGAGGTTCGCCGCCGTACCGCTCTGGATTTCGCTTGGACACGTGACGCGCGACGCCGCCGTGGCAGCATCCGTCAGGTCGAACGAATTGTCCACGATCGCGCCGGTGCCATCCACCCCCGCGCTGCGCAGTTCGTGTCCCCTGAGATCGAGCGTACCCGTCACTTTGATCGTACCAAGGCCGCGCCAGTCGCAGTCCGCCGTAAGTGCCGCATCGCGCACCTCGAAGGTCGCGAAGGTCAGTGCCGTGCCAGGGGGAGCCTGGAATGCCACGTCGCCTTCGACGCGAATGATGGTGGCAGGCCCGGGCAGCGCCCCCTCGCGGACCTGTCCCGCCGGATTCAGGCATGTCCAGTTACCAGGATCGTTCAGGTTGTTGTCGCCCTTCGCATTCGTCCAGCGCGCGATGTCGACGAGCGTCTCCGCCGCCGCGCCGCCCACGAAGACGCCTGTCTCGCTCTGCACGAGGGAGAGCCCCTGCGACGCCGAATCCGCATCGGGGACGAACGTGACATTCTCCGGCGGCGTCACCCATTCGATCAGCTTTTCGCCTGGCGCCACCGAACGCCCCGCCAGCTTCACCGAGATTGTCGCATTGGTGGCGAACGTGATGGTGTGGAACACCTCCGCCGTGCCCGCCGCAAGTCCGCGCGTACGGAAGAGTCCCGTGCGACCGCTCAGATCGAGCGCCGCGCCGTCTTGCAGCTCATAGCCGCGGAAGTAGTCCGTGTTCGGGCGCAACGCGCCGTAGACGAGCAGCGGATTCGGGTAGCTTGCCGCCGAAGCATCCGCCTCCGCCGTGTTGACGACCACATGGCCGAGCAGCACCTTCGCGCAATTCGAATTGACATGCAGAAAACCGTTCACCACCAGCGTCGACGCACGCAGGTCGCTGGGATCGTGGTAGAACTCCAGCCGCCCGTCCTGCACGATCGTACCGGCCGTCGTCGTCGTATTGGCGAAATAGAAGTTGCCGGCCGTCGTCGTACGAATGGCCAGCGTGTGGCCGCCCAGGTCGATGAAGCTCGGCGCATATCCCCGCGAAATGAGGCCGTAGAAGGTGTCGCCAATGTCATAAGCCGAGTCCGCCGTCACGCAGACATTGCTGATCATGTGCTTCCCCCATGCGGAAGCCGGCGAAAGGCTGTTCGTCAACGTGCCGCCGTCGAGCTCGAACGTATAGTCGAAATCAATGTGCGAATAGGTGTCGAACATTGCGCCGGATCCGACCCGCACCACGCCGTCCGCAGTTCCCATCGGGGCCGCAGGGCCTTCAAGCGCCGTGCGCGCGTAGCCACCGGCGATCTCGAATCCGCCCGTGAAAAGCTGCTGTTCCCGCCACTGGCACAACAGGCCCGTGCCCTCTTTCACAAGCCGGAGATTGCCCAGGATGTCGACGAAACGGTTCGTCAACCCCCGCGCGAGATCGAGATGGAGTTCGCCCGGATTGCCCGTGGAGGTATCGGTGATCGACGCCGGCGGCGCGAGGTAGGTGACCGAGAGCTTGTACCCGTTGAGGTCGATGTTCTTGCCGCGTGTGGCCGCATCGCCGAGGTCACGCCAGTCGGTATCGCCGTTCAGCACGACCGTTTCCCGGGGAGAGCCCGGGATGAACGGATCGCCCGCCTGCGTCGTGAGATAGGTCTTGGTCTGCGTTTCCCAAAGGCCGAACTGCCCCTGCGAACCTTCCGCCGCCGATGCGTCGCACACGGGGATGTATTCGCGCAGCAGCTTGCCGTAGCGGTCGTAGACGCGGAACCAGTAGAGGCGATAGCGCGCATAGTTGCCCATCGCCCCGTTTTCAAAGGTGTACGAGCCATTGTGCGAGGCAAAGAGCGTCAGCGGGCTCCCCGCCGGGTAGGTCGCGTCCGGCATCAAACAGATTTCTTCGCCGTTGGCCGTGACCTGGCCCGTCGCGTAATCCGCCACGATCGTGCAGTCGGTCTCCTCCTCGAACGCAAACGTTGAAGCCGTCCCCACCTTCTTCTTGTCGAAACGCGTCGAACTGACCGAACTTGAAGCCGTCCAGATGATGAAACCGCACACCGAGTTCTCCTGTCCGCTCGCCCGCGCGCAGTAGAGCGCTTGCGTGAACGGAAGCTGTCCCGTCGGGACGTTGATTTTCATCTCGATGCGGTCCGTACACTGCGGGGCGAAATGCGTGTGGATCCACTGCGTCCCCGTCGCCTGGATATACTCTAGCCGCGTATAGCCCTCAGGCGGCATCACCTCATCTGCAGTAGCAATCAGACCACAGCAAACCGTCGCCACCAAGGCAACCCATGTTTTCATTTTCACGAACATAGCAACTCCCTTTCACAATTCTCCACAAGGAAAAATTCAACGCAGAAAAATCCACATCATGGGCGCGCGGAAGAAGAGCCCTTCGTCCTCCGCATAGAACTTGCCGCCCTTCTGCGGCGCATCGCAGACGAACTGGGGCAACGGCTCGGGTTTCTTCGTCCAGGCGAGCACCTGGTCGCCCGTCTTCAACTTGCGCTCGCCCAGTTTCAGGAGAACGCGCGCCCCTTCGGCAAAGCGCAAGGTCTCGCCCTTGATGATCGAACTTTCAATCGACCACGGCAGTTCGCGAGCCGACAAGTCGATGGCCGCCCCATCCTGCATCACCTGGCGCAGGAGGTAGTCGCTCTTCGGCGTATAGGTGCCGAAGATGTCGAGCGTCGAATCGGCGGAACCGCCGGCGGAAGTCGCCCCACACCGCATGACCATGTCGCCGATTTTGGAATGCCCCCACAGCACCAATACGGCACTCATGCGGAGGAGCGCGTTTGTCGTCACGACGCCAACACCATATGGTGCAAAACCGCCGCCCGTAACCACGTCCAGCACGCCGCTATCGAACTCGTAGTCGTTGATGTAGGCATAGTTCACGCCGGAGTCGATTTTCATCGTCAGCGTATGATTGTTCATCTTCACAACGGTATGGCCACCGCCGTAGAAGACCGCATGTTGATTCTGATGCCACGTCGAATCGGCGGTCAACGTGAGCGGGCCGATACCGAGAGACGTCGTGCCCGTGTTCCTGAACCCCGTATTCTCGAACGTCCCGCCGTTCAGAATCACGGGATGGTACGCCATGCCCCGATTGCCGCGCAAGTCGAGGCTCGCCCCCGCCTCCACCGTCACAGGCGTATTCGTGGCGCCGAAATGGAGAACTGCGGGGATGGACCAAGTCGTCACGTCATCGCCGATGTTGTGCAGCCAATACCGGCCTTCGCTCACGGTCGTGCCGCCCGTGTAGCTGTTGGACACCTTCGAAACGTACGTGCCCGCCCCCCGCTTCACGAACGCGAGCGAACCCGCGAACGTGATCTTTTCATTCGTCACCGAAACCCCTTCGGGCACGGAGAGCGAAAGCGTGCCACCTGTAGTGGACGTATCGGTGATCGCGAAGACGTTCGTCGTCGCGGCGGCGAGCGTGAGGGCGAGATCGTGCCCCGCAAGATCGAGCGTACCGGATGTCACGCGGGAAAGATCCATGCCCGACCAGTCGCAATCTCCTGCGAGGGCGGCGCGCAAATGAAGCGCTTTGCACGGGAACAGCGACGCCTCCGACGAGACGTCGAACACACCTCCATTCACGTACACGGTCGACTCGAACGTGGGCGTCGCGCCCGCCACAGCCTGGCCAAAATCGTTCGTACAGGCCCAGTTGGCGGGATCGGTGAAGTCGTTGGCCCGGCCCCGGCCCGTCCACCACGCCGTGCGCGGAATCATGGGATCGCCCAGCATCAACACGATCACTCCGTCCTTGAGCGCAAGACGGCAACCGGCGACCTCTCCTCCGGTATAGTTGACCACCGAAAGACGAATCGCGGAAACCTGCTCGGCCGTCAGAGTTCCCGCCGGAACAAGCTCGAACGTCTTGCCCATCGTCATTCCCGTATATGTGACCTCCACGCTCTTGAGACCAACCGCGAAACTGCCGTCCGTCACGCCCGACACATCCACCTTCTCCGTGAAACCGGTGTCATCGGCCCGCATCACCCAACGATTCGCCGTTCCGCCAAAGCGCACGTTGGCACCCGAGAGCGTACCCGAGCCAGACAGCGTCCCTTCCAAAACGAGTACCCCGTCCCCCGCCTTCGCCACCGTGCCGCCAAGCGCCACATTGCCCGAGAGCGTGATATCCTTCTGCGCATCGAGATTCACCGTCGCCCCCGCCAATACGTTCACCGCACCCGCGACGCTGCATGCCGCATCAAGCGCCATGACATTGATCGGCGTTTCTCCCGCCGCAAAAGCAAGAGGAATCGTAGCCGTCACCGTCGCCCCCGCGAGCTGCAATGTCGAACCGGGTTCCATCTGAACGCCATCCGCCATCGAACCTTTAACCGCATAACCAAGTACGAGCGTATTCGTTGCCACAATCCCCCTCACGTCCACCGTGGCGTTCACGAGGCCAAAGCGCGCACACCGCGTTCGAAGCGTGTAGGCGGCGCCTTCGAGAATCGCCTCGCCTGGCTGGACGGCGAACCCCGACGGATCCATCGGCCGAATGTCAATCGCGCCGCCGCCCGCAGCGGCGTCTCCCGTGAGCACCACATGGCCGAAGGTCGCTCCCCAGGCGTTCGACAGGTTGGAATTGTAGAGCGCTCCCGCGCCGTCAGGGCCCGCACCGCACACGCGCACGGTTTTCGCATGCGTCATTTCCGTTTGATCGGGCGCGGCTTTCCCGCCCTGGTCGAGCGCCACATCAAACCGCGCCCCGTCAGCCACCGTAATCGTTCCGCGCGCATCCGGTGAAAAGGCCATGATCGGACGGATGTTCTTGACATTGTACCGATCCGGCCCCGCCCCCGTATACCCCGGGGCCGCCACCCCGGCATCCGTGAACATGCGACTATTGACGACATTGGCCGAACTCCCCTTGTAGGATCCGTTTACCGCCCGCGCATAGACATCGTCGCCCACCTGCGTGAAAATGACGAACACGCCGAATGTTCCACTTCCAGCCTTATAGAACGCCCGAAATTCCGCCGTGGCCGTCGCGCCGTTGTTGGAGAGGAAATAACAGGGGAATTTCGAAATGCCGCCAAGTTGGCCACCTCCGCCCACACCGACGGCCCCCTCGACGTCTTTCAGCTTGATGTTGCGCCATACGAGCGCGCCCGCACCGCTTCCGCCGGTCTGCGCCTGCGCATCGGTAAAGCGCGCGTTCCCATCGGGCAAATCGAAGAACGGCTGGACGTCCTGAAGATTGTAGTTGTTCGGCACATTATGATAGGCACTTGTGTAGCCCGCATGCATATCCGTGCCGAGGATATTCGCCCCATTGTAGCAAGCATAGGAGATGTAGGCGTAGACGTCGTCGCCCACCTGCGCCAGCTGGAGCGTGTCGGTCATCGTATTGGCCCCGTTCCACAATTGGAATTGGACGGTGGCCGTTTCGCCGTCGTTGCTCCAGAACCACGGCTGCATCACCTGACGCGGCGTAAAGTAACCGCCCGAGGCGCGGCCCGAAATCCACTTCACGTCCGCAAGGCGCGTGCTGCGCCAAAGCAGCGTGCCGGGCGCCGTCTTCCCGAACGAACCCGGCCAAAAGCGCGCGGAGGCGGCGACCGTCGTGCGCGTGCCCACTTTGAGCGTACCGGCCCCGACCTCGATTGCCGTCGGCCAATAGAGAAGTGAATCGTGAAGCGTGAGCTCGCCCGTACCCGTCTTGCACAACGTCGCAAGCGGCGCAAGCACGCTTTCGTCGATCGTCAACGCGTCCAACGTCGCCACAACGGCAGTATCCGCCGCGCCCGGCAACGCGCCGCCCTGCCAATTGCCGGGCGTCGACCACAAGCCATCCCCGCCCAAGCCCGTCCAAACGACTTCCGCCGCGCCAACCGAAACGGCTGCCGCAAGTCCCAACACCGCACCAAATGCATTCCGGATCATTTCTCACTCCTCTCAAAATAAGGCCACATGATTCACCGCACTCGCAGGAAACGTTTTCCATTATACCACACCAGTCAAGACCCTGGTCTGTTTCAATCCCCGAAAATCAGCCGACCAGCGACTCGTACACCGCCTTATCCCCTGCCGAGAAGCAGCAGAAGACCACCTCAAGATCGGGGTGGTCGGCCAGCACGGCTTTCACCTCGCGAACGGCAATCTCCGCTGCATCCCGGATGGGATAGCCATACACTCCCGTCGAAATGCACGGGAAGGCAATTGAACGGCAGCCGTTCTCAATGGCAACCGCAAGCGAGTTACGATAACACCCCGCAAGTTTCTCCGGCTCCCCATGCCGGCCGTCCCGATAGACAGGTCCGACTGTGTGGATCACGAACTTCGCGGGCAACTTGAACCCCGGTGTGATCCGAGCCTCGCCCGTCGGGCATCTCACCCCCGGACGCACCTCAGGCACCCTGAAACACGCCTCGTAGAGTTCGCATCCGGCCGCCCGATGGATCGCCCCGTCAACGCCGCCCCCACCCAGCATCACCTGGTTTGCGGCATTGACGATGGCATCCACCGCCAGCTTCGTGATATCGCTCTGCTCAATTCGAATCATTCTTAACCCCCTCTTCCTTCCTTTGCCACTCGTCTTGCATCTGTTGCGCAGGCACGGGTTTCGTCTTTAGGATGATTTTGCCATCGGGAGTCATTCCAAGATCATACCACGCCGCGCCAAGCGGTTCTCCGTTTTCATCATCAAGAACAGTATATTATATTGCGCTTTTGACCACAAGGATGAATTTCAATTTTTCCCACGAACATCTCATCACGCCTCCTCTTGTGCGGCTGAAGCCGCACGCTTCGAAACATCGCCATCTACCATCGACAGCCGCCCGAGGCCCTTCAACATCTGCGTGAGCATGCCATTGGGTGAAAGATCGCCAACCCAGATCTCTTCGGCGTTTTTGATCAAAAACTCATTACACCAAGTCGCGATCTTCTTGTTGAGTCGAGAACCTGGTGCCTGGGGTGAAACCGCCAGCGCCCAACCCTCGCGGATCGCTACGGCCAAACCCGCGACCATTTCACTCTCCTTGGGAATGCCCGCCGGGAACACAGCGACCAAAGGTCGTTTCTTCGCCAATGCCCGCCGAAGCGCCTCACGCTCCTGAGCCGACGTAAATGTCGATATCAATACTTTCCCCAAGCCCCCGCCACGCTCGTTATCGCCCCCGTCGCCCTCGCCAACCTTATCGGCCCCATCGCCCTCACCGACTTTATCGGAGGGGGCGGGTTTAGCCGTCCTCGTCCCCGTCCCCGCCCCCGCCCAGGCCCAGATTTTCCTCGGCCGCAACTCACTTGCGTAAAACCCCTGACTCGCCACAAACGCAATCCGCGGCCTGTAGAGTAGCTCAACATCCCCCAGCACATGCGCCGTACACGCTCCATACCGGTCGCTCGACCAATTCGCCGGATTCTCGCGGATGTATTTCTGCCACCCCTTGAACTCGGCCTCGCTCGTAATGAGATCATCCCAGTAATGGTTTGGCATCGCCCCGAAGATCGACTTGTTCTTCGCCACTTGAATCGACACCGACCACCAGCCCGACCGGTAATTGATATTCCGGTTCCGGAGCGACTTATGATAATAGGGTCCTTCTGCCATATGCCATTTACCTCAAAAGATATTCTCCTCGCCTGAAAATCAGGAGTGTTCATTCCCCCGTTATTGTTTCCGCATGCGGGCATGCGAGATGTTGTTTCCAATTCGCCAAGGCTGCGGCGTTGTTGGCGTTGGCATAGCAGTAGTGGCAAAGGTGCGGGCAGGTGTTGTACTCGCCGATGTCTTTCGACTGGATGCAGCCGCAGGCCTCGCGTTGGCCCTTGTCTTTGCGATAGTCTCCTGGTTCCCAACGATCTGGGGCCCCGAAGAGCGGTTCTCCTGGGGCAAGCCGCGCACCGACGAATTTCATCAGCTCCGTATCGTGCGGAAAACACTTGATGATCAGCCGGTCGTCGATGCAGCGGTTGTGTTCGATGCCGGGCAGATCGGCGAGTTCACCGCAGGTGCCCGCCGCCATGTCCCACTCTTTCGTCATCGCAGCAATGCCCTCGGCGACTTCAAGCATTTCCTCTCGCGTAAACTCGCGCGCCGCAATGCCGCCTCGCGCAAGGTTCTTCGCCACCTTCGCATAGGCGTTGATGTCGATGAAGCTGAAGACGAGGCGCGACGTGTAAGGGGCGATCTGCTCGCCGATGCGCCGGATGCGCTCCAGCAAAATCTTCGGCGTCAGGGCGTCCGTGAGGATGAGCGGGTCAAACCGCCACACGATTCGCTCGCGCGCGTGATGGCCGATGCGCTTTGAAAGCTCGATGAATGTCCTGATGCGGCTTTCAAGCGAAGGGACATTCGGCTCGATCCTCTCCGCATCATAGTCGTTCATCGTAAACTGGAAGTAGTAGTTCCGTCCCTCGCGTTCGAGGATGTCGATCGGCGACTCATCCTTCCCCGGCAACTTCGCCAGCATCGGCGCAGGGTTCTTCGACCAGAAAACGAAAAGCCGTGCCTTCGCGAACGACACGTAAAGCGGCACGCCGTTGAATGGATTGTACCACTTCACAGAACCGGCCCGAAGGCGTTCCATAAACCAATCCGAATAGAACGCCGGCACATCCGTCGAGCGACTCGCGGATATAATGACAGGCATCTGGGCGGAAACCCGCTCGCCGTTCGCCAAAATGATTTCTTCCTTACTCCACGAAGGCATGACTAAACATCCACCACCGTCTGAGACGGCTTCACCTTGCGCGTTGACTGCCTGAGCGCAATCTCCAGCCCATGCGCAGCGATATCGGCCTTGATCTGGCGATAGTAGTTCAAGTCCTCCTCGGCGTTCTCGAGCAACCACTGGGCATCCTCGTCCATTGCGGTTCCCGCAACCTCATAAGAAGGCCACCCGCAATACGGCTCGAAACCTTCAAAATTCACGCCATAGGTTTCCATAGACATTTGTCCTATTATTCCAACTTCTTGAGCGCGGCACGGGCCGCACGTGCGAATTTGTTCGTCTTAAACGGGCCGATGCGGCGTTCATGGAACTCCAGCATCGCTTTCCAGGCCTCCGGATAATTCTCACCCTCGGCAGCCCGCCGAATATAACTGCACCCGTCCCTGACGGCCTTGCCATCGCCCTTTTCAAGGCCTGCTTCGACCAGATTGCGCCCGACCTCGACCATGGCTTCGGGAACGTTCTCGCCAGCCGCTTCCAACATGAGCGCAACCGCCTTCTTCTCGTCGGGTTCGACGCCGATTCCCTTGCGATAACACTGAACAAGCGACGGCTTTGCGAGATTGTTTCCAGCGGCGACCGAGCGCGTCAAATAATCAAACGCCTTGTTGGCGTCTGCCTTGATCTGCTTCATTTTCCCCGTCAAATACATCTGCCCGAGGAATCCGAGACTGTAGGCCTCGCCCTGTTTCGCGCCAAACTCAAAAACCTTAATGGCCCAACTCGGATTCGGATAGTTCCCCGCCTCGACGGCACGAACGGCGGCAAACGAAGCCATACCCTCCGTTACCCGTTCTCTCGCGCATTTCAGCACGGCCTCGTCCAAGGCGCGAACAGACTTCTCCTCGCCGCCAAAACCCGTCAAGACAATCGTCAGCGCATACACGATCGCATCGAAATCCCCTTGCTCCGTCGCTGCTATTGCACCCGCCACGACGCGATGAGCACACTCTTCAACGGAGGACGGGAAGTAGACCCGCGGAAATTCCTTCGTCGCAGGATAACAGTCGTCCAAACCGACATCCGCATCTTCGAAATCGTCCAGATCGTCGTTGTTGATCCGGTCGAAATAGAAATAGCACAGCTCAACCGCCGCGCCGCGAATGCCTTGCGCAACCGCGCGCGTCAGGAACGAGAGCGCGTCCTCGACAACCTGCCGCCGTGTGAACGCCGCAAGGACGGCCTTGCCGAGAATCGCACCGGCAAGTTCGTTCCCGACCTTTGCCGATGCCTCGAGGTTGCCGAGAATGCGCTGCATCTCCTTGGCGTTCTTCCGCACACCCTGGAATCCATGCGCGAAGAAATTCTCCGAGTAAGCCAGAAAGTTCTCCGGCGTTTCGGCCGTCACCCCGTTCATGACCGCCAGCGTCTCCGACTCGGTCCAGCGTTCGGCCATCATCGGTTCATCTGTGTCAATCATTACTTAATCCTTTCGTTTTAATCTGCTTGGCCATTTTTCGCGCATCGGCGATCTCTATCCGCCGCGTCAATTCGTAGGCACGCCCATTCCACTTATTGAAATGCCGCAAGGATTTGATCAAGGTTCTTATTCGCATGTTTGAGCATGTGGGCCATGTAAGTTCGCATGAATTGCCAATCGGGTATATCTTTCTTGGCTGGTAGCGCGACTGACAGCTTGCTGACCTTCGGCCATATGCACTTATCATCGTAACTAAACTTGTCCTTGATCGTCTTCTGCAAAACCGCGGCAAGGAAAAGTAACGTCTCGGAATTTTGCGCTGCAGACGCCTTTGGCTTAACAAGATATGCATCCCAGAGAACGCCGGTCTTCTGAGGCTGCGCATAAACATCTCCGGTGGCAATCGCTCCGTTCTTGACAATATCAAGCGTCATTTCCGCCGACTCGAAATCCACGGCCTTGCCATAGAACATGATACCGTTGTTGCCATGCTTGGCATTAACCAATGGCAGGGAAAACTCATCCGTCCGTGCAGTCGAAATGTCCGTCCGCTTGTTGAAGCTCGGCTTCAGGATCGCAAGGTCGAGCTTATCAAACAGTTCACCGACCGTGAAAACAGTCCAACTAACATCGACGCGCTCATTTCCGCACCACCCGGCATCCGTACCCAAAACTGGCCCCGCCCCGTTCTCCATCCCGTAAACAATGCCATAGGCAATCCGTTCAAATAACGACTTCGCATCCTGCGTTCTCGTGAACAGAACAAAGTCCATAGCCGCTTTTCTGAAGTCGGCAGACGTCATCTTACAAGGTCTTTCCGGCATTTGATAGGAGAGATGCTCGTCAGCATTCAACCACTGCCCTGTCTTGTACTTTTCATCGGCCCTGCGGTAGATCGAATCAATCCAATAGTCTTCGATCACCTGCCATTTTCCGCGCACGTCATGGCGTCCCTGATTCTTCACGGCCTCGAGTCCGTCATCCGCCATGTAGCACGCGAAAATCTGCCTGCCGTTCTGCGGCACGCCGGACTCAAACACGAACACGGACGTCGTCACCCCCGCGTCAAACACCTTCTCCGGAAGTTTGACAATCTCGACGAGCGAATGCCGTTTAAGCATCTTCCGCGCCGACTTGTCCTTCTCCAGCTTCTTGTCCGGCATGATGAACGCGCAGCGTGTTCCATTCGGGACGCTGTCCAGCACATTGGCGACGATCTTAACGCAACCGTACTTCGTCTCGAACGGAGGGTTCATCAGCACCTTGGTGATGTTCTTGGACTTGATCCATTCCGACGCTTCGTCAAGGCGGCTGTCCAACTGCGCGAGATTCGTCCACCCGTCCTTGTGAATGAGCATGTTGGCACAGGCAAGCGCAAAGACAAGGCGGCTCTTTTCGATGCCGAAGAGCTGACCGGCCTTGATTTCGTTCGCCTTCGTTGTTTTGATGCCGCCAGCCTCGCGGATCATATTGCACATCGCCTTGACGAGAAACGCGCCGGAACCACAGGCCGCATCCAGCACCCGGTCGTTCATCCCCACCCCAATGAGACGATACATGAAGGAGGTGATATGGTCCGGCGTAAAAACCTGGCCGTGTTCGCTCTTGCCCTTATAGCGATTGAACTCATTGAAGAAAATCGCCATCACGTCCTCGCCGTTCCAGCGGTCGGAGTTCGTCGATTCGGAGATGTCGACCACGCAGTCAATGAAATCGTTCACCGCCGCCTGGTTGTTCGGTGTGTCCATCTCGATCTCGCCGTAGACATCAAGGAGGATCTGCAGCTTATCACTTCCCTTCGCCACCTCCCGCAACGTCCGTGACAGAGTATTGAGAATCCGTTGCTTGAAAATATCATATCCAAGATCCTTCACCTTTCGCAGATCGGCGCCGAAGCGCTCGGCAACAAGCGCACATGCAGTAAAGATCATCCGATGATAAAGGTTGGAGATGCCGAACTGAATGTGAAGCGCGTTGTTAATGCGCTGGGTCAGCGTGTAGATATGATGGCGATCGATGTGGGAACAGTCGAACAGCGAAAGATAATAGCCCTTCGGCTGCAAAGTCGATGCGGCCTCCGCCACCTCGCCGTTCTTCGTCACGATGACATCCGTGCCATTGTAGAGAATGCCAATAACCTTCGCGTACTTAGTCGCCACAATGTCGGTGTTTTTCTTCAACTCATCGAGACAACTCTTCTTTGAGATATCCGTCTTGCCACTCTTTGCCTCAAGAATGATTGCCGTTGTTGTAAGGCACTTCGGCAAGTACCATCCGTCGGGCTTGTCATTCACGCCCTTGAATCCAAGTCGGTTGAATGTTGTAATCTGTCCAGTTCCCGAAACAGCCTCCGCACACGCCTGCAGACCAAGCGTCTTGGCAGCCGCCAACCGAACCTCATCCTCTGTCATCGACTCATTTTTTCTCATAGTCACGCCTCATGCTCTTTAAGCAAGACCGCACGAATGCGGCCATCGGGGGCAAACGTCGCACTCGTCCGAACCTTCCCGACAAGCGCGTAATCCCAATCGGCGAGATCCTCTTCGCCTTTAGCCGATTTCTGATTTCTAAACGCCTTGCAGATCGGCGACTTCTTACCGATCCGCATCCCCGTCCGCAATTCAAGGCCCTTCTCCTCGGCCACGATATTGGCATAGACGTATGCAATGCGCAGCTTTGCATCTGGGTCGTTACGCATTTTTTCAACCTCATCAATTCGAATGCCCTTCGCAATCTGCTCCGAATGCTTCAGCCGCAGATAGGCGTCAACATACAAGATCGGCGTTTCCTGCGCATCCATGAGCGCCCCCACCGCCATCCGCAATGTCGTCTGCGGATAAACCTTGTCTCTAAAAACGGCAACAGCATCAATGGTTGATGTCTTGCCGCCCTCCAATACGGCATGAGCCGTTTCCTCGGAAACAAAGGCAAACGCGAACCAGACGGCAAGGCGACAGATGAGCCGCTCTATCGGCGTCCGTTCGAGTCCGTCTGGCATACACTTGACCCCGCGACCGAGCTTAAGCTCTGGATCGATCAACACTCGTGTCACCTCATGCCAAAAGACAAAATCCCGCTGCTTCGCTTTTTCGCCTCGGCAATCCTCCACCAGTACAAATTTCCCCGACGAATGCCGATAAACCGCCCCAAGCATTCGGCAACTTGATGTGACCAGCGCAACTCCACCCATAATTGCCGGCTCGGCCAAATCGGTACGCTTGACAAACAATGCCGCAAGATCCATTGAGTCATCAATTCGCAATGCCTCTACTCCCAACACCTCCTCAACATGGCGACGCCAATCTGCACCTCGCGCACAATTGGACGACGCGAACCGACTCATCAGTCTCTCGAAAAACAACCGACGCAGCTCGCGCCATGAGCCGACCCCATCCATTCCCATGACTCCAAGAAGCCGACGAACTTCTGCGTCAGCGAAATAACGCTGAATTGGATTGGGCAGAAAAGCACAAACAGTCTTATAGAAAGCATCCCAGCGGTTTTTGAACGCCTCCCCCGTCTCGTCCTCCTCCTCTTCACCAAGCCCAGCATCCCTCACAAACTTTATCAGCAGATCACGATCATCGCCGGAAAGATTATACCTGGACACCAAGTATGCAAGCCATGCGGGCGAGCTTTCCGTCTGTAGGGAGGTGTTGCTCTGGGTAAGAACCGCAATGTCAATTTCAAGGGCCTTTGCCATTCTTTGGGCGTTATCAAAGCTGATACCCGTTTCATTCCGTTCCAACAAATAGATAAACCCTCTCGATACGCCGACGGCCTTGGCAAGGTCTGCGAGACTCATACCCCGCGCCTTACGCAATCTTTTGATAGCCGCTCCGTCAAGCATTCCTTTACCTTTCATCAATCGATAGTTCACTATACAGTTTTTAACGAACTTTTATTATTACTCTTGATTTCTACCTTGCGTTTGGCCGATATTATACCATAATTTCCGAATTACCACAATGTCAAACGTTTAATTTTCTAAACATCTAAACATCCACTATACACAACATGTATGTCACTCGATTTTCAAGAGCGCGTGTTGCCAGACCAAAGTTCCCTACTTCAACACGACCGTGTCGGGGGCGAGGCCGGGGGCGGAGACGGTGAGTTTGAGTTCGCCCGGGCCGGTACGGCGGACAACCGCCGTGACCTTGCCGTAGAACATCGGATGGGAATCGGTTTTCGTGAACGCTTCGAATTCATAGGCATTGCCGTTGCCCACGCCGAGGATCCGCCCCGGACCGTCGAGGCGGAACTGCACACGATCATTCGCCCACGGATTGCGCACGCCTTTCGCATCGAGCGCATCCACCTGCACCCACAGGAGTTCCTCGGGATCATCCGTCAAACGCCGCTCCTGCACCGCCGCCAAGCGCGTCGGCTTCTCCGCCGTACACACGCGCGCCTCGCCGATCACCCGGCCGTCGCGTGAACAAACCGCCTTGAGCTCACCCGGCTCGTACGGCACCTCGAACCACATGAGACGATACTTGTAGCAGATGTCGTAGTAATCCGGGAGCGGTTTCTTCTGCGCTCGCACTGCGACTTCGCGGATCGACGCCCATCCGCCTTCCACACCGGTCACCGTGAGTCGCAGGGACTTCGCGGAAATCTCCTGCGCGAACTCCGGCCGCGCCCCGCTCTTGATCGGTTTCTCGAAGATCGTCCGCCATGAAACCCCATCCTCCGACGCCTCCAGCCGATAGGCATACCGGGCATAGGCATTTTCGAATTCGATGTCCACATGCTTGAAGCGCACCGGCTGCGCACGCTCCAGGGTGACGACTTCCGGCAGATGGTTCGTTGCGGCACACCACCGCGTCGACGGATCGCCATCCAGCAGATGGCCCGCAAGATTTCCCCGACTCGTCTCCTCCGAGTTCACCGTCACCTTCGCATCGGCGAAAAGATTCTTCAAGAGGCCCTCCCCCTTCCGGCGCACGCCCATCGACTTACCGTTCACGAAGAGTTCCGCCGAATCGCCGCTCGTGTAGACGAACACGGGCACCGTCTTCGACGCGCGTTTCGGCCACGTCCAGTGCGGTACGAGATGGCAGGTTTCCGCCGTCTTGTTCCACTGGCTCCGATAGAGGTAGTAGCGGTCCTTGGGAACGCCCGTCAAATCGACGATGCCGAAATACGAGGAACGCGCCTCGCGGTTGAAGGGCGACGGCTCGCCCAGGTAGTCGATGCCGGTCCAGACGAATTCGCCGCACACGTAGATATCCTTCTCCATGCGATCGAATTCCCAATCCGCGATATCGGGGCCGGCATTGAAATCGTAGCCCGAGCATTGAAACGCGCCCGGTACATGGTCGCGCTTATCACGCGGCAACACCTCGGGATAGTAGCCGTAGGAACTGTGGGCGGACGCACTTTCGGTGTAGACGATCGCCTGATGGGGATAACGCGCCTTCGCCGGCCGATAGCACGCCATGTAGTTCCAGCCGGTGATGTCGAGATCCGCGAAGATATCCGCCTTCATCGGCTCGTCATGGCTCAGGAAGAAGATGTTGCCGTTGCCTACGGGACGCGTCGCATCCACCTGGCGCATCAGGTCGCGGAAGAAACGGCAGCGTTCACGGCTGAGACCTTCCCGCGACGCCCCTCTCCCCACGGTTCCCGCGATTTCATTCGACATCGACCAGGCCACCACGCACGGATGGTTGCGGTCGCGCTTCACGAACGCCTGCAGATTGCGCGCCACGTACGTTTCAAGATTCTGGCCGCTCCGCCGCCCTGCCGTTCCGTCCCACTTGTCAAAACATTCATCCCAAACCAGAATACCCATCTCGTCGCAGAGATCCAGCACTTCGGGCGACGGACAGTTGTGGCTCGTCCTCAGCGCGTTCGCGCCCATGTCCTTCATAAGCTGCAGCTGGCGGCGCATGGCCGACTTGTCGAACGCCATGCCCAGAAGACCGAGATCGGAATGGAGGTCGACGCCCTTCATCTGCACGCGGCGTCCGTTGAGGTGGAATCCGTTCGCCGCCCAGTCGCTCTTCGCCGGTTCTTCTGTGGGCGTGGGATACGCAATCGTGCGTACGCCAAAGCGGCACGTCTCGCGCGAAAGTTCACGCCCCGCATTGTCACAGAGGACGGCCTGGAGGTGGTAGAGATGCGGCGAATCGACATCCCACAAGGCCGGATGTGCCAACGAAAAAGCCGCCGCGCCCGCCACCGCCGCCGCTTCAACAGCGAAGTCTAGTTGCCGACCCTCCCGCCCGGCGAAAATCCGCACCTTCGCGTCCGGCGGCAACGCGCCCCCCGTCTCCCACGCCACCCGAACCGTCGCCGCGTCCGCCGTCACCTGCGGCGTCGTCACAAACACGCCGTGATACGCGAAATGCGCCGCCGAACGCACCCGCAGCGTCACCCGCCGGTAGAGGCCCGCGCCCGGATACCAGCGCGACCGATGATCGCGCGTATCGCAGCGCACGGCCACCACGTTGCGCGCACCGACTTTCACGAACGGCGTCGCGTCAACGCGAAAACTCGCGTAGCCATAGTCCCAACCGCCCGCAAAGTGTCCGTTCACATAGACTTTGGGAGCTGCCATCACGCCGTCGAAATCGAGGAATACGCAGCCCGTAGGCACACGGCGGCCATTCGCGTCAAGTTTGAAGTCAATGTCTTTCAACTCAAACGACTTGCGATACCAGCCCACGCCGCGCCACGGCAACTTGCCCGTGCCGCCATGGGCCTTCGGGTCGAACGGGCCCGAAATCGCCCAATCGTGCGGCACCCGTACCGCCTCCCAGCCCGTATCGTCGAAGTTCGGCGCCTCCGCCTTCAACGTACACGACGGATCCTTCGTGAAGCGCCATCCCTCGCCGCTCAACGACACATCGGCCTCATCGGCCCATGCGCC
>JAZLJP010000039.1:0-55976 GCA_045617985.1 Kiritimatiellia bacterium
GCCGGCAGCGTCGACGTTACATCGGTGGCGGGCCAGGCGCATTCGCTTCATGCGGATGGGAACCTGCAGGTCGGGACGGTCGCCTCCGGGGCGATCGCGCTGCGCGGGACGGGGACGGCCTACGGGCTGTACGCCGGGAAGAACCTGTCCGTCGACCGGATTTCCACGGATTCTATCGACATCGTTACCACTGGGGACGTCTACTACCTCTACGCCGGCGGCAGCGTTACGGTGAAGGAGTTTTCGGGTGATGCCTTCGCGATTGAAGGGTCGGGGAACAATTCTGTGACCGTCGTTCGTGCAGGAGGTGGATTTGCACTGTCCGACTACGACGGCGCCATGAGCGTCCGCTCTGTCGGAACGGGTTCGGCGACGATCTTCGATCTGGGTTCCGGCACGTTTTCGAACTTGGCCGGAACGCTGACCGCGACTGCGGAGGGAACGGGCTCGGCGACTGCGATTAGGATGGCGGGCGGCACCATTGACGGGTTCACGGGTCGCGTCGAGGTGGAGTCCGGCGGGGCGGGCTACGGCATCCACGCGGCGAGTTACGGGACGCGGACGATCACGAACAGCGCGGGAAGCGTCAAAGTGGCGGCCGACGGTGCGGCGTACGGAATCGGCGAGCATTACGATTCGAGTACGGATTACGGTGACCGTACCTCGTCACTGACGTTCGACGGCATGGGGACCGTATTGGACGTGACTTCCACATCGTCCTCGGCGTACGGTATCAGCCTTTACACCCGAGCAGATTCCTATCAACCCTCTTATTATCAAGGTTCAGCAGTCAACCGACTGACCACTGGGGATGTGACCGCGCATGTCATGGTTTCTGGCAAGACGAATGCGTATGGCATCTACTCCTATGCGCGCGGATATTTCGGCGACTTCAGCAGCAACTACGATACTTCGAAGACCGTGAGCACGGTAACCGTCGGGACGATTGTATCCAACATTTCCGTGACCGGCGGGCAGAATGCCTATGGCATCTACAACGCGGCCTCGCCGGCGTATACTGGTTACGGGAGCGGCACGTCCGCCATTGAGCTGGCGGAGATCGCCGGTCATCTGACCGTCTACGCCGGGAAGGGATCCGCTTACGGAGTCTACTCGTCTGGCGACATCTACGGCGGGTATGATGAGGAGCTGAAAAAGAAGAGTGTCAAGGTCACTGGATCCCTTATTGCCGATGGTGTAGCCGCTGTAGGTGTCAATGCTCGAACGGGTATGAAACTGGATGTCTCCGGCATCCTCGCCGCTGGTGCATTTAAGCGGGAGGATATTCAAGACACACTTGAAAATTTCTCTGCATCCGCCTGGTATGCCCCTGGGATTATCGATTCCGCGCGGAATGGGTACGCTGTTGCCGATGGTACGTTCAGCGGCAGCACCTTGACCGTTGGAACCGGAAACGATGACATCGTCGTCGAGTCTGGGGCGCTGATTCTTGGTAACATGGCCCTGGGTGGGGGAACCAATACACTTTCCGTCTCCACCGGGGCACAGATCTATGGCGATGTTACCGCCTCTCGACTCGATCTGCTGTTTACACTTGATACAGAAGCTTCAGCTGGGGCGGTCATTACTGCGAATGCGGCCGGGGCGTTGACGGGTGCCAATACCAGTTACACCATTGATATCACTTCGGAGTCCCATGGTGGTCGGTATATCCTGGTTACAGCCGATGACCTTGCTGCGTTGGAAAGTCGTGATTTCACGGTCTACTACCTTGGTGAGACCTACACCGTCAATGCGGCCGATGACTTCGATGACAATCCATTTGTAGATATCAATGTGGTCAACGGCAAGGAACTTGAACTGGTGCTGACTAACACCTTCTTTGTGTACAATCACAGCCTTGCCAACGACAGGGTCGGTCAGACCTCAAACGGTACGGTCACCTTGACCTTCTCCAAGGGCATTGACGTGGCGACCTTCTCCAAGGATCTCGTTTCTCTTGTCGGGCCGAACGGCGAAGTCGTTGCGATTACTGACTACTCCATCAGCGGTAACAAGTTGACGCTGGACTACACGCCGCTGACGGAGGAAGGCGTCTATACGCTGAAACTTTCCGAACAGATCAGGAATGTTGACGGCGGGCTGCTGGACCAGAACCTGAACCAGACCGTAGGCGAAGCGGATGATGCCTATGAGCTGAATCTGACCGCAGACTTGACCGCCCCGAGGGTGGTGAAGGTCACCCCGGACGAGGATTTCGCCGGTACGCTGACGACCCTCCAGATTACATTCTCCGAGAGCGTTGATTTCAATTCGGTGCGCGGGCAGATTTCCCTGATCCGTCCTGACGGCAGCACGGTGAAGCCGACTTCGTACCGTCAACTTTCTGGATCGTGTGTCGAAGTGACGGTTCCGGAGCAGACCGCGTATGGGGACTACCAACTCAAGGTTGGTAGTCAGGTTATGGATCTTGCGGGGAACCGACTTGATGAGAATGGGGATGGCGTCTTTGGCGGCGAAGACGACGCATACACGCATAAGTTCAGCATCACGGAGATCGATCTGAAGGTTTCGGACGTTGAGCTTGAAAAGACGACCTTCAATCCGGGCGAGAAGCTGACGGTCAGCTGGACGGACTACAACAACGGCGGCTATGCGCTCTCCGGCAGCTGGACCGACGGCGTCTACCTGTCTTCCGATTCCCGTTGGGACGTCAACGACGTCCTTCTCGGCAATCTGCTCCACGATGGTGGATTGAAGCAGGACGAGCAGCTTTCCAATGCGCTGGACGTTTCGCTTGCGGGAGTGGCGGAAGGGACCTATTACCTGCTGGTCCGATCCGACATTTACATGCAGGAGAAGGGCGAGAAGGAGTCTGCCCTCGCGGCGCAGAACCTGGAAGCGGTCCAGATCGAGGTGGTGCTGCCCACCCTCACGGTGGATGCCGCAAGCACTGGGACCATTTCCAAGTCCGGAGACTACGCCGTCTACAAGCTGCGGCAGAACGCGAACGAGAGCCTGAAGTTGGTCCTCGACAGCGATACTGATTCCGCCAACATGGAGATCTACGTCGGCAACGGCTACGTGCCGACACGCGAGAAGTACGACTCCAAGGTGCAGAAGATCACCGACGGCTCGTTGTTGCTGTCCGCCGGATCTTCGGCGCAGAACGTCTACGTCATGGTCTACGGCAAGTCGGTGCCGCAGGCGTTTGACTACACGCTGACGGCCGAGTCCGTCCCGATGAGCATCACCGCCGTCAAGGGGACGACGCAGAGCAACGACGCCGATTCGTCGTTCGACATCAGCGGCATCGACTTCTCCCCCAGTACGAGGGTCTGGCTGGCGGATCAGGACGGAAAGGACTACGAGGCCGAGGTCTTCTTCGTCAATTCCAACCGGATCGTCGCGACCGTCGCCGGGGGAACCCTGGCGGACGGGACATACGCGCTGTCCGTCGAGGAGGACGGGGAGACCTGTGCCTATGGCGAGGACATCACCATCAGGAACGGGGCAAAGCCGGTCCTGCAGGCCTCGTTCTATGCGCCCAGTCCGGTCGGACGGCATGCCGCCGCGACGCTGACGGTCACCTGCACCAACACGGGAGACGCGCCCATGGACGCCTTCATGGTCACGGTCGCGCCGACGCAGTCCCACGAGCACGGACCGGACACGACCGGGGCGATCCTCACCCTCGATCCGGCGAAGATGTCCAGCGGATTTTGGACCTCCACCATGCCGTCCGGATTCTCCACCTCGGTCTCCTTCATGGTCGAGGGGGCGGAGTCCAGCCAGATCATGCCCGGCGAAACCGTCACCAAGAACATCTACTATCTGGGTTGGCTGACAGGCGACTGGGATTTCGGAAATTCGCACATCAACTGGAACGTCTCCTACCTGACCGACACGGACAAGGAGGACGGCAGCGCTTCCAAGGAGCCCATCGACTGGAACGAGGTCCTGAGTTCCACGGACTACAGCGCCGAGACGAAGACGTTGATTGCGGACAATCTGACCGCCAACGTCGGGACGACCTGGGGCGACTACATCAGGATGCTGAACCAGAACCAGCGTTACGTGGACGCGCTGGGCGAGGAGACCAAGGGGCTTTCCGCTTCCGACCTCTTCCGCTATGAAGTGCTGCAGGACACGGGGGCGATTTCGCCGTACGGCACACTGCAGAACTCCACGGACTTGAGCGTCGCCACGACGGGATCCCTGTCGCTTGCGGTCAGCCGAAGCTACAGGAGCGACCTCATGAGCCGCGACAGTTCCGGTTCCATGGGCTACGGCTGGACCACGAGCCTCGACACGCGCCTCAAGATCGACTCCTCGGGCGACCTGACCTTCGTGCAGGGATCCGCCGCCCGCCTGTATCAGCCGGACTTCTCCAACGGCTATCAGACCGTTGCCGCAGACGGCTCCGTGATGAAGAAGACGTCCAGCGGCTACAAGCTGACGGAATACGGCGGAACCGTCCACACGTTCGACGCCTCCGGCAAGCTGCTGACCACGACCGACACCAACGGCAACGCACTCACCTACACGTACGGCGCGGACGGCCAGATCAGCAAGGTCAGCCACTCCAGCGGCGGCTCCATCACGGTCACGCGGGACGAGGCGGGACGGATCGCCTCGCTCGCCGGCAGCGACGGGCAGACCGTTTCCTACGCCTACGACGAGGCGGGCAACCTGACTGATGTCGCCGAATCGCGCGGCGGGACGTCCGTCAGCTACCGCTACGACGACACGCTGGCCCATGCGATGACCGGCATGACCGATGCGTCCGGCGCGAACTGCGTCTACACCTACAACGAGGCCGGTCTCCTGAGTGGCATTTCCACCCGCGACGGGGCGTATTCGGTTTCCATCGCCTACGGCAAGAACGGCGAAGTCACGGTTTTCGACTCGCAGAACGGCAAGGTCACCTACAGCTACGGCACCGATGCGCGGCTCCGCAAGACGAAGGACGAGGTTTCAGGCGTGACCACCTACTTCAAGTACGACAACGCCGGGAACCTGGTTAGTGCGTCCGACTCGCGCGGCAATTCCGCGTCCTTCGCGTACGATGACGTCGGCAACGTCACCGCCACGACCGACGTCAACGGCAATGCCGTGACTATGAAGTACGACGCCCGGGGCAACCTGCTCTCCGTCAAGGATGAGCGCGGCGTCCAGACCGACTATGCGTATGACGCCAAGGGCAACCTGACGGCGGCCTACTATGCGGACGGCTCCATGGAGTCCTTCGCCTACGATTCCGTCGGCAATCTCAGCTCTTCCACCGACCGCAAGGGGAACGTGACGACCTACGCCTTTGACAAGGGCGGACGGGTGACGAAGACGGTGTGCAACGGCAGGACGACGTCCTATTCCTACGACACCGTCGGCAATCTCGTCGGCATCACCTACGCGGACGGCTCCACAAGCGCCTACGCCTACAACGGCCTCGACCTGATGACCCGGTTCACCGACGCCAACGGCGCGGTCACGGCTTACACCTACGATGGCGTTGGCAACCTGACGAAGATCACCTACGCGGACGGTTCCTCGGAAAGCTATTCGTACAATGCGCAGAGCGACCTGACCGCGTGGACCAATCGGCGCGGCGGAACCGTGCAGTACACGGTGGACGCGCTCGGCAACGTCACCAAGGTCGCGCAGTCGGACGGGACGAGCTTCGGCTTCGCGTACGACGTTTCGGGTCGCGTGACGTCCGCCGGTGACCTGAACTTCACCTACGACGCCTACGACCTCGTCACCTCCGTCGTCAGTACGGACGGCCAGCGTTTGATCGCCTACGCCTATGATTCGCAGAATCGTGTCGTCTCCGTCTCGGACGGCGTCAACGTCACCAACTACACGTACACGGCCTACGGCGACCTTGACACGCTGACCACGGCAAGCGGAAAGCTTATCGCCGACTACGACTACAACCGCTTCGGCAACCTGGAGAAGGTCACCAACGGTAACGGGACTTACACGGTCTACTCCTACAACGACCTGCAGGAGCTGACGTCCATCGAGAACTTCGACAAGGCGGGCGTCAGCACGGGGAAGACGGACTACACCTACACGGCCGACGGACAGGTCGCCACGAAGACCACGGCGGACGGCACTTGGGCGTACACGTACGACGACGTCGGGCAGCTCACATCCGCGATTCTGACCAAGGGCGGTTCCACGGTCCGCAGCGAGGCCTACGCCTACGACAAGATGGGCAACCGCCTCTCCGCCACGATCGACGGCGTGACGACGACCTACGTCTACAACGAGCTGAACCAGATCGTCTCCGCCAACGGGTTCGCCTACAGGTATGACGCCGACGGCAACCTGCTGGAGGACGAGAAGCGCACGTACACGTGGACGACGGACAACCGGGTCGCGTCGGAAACCGACAAGGCGTCCGGCCAGACCTGGACGTACGGCTACGACGCGCTCGGCAACCGCACGAGCGTGACCACGAATGGCGTCACTACGACCTACACGGTCGACGCCAACGGCAACGTCCTCGCGGAATACGTCAACGGCGTCTTTAGCCGCAGCTACATCCAGGGCAACCAGCTCGCGGCCTTCACCGACGCGAGCGGCAACACCTACTATTTCAATTCGGATGTTCTCGGCAGCACGACCGGTATCACCGACGGCGCGGGCGTGACGGTCAACGCCTACAGCTACGACAGCTTCGGCAACGTGCTCACGTCCACCGAGGGCGTCGCGAACGACTTCGAGTTCGTCGGCGGCTATGGTCTCATGTCCAACGCCTCCGGCACGACCTTCGTCCGTGCCCGCAACTACGACGCGGAAACCGGCCGCTGGATTTCCGCCGACCCCATCGGTATCAATGGCGGCGAGAACCTGTACGTGTATTGCGGGAATGACGGGGTGAATTACGTGGATAAAATTGGACGTGTGCGGGAAACAATGCAAAGAGCCGTTGCGACCTCTACATTGGTAAATGCAGCTGATATAGCTCAGGGTGCTTTTTCAACTGGATTGCGGAGGGGAACAGGAATAAATGTGGGCGGAACACATGTAACCGGCGGTGTGCTGTCTGGTACTGCCAGAGGGGTTGGAGAAGCAATTCGCATACCTTCTTACGTGAATGCGGTAGGGACCTATGGAACCATTGTCAATGATGCACAGGCTCAACAACGGTTGCGAGAAGCTTGGCAGAATGGTGAAATAGATGATGATGAATTCTTGCGATTAAGCAATGAGGCGAGAACACGGGGGGCGCGGGCTATTGCACTGATAAATGACAATGAACTTCCTCAAAATCCTGTTGTTCCTGAAAACGCTGGTACCATCAACGGCAACAACAGCACCATCTCCTACTCCACCGACCCGAACGACAAGACGGTGCAGGAGGGCTTCGGCGAGAAGAAGTACATCGCCGCGAACGAGACGCTCAACTACAAGGTGGAGTTCGAGAACGAGGCGGACGCCACGGCGCCGGCGCGGTGGGTGCGCGTCTACGACGTGCTGGCGGACGAGTTCGACGTCTCGACCTTCGAGCTGAAGAGCATCTTCATCGCCGGCAACTACATCGAGGTCGGCGACGGACGCGACTCCTTCAACGAAACCCGCGAGCTGAACATCCTGGGCGAGAAGGTGCTGACCAAGATCGCCGTCAACCTGGAGGAGAACGAGGACGGCAAGACGCAGATCTTCGCCGAGTTCACCGCCATCGATCCCGAGACGGGCTTCATGCAGCAGGACGTGACCAAGGGTCTCCTCTTCCCGGAGGACGAAAGCGGCCGCGGACAGGGCTTCTTCGAGTACGATGTCGCACTAAAGGACGGCGTCCCGCACAACGCCGAGATCACCAACACGGCGAAGATCTACTTCGACTTCAACGATCCGATCGACACGCCCACCACGCTCAACACGGTGGACGGTGTCAGGCCGACGCTGACCGGATTCGAGGTCGTCGCGGAGGATGACGGCATCGTCATCACGGTCGACGGTTCGGACGTGGATTCCGGCGTCTATGGCTACAACATCGCCTATTCCGAAGACGGGGAGACTTTCTACGCGCTCGCCACGACGACGGAAAACACGTACACTGTCAACTTGGATTCGGAGTCCGGTTACCTCTTTAGGGTGCAGGCCGTGGACAACGTCGGCAACGTGTCCGACTGGAGTGAGGCCCTGGCGGCCGAAAGCAAGGACGACAATTGGGCCGACCTGAAGACCGCCGGTGCGGCGGGGAGCGTGGGGACGTTCCGCAACTTTGGCGCGGGCGCGTCCTATTCCGACCAAGTGGGCAAGGAGGATCCGGTCGACTACCGCGCGTTCACGCTCGACACCGCCGCCAGCCTGCAGTTCCTGGTCGGTTCCGAGAATGCCGCGAAGTTCACGATTTACTCGCTCCAGTCGAAGACGGACAACAAGGGCGTGACCACCTACTCGCTCAAGAGCCTGCAGTCGACCTCGGTGAAGGCCGGACAGACGGTCACGACCAAGTCGCTCCTGCTCGACAAGGGCACTTACTACATTGGGGTGGACAACACCGACAAGAAGAAGTCCGATGCGGACTACTCCGTGACCGTGGTGCCCGGCACTGTGTTCTTCACGAAGGGCGACAATGGCGACGACTGGACGACGATGAAGACGGAAGGTGCCGCCGGGCTGGCGGATTCCGTCGGGACGGTCAACAAGCCGGGCGACCTCCTGTCCGGCTGGGTCGGGTACGGCGACGCGGTGGATTACAGGTCGTTCATGCTGGAGAGCGCGGCGAGCCTCGCGTTCGACCTGAACGCGACGGATGCGGCGAAGTTCACCATCTTCTCGCTCCAGTCGAAGACGGATAAGAAGGGGGTGACGACCTACTCGCTCAAGAACCTGCAGTCGACGACGCTCAAGGCGGGTGTCGACACGGCGACGAAGAACCTGCTGCTCGACAAGGGCACGTACTACATCGCGATGGAGTCCACGAACGCGAAGAAGGGCGGGAGCGCGGACTACAATGTGGCGGTCAGCGAGAAGACGACCTTCTTCACGAAGGGCGACAACGGCGACGACTGGACGACGCTGAAGACGGAAGGTGCCGCCGGGCTGGCGGATTCCGTCGGGACGGTCGACAAGGCGGGCGATCTCCTGTCCGGCTGGGTCGGGTATGGCGATGCCGTCGACTACAAGTCGTTCACTTTAGAGAGCGCGGCGAACCTCACGTTCGATCTCAATGCGACGGATGCGGCGAAGTTCACGATCTACTCGCTCCAGTCGAAGACGGATAAGAAGGGCGTGACGACCTACTCGCTCAAGAGCCTGCAGGCGACGACGCTCAAGGCGGGCGTCGATACGACGACGAAGAACCTGCTGCTCGACAAGGGCACGTACTACATCGCGATGGAATCGACCAACGCGAAGAAGGGCGGCAGCGCGGACTACGATGTGGCGGTCAGCGAGAAGACGACGTTCTTCACGAAGGGGGACAATAGCGATGACTGGGCGGATATGAAGACGTCCGGCGCGTCCGGGCTCGCTGATCCGATCAGGATCGGCGGAGAAACCGGCGATCTGCTCAATGGGTGGGTCGGGTACGGCGACGCCGTCGACTACCAGGCGTTCACGCTGGATCATGCCGCCGACCTCTCGTTCGATCTGGACGTGACGGATACGGCGAAGTTCAGCGTCTTCTCCTTGCAGGACAAGACCGACAAGAACGGAGTGACCACGCATTCGCTCAAGAGCCTTCAGAGCACGTCGCTCAAGGCCGGGCAGGAGACGACGACCAAGAGCATTCACCTGGAAGCGGGCACCTACTATCTTGCGATGGAGTCGACGAACGCGAAGAAGGGCGGCAGCGTCGATTATGCTGTTGCGGTCGCCGACCAGACGAAATTCTATGCCGACGAGGCCTCCGACATCAAGAGGGGCTTTTTGGCGTGAATTGAACGATAATCTCAACTTGCTAACGAATGCAAGGATGTCAAACAAACAAAAAAGGAAAGACAAATGGACAAACAGGAAATATTCGCGGACGGCATCGGGCAGATCCACTTCGCGGGCAACATGGTGCGTTTTGACTTCGTGACGCTTCAGCCGTCCGAAGACGGTAAGGCACCGGTTGCGGAAAGCAAGGTTCGCGTGATCATGCCGCCGCAGGGGTTTCTCGGTGCGTTTGATTCGATGCAGAAGCTCATCAACAAGCTGGTTGAGGCAGGCGTCCTCAAAAAGAACGAGTCCAAGCAGTAAAGGGTGATGCCGGTGGAGAACGATCCGCGCCGGTCGGGTCTAGAGTGCCTGCGCGTCCTTTTCGGACGGGATCGCCCGGCGGTCAACTACACGGCGCTGATGACGCCGGAGACGCTCGCGGCCTACGCGGCGGATCCGGTGTCTGTCTTGACGCGACTCGCCGAGGCGCAGCAGATGCGCCCCGAGGTGGTTGCGTCGCTTTCGGCAATAGGAAATTACGCCGGACCTGCGCTCATGCGGTTCAAGGATGGCGCATGGACGCTCGTCTTTGATGTTCGACAGTTTGCAGCCGACGGTGGCGTTGCGTTGGCTGCGCCAACGCTGGGCAACCGTTTGCTGCAGAAGTCGACCGCTGAACTGGAGGAACTTCTGGATGGTACGGGGATCATCTTCCGTAATCTCGCACAGGTTGACGCGAAGTCGCAAACCCGTCTCACCGCCTTCACGCTCATCGCCCGGCATCATAACAAGCCCGTCGACATTCGGGAGTTGATGCATACATACGCCGTGGATGAAGGCGAGGTGCGTGAGAGTCTCTTTCGCAAGATTGTCCATGATCGGGGTTTTCATCTGAAGCGCGTTCGCCTCTCGTGGAAGGAACTGAAGAAAAGCGGTACTGTCTTTCCGTGTATTGCCGTGAAGCCGGATGGCACGTATGCCGTCTTCTGCGGATTTCGCAGCGCCCGCGGTGAAGGGGGGGAGACGCCTGAGGCCGTACTCGTCGATCCGGCGTCGGAATCCTATAATACGCCTGAACATTTCGTTTTCCTTGACGAAAAGGCCTTCGCAGCGAACTTCGGCGGGCAGTTCATTCTTCTCAAACCGCATTATCGGTTGACGGACGAGAATCGTCCTTTTGGACTGGGTTGGTTCATCCCTGAGTTCGTTCGGCAAAGGGCGGTTTTCGGCGAGATCGCGTTGATGGTTCTTCTCCTTACCGTGTTTTCGCTGGTGACGCCGCTTTTCTTCCAGATCGTCGTCGACAAGGTGCTGGTCAACCAGGCGTACAATACGCTGAATGTGCTAGGGGTCGGCATCCTTTGCGTGATCGTTTTCAATGCGCTTGTCAACTTTGTCAGAAGCTATCTGTTGCTGTTTGCGACCAACAAGATCGACATCGCGACGGCAACGAAAACGTTCATGCACCTGATGAAGCTGCCGGTTGACTTTTTCGACCGCGTGCCGTCGGGCGTCCTGCTGAAGCACATGCAGCAGACCGAGAAAATCCGCGGCTTCCTTTCAGGTAATCTGTTTTTTACGATTCTAGACGTCTTCGCCCTGTGTGTGTTCGTTCCGTTCCTTCTATTCTACAGTACGAAGCTGACGGCTGTGGTCGTAGGATTTTCAGCGTTGATGGCGCTGGTGATCGCGAGTCTCGTGAAGCCGTTCCAACGTCGGCTGGACGAACTCTACCAGGCCGAAGGCAAGCGGCAGAGCATGCTCGTCGAATCGATCCACGGGGTCAAGACCGTGAAGTCGCTGGCGTTGGAACCCGTGCAGCGTAAGATTTGGGACGACACGACGGCATACGCGATCAAGTCGTATTTCCGAGTCGGCAAGATATCGATGACGGCGCAAAGCATCAGCCAGTTTCTCGAGATGGCGATGACGGTGTGCGTCATCTGGATCGGTGCGTATCTCGTTTTTGAGCATCAGCTCACGATGGGCGCGCTGATCGCGTTCCAGATGTTGGCCGGGCGGGTGACGGGGCCGCTCGTCAAGATGGTGGGTCTCATTCACGAGTATCAGCAGGTCGCGCTCTCCGTGCGCATGTTGGGGGTTGTCATGAACGCTGTTCCGGAACCTGCTGGCGGCGGGGTGCGCAATCCTATCAAGGGCGCCATCGACTTCGAAGGAGTATCGTTCCGCTATCGTCCAGATCTTCCCGTTGTTGTCAATGACTTCAGCTTGAACATCAGGCCGGGACAGACAATTGGCTTCGTCGGTCGATCGGGTTCTGGCAAGACGACCGTCACGAAACTGCTGCAGGGACTCTACAGCGCCCAGCAGGGGCTCGTTAAGATTGACGGCATTGACATTCGAGAACTCGACAAGGCCCACTTGAGGCGGCACATCGGCGTTGTCCTGCAGGAGAACTACTTTTTTAGCGGTACGGTCAGGGCGAACATCTCATTGCCGAAACAGAACGCCACGCTTGAGGAGGTCATTTACGTGGCGAAGCTTGCCGGGGCAGACGAGTTCGTTTCCAAGCTTCCGCGTGGCTACGATACGGTTCTCGAGGAGAACGCTGCGAATCTCTCCGGCGGGCAGAAGCAGCGCCTTGCCATTGCCCGGGCATTGCTGACGAATCCGCCGATCCTCATCTTCGATGAGGCGACGAGCGCTCTCGACCCTGAGAGCGAAGAGGTCATCCGCCGGAATCTCAAGGCAATTGCGCGCGGACGGACCGTATTGATTGTTTCGCACCGGCTTTCGATCGTCGGCCATGCCGACCGCATCGTTGTCATCGATCGCGGGCGGATCGCCGAGATGGGCACGCATTCGGAGCTTGTTGAACGAGAAGGCATCTATCGTGATTTCTGGAAACAGCAGATGTGCGTGGGGGAGGCGTAAGATGGGGGCGGACGCGCAAGATCGAAATGGAGTAGATGTGCCTCGCAATGTCGTTGAATTCCAGGCGGACGCGCTTGAGCTCGCCAATCGGCCGTTGCCGCTGGCGATTCGCCTTGGCGTGTGGTTCCCTCTTGTCATTGTCGTTCTCGCGATTGTCTGGGCGACGCTGGCGAAGACCGATGTCGTCGTACAGAGCGGGGGGAAGCTCGTGACGAATCTTTCGACGATCATCATGAAGCCGCTCGATCGATCGGTCATCCGGTCGATTGATGTCAAGATCGGAGATGTGGTGAAGAAGGGCCAGGTTCTCATTACGTTTGATCCTGAGATCAACAAGGCTGAGGCCGAACGGCTTTCTAATGAAATTGCCGCGTTGGAGGCGCAGCGGGAACGGTTGGAAGCCGAGTTCAAGGGCCTGCGTTTCGTGTGCCGCAACGAACAGTTCTCGAAGTGGCAGCAGGCGATCTTCGACCAGAGGCAGAAGTTCTATGGCGAGAAGATGAAGTATTATGACGAGTCGGTGGGCCAGGTCGATGCTTCGACGAAAAGCAAAGTCGACAACCTCGCCAAGCAGAGGGAGCGGCTTCGCCACATGCTCGAAATCGAGAAGATGTACGAGGAGCTTCATAAGACACGGGCCGTTGCCCTGAAAGAATATCTCGAAGTGCAGATTTCCCGTATGGGGATGGAGGCGACGAACGACCAACTCGAGAACGACATCCTTGAGTTGAAGCACAGGCATGGTTCGTTGATCGCGGAGAAGCAGTCATTCGTTCAGGATTGGCTGAACAAGATATCCGAAGAGATGGTAAGCGTTGATCGTAATCTTACTTCAACGCGCAAACAACATGACAAGCAACGGCAATTGCTTGGCTACGACAGCCTTCGTGCGCCGTGTAATGCGGTTGTTCACCAGATTGCCGAGTTCTCGTCAGGTTCCGGTGTACGCGAGGCGGAGGCGCTCATTACGCTGATTCCAATAGATGGAGATATTGAACTTGAAGCGGAGATCAGGCCGGAGGACATTGGTAAAGTGAAAGTTGGCGCGGAAGCCCGCATCAAGCTGACGGCATATCCGTTTCAGAAACATGGTACGCTGACAGGTGTCGTGCGCAACATTTCGGAGGACACGCTGGATCGGCAGGTCGGCGGTACGACGGTCAAGTATTATCGCGTGCGCCTCGCGGTCGGCGGCAAACTCCGGTTGGTTCGCGATGACTTTCGGCTTATCCCTGGCATGGAAACGCAGTGCGAGATCAAGTGCGGCCGCCGTCGTGTCATTGAATATGTTCTCTATCCGCTCATTAAGGCGATGGACGAGACAGCGCGGGAACCTTGATTTTCTTGTGAGGTAGTCACAAAACCCCTTCACCTGTGGACGCGCTCCAAGCGCGTTCCTTCCGAAATTTTGCCGTCAGGTGTGCCGGATTTATGGTATAATATCTGTAGTTTCAACAAAACAAGGATTCTCATGCGTATTCATCTCTTCCTTTCTGCGGTGCTTTTGTGCGCCGGTTGCAGCACCATCTATACGGGTGCGACGAATTTGTATACGGACTATCTTGGTTCGCGCCGTTGGCTTCTTAAGGCCCGTCTGCCGAACGGAAAGGTTGAGGAGGTCGTCGAACGTACGCAGGAAAGCGGAACGTTGCGTGGGCGATTCGAAGGGCTTGACAAGTGCGTGCAAGTCATCTATTCGATGCCGGTTGAAAAGACATTCTACAAGGTTCGTTGCGAAGTTGTTTTGCCGGAGACCTGGAATGGCAACATGGTTGTTTTGGGTACGGAAGGCCCCGGGGGGGATTTCCCGCGGATTGCTCCGAAACTGGCGATGGATGGTTCTGCGGTCGTGAGTTGTGACGGCGGCATGAATTTCTTCCGCAATCGCGACGGGTCGCCGAATCCTGTTCGGTCGGGGGCCAAGCGGGAAGACATCCGTAAAATCTTCATGCAAACGGCGTTGCACTTGGCGATTCAAGGCGGTCGCGAGCTCGTGACTGCGTATTACGGTAAGCCCTTGGCGAAAACGATTTTCAAGGGACGGGAAACGGGCGGCTCGCAGGGGATCTTCCTTGCGGAACGGTATCCGGCCGACATCGACGAGCTCGATCTCGTCAATCCGGCCATCGACTTCTGGAGTACGCTTGCCTACGAGGTGAACGTGTCGTCGCATGTCCGCGAAATCACAGGGCAGATGATCCTCAAAAACAGTCAGTGCGATGCTGTTGTGGCGGCGGTGAAAGGCGTCAAGGAGCCCGAAAAGCTGAAAGAACAGGAATTCTTCGAGCGGGCCTCCAAGATCGATCCGGTCTTCACCTTTGCCCACACGCAGGAAAAAATCTGCCGCATGTGGCATGAACTCTACACGGCCGAGACGATTTCGTCGAACCTGAACGTTCATGTTGAAAGTATTCCATTGGGCGTTGATTTGAAACCGGTCATCCGTTCGAACCCTTGGCGCGTGCAATGGTTCTTCGGTGAAACCGAGCTCGGCCACTCCGTCGAACCCGCGAAATTGCTCGCCGCGCGTGAGGCGTGCGCGGCACTCACGCCACAGGGCGATCTTGCGGCATTCGCTGCGCACGGTGGCACGCTCACCGTGATTCTCGAAAAGAACAACCCGTTCGTTCCATATCCCCTCGTTGAGGCCGACCTTAAGAAAATCAAGGGGCTTCAGCCAACCGTGAAACGCGTGGATACGTTTACGGCCTTTTAACACGAGCGGGCTCCGTTCGCCCGCTCTCGCCCCGGATGGGTTCCGGCGCCCCCCTCTGCTTTGACGTTTTGCCGATTTGAAAAGAAATGAGGTTCATCATGATCAAATCAATACTTCGTCGATGTGCAATCGGGCTGGGTGCGCTGGCCCTTGCGGGAACTGCCATTGCCGCCGAGCTGAACGGAGGGGCCATCGTCACGCGTACGGCGCTTCGGAATGCGCCGAGCGTCTTTGCCGAGAAGGGGAGGGGACGCATCGCGTTCCTCGGCGGTTCGATCACGGAAGGGAACTATTTCCGTCCGATCGTGCAGACCGACCTCCAGCGGCGTTTCCCTTCGGCGACGCTTTCCTTTACGGTTGCCGGCCTCTCTTCGACCTGTTCGACGGCGGGCGCGTTCCGCTTCCAGGAGGACGTCCTCGCGAAGGGCGTGCCGGACGTCCTGTTCGTCGAGTTTGCGGTGAACGACGACCAGGACGGTTTCGGCGGCCACTCCTACGACGACTGCGTGCGCGGCATGGAGGGCATCGTGCGCCAGGCGCGCCGGGCCAATCCGAAGATGGATATCGTCATGATCCTCTTCACGAACGCCAACGAGCTCTCGCTTGTGCGGCAGGGCGAGACCCCCGTGCCGTATGCCGGCCATACTGCCGTGGCCGAACACTACGGCATCCCCACAATCAACCTCGCAAAGGCCCTCGTGAATGCCGAAGCCGCCGGCACGTTCTCCTGGCAGGCCTACGGCGCGGATTGCCATCCCAACGCGGCAGGTAGCCAGTTCGGGGCCGACCTTGTGAGCACGCTCCTAAACGACCAGGGCTGGGGCTCGACGACCCAGACGGCGCAAGCGTATGCGCTCCCCGCGCTTCTTGATGCGGGGGCTTGGGACCGCGGCTGCTGGATCGATCCAATGAGCGTCACGCGCGGGACGGGCTGGAATTTCTCCACTCCAGATTGGGCCACGCTCACCGGTTGCCGGTCCAACTACGTGGGACAGGATATTCTCTGGTCCACTACGCCTGGCAGCACCTGTTCGTTTAAGTTCACCGGCACAGCCGTCTCGGCCTTCGTGCTTGCGGGCAAGGATGCGGGCATGCTGGAAATCTCCGTCGATGGCGATGACTTCGTGGCCTACGACCTCTACTCGTCTTACAGCAGTTCGCTGCAGTATCCCTACACGCGCGTATTCCGCCAGGGACTGGCGGATGGCGAGCACACCGTCGTTTTCCGTGTGGGCAGCGCGAAGAACGCCGCCTCCACAGGTACGGCCGTACGCCTTTTCCGCGTGGGTGTGAACGGCACGCCCGATGTGGCGCGTCCCGTGGCCTCTTCAAACGGTGTCGTGTGGGCGCAGCCACGGGATGTCGCCGGGGATGCGGATGTGGTGACGCAGGGCGTTTTGCGCTACGCCTACGGCATCATGCCGAGCAATTTCAAGGGCACGGGGAATTTCACAATCGGCGGCATGACGGTGAACGGGGTCTACTTCCCGGGCCACTCCACGGGCACGGCCGCGCGCGGCGAGGATCTGACGTTCACCGGCTTCACCGGTTCCTACAACAATTCGGCCCAGGCCTGGGCGGGCGGGCTCGAAACGTCGTCGACGCTCACCGTTTTCTACAAGGCGCTTCTCGGGTGTGGCATGCATTCCTCAACCGTGGGCGGCACGGGAACGATCACGTTCAGGCGCTTGGTGCCGGGGCGGCGCTATCTCATCCAGCTCTGGTGCAATCACGGCACCACGGCCTTGAGCGGCGAAAAGGTCACGGTCGATGGCGTGGCCAATCTCACGACGGGCGATCCCGATGGCGCGGCGCGCGGGCAGTATGTGACCGGCACGTTCCGGGCGAAGGATACGACACTGACCATTTCCATCAAGGGCAATTCGGCTGCGCCGTTCTTCAATGGCGTGCAGTTGCGCGACATTTCGCCCGATGCGCCTATTGCGTGGGGTGCGGTGAAGGACTGCACCGCCGATGCCGACGTGGAAACGGCGGGCGTGCTGCGTTACGCCTATGCGGGCAACGCGGTTACGATCAATGATGTGCCGTTTGCCGGTACGCTCAAGGCCGATTATTCGCCGAACAGCAATGCCGAAGGGGCCGACCTCGCGAGCTCGGGCTTTACGGGCCTTTACACCGGCACGGGAACATTCTGCAAGAGCTTTACGACGACGGCCACGATGACGTCCGCCTATCAGAAGCTCGTCGGCGGCTGCCTCTCGACTCCTTTGTGGGGAACTGCCAAGTTGACGCTGAAGAACCTACTGCCGAACCACACCTATCTCGTGCAGCTGTGGGTCAACGATTCGCGTTCGACGCCGGGCGATGTTCGTTCCGAACGAATCGACGACGGCCCGGTCCTGCGCTTCCGCCGGTCGAACGGTCTCGGCCAGCATGTGACAGGCACGTTCATCGCCACCTCGGAATCGCGCACGATCTCGTTCACCCCGTTCACCGACTCGAGTGTACAGAGTGCTTCGCAGATCAACGCCATCCAGGTGCGCGACCTCACGCCTGGCATCATCGCGTGGGAATCGCCGAAGAACGTCACGGCGGATTCGGACGTGCGGACGGACGGCGACCTCCTTTACGCCTATACGCTCTCCGATCGCAGCGTCGAGGTCAATGGCGTCCTCTTCCGCATGAACAATACGTCCGCCCAGGGACTCGGCAAATCCATTACGCTCACAGACGATGTGATGCGGAACAATTCGGCTTTTTCGCAATCGAGCTATGCCACGGCGAACGTCTCGGCCAACTACACGTATCTCCTCCGCGGAGGCGTCTACACCGAATCTGGCAACATCGGTCTGCGGTTGAACGGCCTGGTGCCGGGTGCGCGGTATCTCGTGCAGCTCTGGACCAATGATTCGCGCAGCGATGGCCCCTACCGCAACTTGATCGTCGATGGCGGCAGCCGTCTCTGCGAACGCGCATCGGGAAACTTCGGCCAGCACGTGACGGGCACGTTCACCGCTGAGGCGACCACGCACGACATTCGCCTCTCCCAAGGAGGAACGGTCCGCAAGGAAAACGGGTTCCTCTCGGCCCAGGTTAATTCCATCCAGGTGCGGCGCATCGGGGGCGGCCCGGGCGCGACGATCGAATGGCACGGAACCGAAATTTCGCAGTTCGATCCCGACGCCCGCACCGACGGCACGCTCCTCTACGCCTACACGATGAGCGGTTCGGCCACGACGATGAACGGCATTCCGTTTGCTGCGGCCGGCGGAGCACCAAAGACCGATGTCAACGGCGATTTGGAATTTGCGAATATGACCGGGGGATTCAATTGCTTTTTCAATGCCACCGATACGGCGAGTTCGGCGGGTTACCATGTGATCTTGAAGAACGCCTGGTCGTCGCCGAATTCGCAGGATGCCACGGTCACCCTCAAGCGTCTGGTTCCCGGCCACCGCTATCTCGTACAGCTCTGGGTGAACGATTTCCGCGACACGCCCGGCCTCATCCGCTACCAGACGCTAGACGATTCCGTCGACCTCAGTTTCAAGAAGACGACCGGCGCGCCCTCGCGCGGCGATTACGCGGTTGGCCTCTTTACGGCTTCGGCGACAACGCAGTCGATCTACATCAAGTCGAAGACGCGTTCCTCGGTGGCCTCCGCCGCGCAGGTGAACGCAATCCAGGTGCGTGACCTCGGCGCGACCGAGGGCGTGACGACGGGGGTGAACGAAGAGTGGATTTCGGAATCCGCGTATGTGAAAACGGGCGTCGGCGCGGCGACGCTTCCGGCGTCCGATCCCGTGCCGTCAACCGTGATCGCCGGCAAGGGCGCGCTCACCCTCGCCCGCGCGGACGGCATCGCGGAAGGGGGCGACCTCGTTGTGCAAGCGCCTGCGAGCGTGACGCTCGCATCGGGCGCCTCGCCCGTTCTTTCGCGCCTCTGCGGCACGGGCACGCTCGCCTTCAGCGGCACGCTTGAAATCGCGAATGCCAACGTGGCCGCGTTCGACGGTACCCTCAGCGGTTCCGTGACGGTGTGCAAGACGGGTGCGGCGGACTACTTCCTCGGCGGCACCTGTACGGGCGTGCTCGCGCTGGATGCGCAAACCGGCTGCACGTGGCTCAAGGCGACGGCGGCGAACGGCCTTGCGCTTGCGATCGCCGAGGATGCCTCGGTCGATCTCGCTGCGCAGACGCGCGCGCTCACGCGTGTCGTCGGCGCCGGTACGCTCATGGATGGTAAGCTCACGGGAACGACCACGATGGCCGGGGCGTTGAAACTCGATGACGTTTCCTTCGCGGACGAAGCGGGGCTCGTCTTGGAAGGGGCAAGCACCCTCGCCTTCGTCGGTGCGGCCGATCTCGACGGCGTTTCCATCCGTCTCGCCGATCCCCAGGCGATCAAGACGGCGGGCGTACCGTTCCTTACGGTTGAAGAGGCCTTCCTCGGCGAGCCCGAGTTCACCTACGGGAAGAACGGCTATCGCGCCGAACTCACGGAAGACGGCAAGGGTTACACACTCTCCTACATCGGTGCAATGCATATCTACTTTCGCTAACCTGCAAGTGTCAACATGAAAATCATATTCGTGCTCGGGTTGCTTCTTGGGGGAATTGAGTCCTTGCTGGCCGCCGAGCTTTCGTTTCGGCAGTTGTCGATGCGTTTTGGAGATACGTCGCGTACGGCGCGTCCGTGTGCCAAAGACCCCACGGTGATCAAGCAGGGAGGTCGTTATCTCCTCTATTATACGCTGCCGCCGATGGACGATGAGACGCGGAAAACGAAGGGCCTTCAAACACCGTCCCAACGGCTTTGGTCTTGCGCCGTTGCCGAAAGTCGGGATTTGGTGAACTGGCGGCGGATCGGCGATTTGACGGTTCGGCGTAAGGATGGCCGGCCAGCCGGTAGCGCAGGGGCGCCGTGTGTGCGGAAGTTCGATGGGAAGATCGTCCTTTTCTATCAGCATTGGACCGCCTCCATCACCAACAACGCCATCTGGTATGCGACCAGTTCGGACGGCTTGCGGTTTACCAACTGTTTTGACGAGCCGGTCTTCGTTCCCAAGAACAACTGGTCGAAGACGAAGGCCATTGATGCCGAAGTCTATCGCGTGGGCGATGACCTTGTCCTCCTCTATGCGTCGCGCGACGCGCAAACGGGCAAGCGGCAGATGCTCGGCATGGCGAAAGCGCCGTATGGGTCAGATTATTCGCCCTCCTGTTGGACGGAACTCACGCAGGATCGTCCGCTCCTCGAACCGACGACCCCCTGGGAGCAGAATTGCATCGAGGCTCCGTCGGTCGAAAAGATCGGCCCGACGTGGTATCTGTTCTACGCGGGTTCATTCAATAACAAGCGCCAGCAAATCGGCCTTGCCACATCGACTGACGGATTCCATTTTAAACGCTACGGGCCGGATGGTCTCGTCTTCCCCTGCGGGTGCGCAGGATCCTGGAACTCCTGCGAATCGGGCCACCCCGGGATCTTTCGAGATGATGACGGGCGCCTCTATCTCTTCTACCAAGGCAAGTCAATCATGCCCGGTTGTGCCGCCGGTTATGAATTGTCTTGCGCGGAAATCATTGTGAAGGAACGAAAGTAGCCACGAGATCCTTTTTATGTCCCGTTATCGACGAAAAACAATTTGGATTCTTGGTTGCATTGCGAGCCTATCAGCGTTTCTTTTCAGTTGCATCTGTTTTGAACAGACTGCCGACATTGCGTTGTTTGCAGTCCCTTGGGGCATTGCGATTGCACGATCTGTGTTTGCGGCGAATGGGGACTTTACAACGATCGGGTTTCTTCTACTTGCTTTCGCGGGCGCTAAATATTGGTCGTTCTTGGTTCGCACTTTCCGTACCAAGGGCATGTTGAGCCATGTGTTGATCGGCTTTCATCTTGTTGGAGTCCTCGTTCAACTGGTTTCCAGTCGCTGTTATCACACCTATCATTCGTTGCCGATCGATTGTTTGGAGATGTTTTCGTTTTATTTGTTTTTACTGTTCTTAAAAGAAAGCGTGAACCGATGTTCACGATGAAGACCTCAAGGAAAGCGATGCCGTTGAAGATTGTGTGTTTTACCGTTGCAAGGTACATCGGGAAGCCTTGTCTATCTCGCCCCGATCTTTCCATTTAGGGCCGTGTTTTACATACAACGGCACCATAGGGACTGTCCCCGAGAGAGAGAAAACCATTTTCGCGTTTTGTTATTCAAATCCAACCATGATATGGTATAATATTCACGTCTACGAGGTTGAAAGGAATGACGGTCGTGAAGAGTTTCGCTGATTTTGAATCTCGTCTCAAGGATGGTGCGGTGCTTGACGACTTCGACTTCACGGTGAGTGAAGACGAGGTGTTGAAACAGTGCCGCGCCGAACGAGGCGAAGAAGAGGGGGAGCGCGTCCTTGAACTTTACGCCGAAGCGTATCGCGTGGGACGGCCGAAGATTCTTGTGAAGGAAGTTCCTGTCGTTGACGTGAATGCGACGACGGTTCGCGTTGGTGAAGTTGAGCTTGCAAATGCCTTCGTTCGTGGAAAGCTCCTTCAAGCGCCTTTTGCCTTCGCGTTTGTGGCGACGTGCGGTACGGAGGTGGAGGCCTGGTCGCAGACGCTCTCGGATTTCGTCGACCGCTACTATGTGGATGAAGTGAAGAAGCTCTGGATCGGTTGCGCCATTCGGGCCATGGAAGCGAAGGTGCGGGGGCTTGTGGCGCCTGATGCGAAACTCGCGGCGCTCAATCCGGGTTCGCTCCCGGCCTGGCCGATCGACAGCCAGCGCGACCTTTTCGCGATTCTCGGCGATACGAAATCGGCAATCGGGGTTGAATTGACGAAAAGCTGCTTGATGATTCCGGCGAAGTCCGTTTCCGGAATCCTCTTTCCCGACCATACAGGACACGTCAATTGCGCCCTCTGCCCGCGCAAGAACTGTCCAAACCGCCGGGCGCCGTTTCGCGGGGTAACGGTTTGACTAATGCGGCCTATTTTGATAGGATATTGACATGATTGATTTATCGCCATCTCAGAAAAAAACAGTTGCTGCCGGCGTGACGGTGTTTTCCTTCGCGCTCGTGTTGGCTTTCGTGCTGTTTGTCGGTTGGGTGATTTTGAAATTCCTTCGTTTCGCCTCGCCGGCTTTAACGCCCGTCATTGTTGGCATTTTCCTTTCGATGCTCTTCAAGCCCTATTATGAATGGATTCGCCAACGCGTCCACAATCCCGCTCTTTCGCTCGCGTTGATGCTGTTCAGCGTCTTGGTTCCGCTCGGGTTGCTCTGTTGGTTTGGCGGGGCGTTGGTGGTGGACCAGATCAGCCATCTTATTAAAACGGCACCGACCATTGTCGGGCGTTTGAGCGAATGGGTGAATGTGCGCTACCCGAATGCGCAGACGTTCCTCTCCGATTTCGGTGCAAAACCGGATGATCTCATTCTCATGTTCCTGGTCGATCCCGTGAAGTTCTCGCAGGAATGCATTTCGATGATCGGCACGGAATACGGGGCAAACGCCATGAAAGCCGGCTTTGGCGTTCTCAAGTATCTGACAGGGCTTGGTTCGTGGCTCGTTGCCCTCATCTTCTTTGTCTTCTTCCTCACGCGCCCGGCGATGAAGGGCGTGGACTATGTGCGCGAAATGCCGTTTTTCAAAGAAGAGACGCGTGCGTTTGTGGCGAAGCAGATCGACTCCTTCTTCGACATTCTCGTCAACTTCTTCCAACGGCAGGTGGTGATCTGCCTGATTGAGGGCGTGTTGTACGGGCTCGGCTTCATGTCTGTGGGTTTGCCTTATGGTTTTGTGCTCGGTTTTTCACTTGGCGTTCTCAACCTCGTTCCGCTTTTCGGTACCGTGGTTTGTCTGCCGCTGGCCATTCCCATTGCCTATTTCGGCGACGGGGGCAGTCTGCTTCGGTTGATTGGCGTTCTTGGGGTGTGGCTAACGGGGCAGGTTCTCGACGGGTATCTGATTACGCCGCGCATCCAGGGTGAAAAGACGGGGCTCGGCTATGCGGGCGTCATTTTCAGCTTTTTCTTCTGGGGGATCGTGTTCCATTCTCTGCTTGGACTTCTTCTCGCGATTCCGCTTTCGGCGTTTTGCGTCGTCTTTTGGCGCGCGCTCAAGGGCACTTACATCAAAGGTATCATCTAAGGTTTCAACAAAATGCGCACACTTTTCATTTTCGCCGCACTCAGTGCGGTGGTGTTGGCCGATGAACAGCCGCAGGGTCGGGCTTCCGTTTCTCAGGGGCCGCTGTATTTGCCCACGTATGCGTTCTCAGACCCCGATCCCGTACCGCGTACGGCGCTCAAGCGCTATCCGTATTTCCGATATGACGGTTCAACGGATGTGAGCCTTCCGAAGGCCTGGCATGCCGTCGTTTTGGAAAATGAGAAAATCAAGGTGACGATGTTGCCGGAAATCGGCGGCAAGGTGTGGGGGGCGCAAGACAAGAAAACCGGGCACGAGTTCATCTACTACAATCACGCCGTCAAGTTTCGCGACATCGCGATGCGCGGGCCGTGGTGCTCGGGCGGTATCGAATTCAACTTCGGCATTACGGGGCACGCCCCCACATCGGCAACGCCGGTCGATTGGTTCGTCACGACGAACGCCGATCGGAGCGTGAGCTGTTTCGTTTCCGCGACCGAATACATCAATCGTACCACCTGGCAAGTGGAGGTGCGGCTTTGCCCGAATGACGACTATTTTGAAACGCGCACCTCGTGGTTCAATGGGTCCAATTTGCCGCAGCCTTATTACCATTGGATGAATGCCGCCTATTCGGCGCGCGGCAATCCGAAATTCTATTTCCCCGGGTCTTCCTACATCGGTCATCCGGGCGATGCGCACGACTGGCCCATCGACAAGAAGGGGCGCGACCTCTCGCGTTACGAAAACAACGCGTTCGGTTCGCACAAGTCCTACCACGTCATCAATGGCGACAATTCCTTTTACGCCGTCTGGTGGCCGGAATCGGGCTTCGGCTCCATCCACGAAAATCCGCCCTATGAGAAATACGGTCGCAAGATCTGGCTTTGGGCGCTTTCGCGCGCGGGCGGTATTTGGGAGGATCTGCTTACGGATACGGATGGCCAGTATGTGGAACTTCAAAGTGGACGCATGTTCCACCAGCCGGGAGGTGAGACGTGGCGGACGCCGTTCAAGCATCCCACCTTTACTCCCGGTGCGGTCGATACGTTCACTGAACGTTGGGGTGGAACGACCGATGAGGCCGCGCTCAAGAAAAAGTGCGACGAAAACAACTATGTTCATCGGCCTTTGCAGATGCCCACGAACTTCTGCTGGCAATCGATGTATGGCCACTATGTGCGCGGCGAACAGGCGGTTCGCGAACATGATGACGATCTTGGCGAGAAGGAACTTCGTGCGTGCCTTGATCTTGAGCCGAACTACGTACCGGCACTGACCGTGCTTGCCGGCTTGCAGGCGAAGCGTGGCCTCTATGGGGAAGTTCGTGCCCTTGCGGCGCGTGCGCTTGCCGTAAATACCTACGACCCCGCCGCCAACTATTTCGACGGTTTTGCGGCGCTTGCCGAAAACGATCTCCTGGTGGCGCGTGAACGCCTTGGCATTGCGGCGATGTCGAGTGAATACCGTGCCGCGGCCTACGTGCTCATCGCCAAGGTTGAAATGCGGCGGAAGGATTGGCTCCATGCGATGCACGCAACCGACCGGGCCCGTGTAGCGGGGGATTCGCCCGATGCGCTCTTGCAGCAGTTGGTGATTCTCCGAAAACTCGATTGCCATGTGGCCGCTCGTGCAAGTGCACGCGATTTGGCGGGGGCGTGGCCGCTCCTTCCCGGTGTTCATTACGAACTGCGCAAACTCGGTGAAACGGATGAAACGTTCCCGCAGTCGCTTCGTACGGAACTGCCCGATCAGACGCTCCTTGAATTGGGTTCGTGGTATGAAGAGGCAGGGCTTGACGATGAAGCCTTGGAACTCTTCAGCTGGGCGCCGAAGTCGCCGATTGCGCATTTGCGAGCAGCCTATCTTCATTCGCGCCATGGAAACGGGGAATTGGCCGCAGCCGAACGTGCGGCCGCAGCGGCGCTCCCGGCAGCGAATGTCTTTCCGTTCCGCCGTGAGACGCGGGCCGCACTCCTTTGGGCCGTCGATACCGGTGATTCTTGGAAGTTCCGCTACTGGGCGGCCGTACAGATGGCGGCGAACGGTGAAGGGAAGAAGGCGGATGAACTCCTCGAGAGCGTGAGGGATGCCGACGAAGACGTCTTCTACCTCTACCGGGCCTCGCGACGGAAGGGGGACGCGCGGCGCAACGACATTCTTAAAGCGCTCTCGTTCAAGAAGACTTGGCGCGCCTATCGTGACCTCGCCCAGCATGAAGACGCCGAAGGCACCCCTAAGGGCATGTATCGCGCCGCTTGTGACGGCCTCGCGCTTGATCCTAAACGCAATCCGCTTCAGATGGCGCAGGCGCGGGCGCTCGTCAAGCTTGGCCATTTCGACGAAGCCGTTGCCTGCCTTGAAAAGATGAAAATCCTGCCGTCCGAATGCGCCGACAACGCCCACGCGATTTGGGTGGATGCCTGGAAGGGCAAAGAAGAAGCCGCGCGGAAGCGCGGCGATGCGGCCGCCGCCGCGCACGCCAAGGCGCGAGGGGCCGAATATCCCGAGAACCTCGGTGCCGGCAAACCCTTTCCCGATTCTTCCGATAAATAATCAAAGGAGTCAATTCCATGAAATTCAAATTTATTCTCACCTGCTCCGCGCTCGTCGCGGCCGTAACCTCCTGGGGCGCGATTCGCGCCGTCACGCACGATCCGTGGGGGGGCAACCCCAATTCGTGGCAGATGAAACGCCACAATGAGAAGATGAAGACCGTAACGAACGGCGGCGCCAAGGTCGTCTTCATCGGCGACTCGATCACCCACTTCTGGGAATCGAACGGCAAGGCGCAGCTGAAGAAGTATTTTTCCGAAGGCGACTGGAAGATGCTCGACCTCGGAACGAGCGCCGACCGTACGGAACACGTCCTCTGGCGCTTGAATGAAGGCAAGGAACTCGACGGCTACGAGGCGAAGTGCATCCTTCTCATGATCGGTACGAACAACACGGGCCACTTCCCGCAGGCGAAGGAAACGCCCGCCGATACGATTCTCGGCATCCGCGAGATTCTGAAAACCATCCAGGCGAAGCAGCCGAAGGCGAAGGTGGTTCTCACGGCCATCTTCCCGCGCGGTGCGACGGCCAAGGACGGCAACCGCCTGCGCAATGACGTCGTCAATCGCGAAATCCGGAAGTTCGCCGATGGAAAGACGATTTTCTGGTGCGACCTTGCGGATAAATTCCTCGCCGCCGACGGCACGCTCCCGAAGGCGCTCTTCCCCGACTATCTCCATCCCTCGCCCGCCGGCTATGAAATCTGGTACGAGGGCGTGAAGCCGTATATCGATTACGCGCTTTCGGACGGCAAGCTCCCCCGACCGAAGAACCTCGTGGCGAAGGCCGGCGCGAAGCCGCCGCAAACGGGTTCAATCGCCGAAGTTCCCGCCACGCGCATCCGCTCCGAAGGCTATGGAAAGCGCGACTGGTGGATCGAACGCCTTCTCCGCAACCGCAATGAAATCGTCGCCTCGAAGGGCGAAATCGACCTCGTCTTCTTCGGCGACTCGATCACCCACAACTGGGAACGTCCCGGCAAGGAGATGTTCGCCGAACTCCGTAAGACCTATTCGATTCTCAACATCGGCTATTCGGGCGATCGCACGGAACACCTCATCTGGCGCGCCCAGAACGGCGAGCTCGACGGCTACAAGGCCAAGTGCATCATGCTCATGATCGGTACGAACAACACCTGGCACCGCAAGGACAAGCCGGAGGATATCGCATCCGGCATTCGCCGCATCCTCGACGTGATTGCCGAGAAGCAGCCGCAGGCGAAGGTGCTCCTCGTGCCGATCTTCCCGTTCGGCAATGGCCCGCAGCATTGGAACCGCGTGAACAACGAGAAGGCCAATCAGCTCATCAAGCCGTTTGCAGACGGGAAACGCGTCGTTTGGGTGGACTTCAACGCGAAGTTCCTCGATGCGAAGGGCGACAACAAGGCGTGGATGCCCGATCATTGCCATCCGAACGCGGCCGGCTATCGCGAGATCTGGGCGCCCGCCGTGCTCCCGTACTTCAAGGAAGCCTGCGGCAAGTGAGCGAAGTGCGCGAAGAGGCTGTTGCACGCCTGAAAGGGGTGCGTAGGATTGTCGTCCATGGCGGGCTCGCCCACATGGACGACATCATGGCCTGTGCAATGGCCTATGCCTTCGGTGTTCAACACGATGTGCCGATCGAACGCCGGAATCCGAAGCCCGAAGAACTCGACGATCTCGCGACGCTCGTCCTCGACGTGGGCGGCGTGCATGATCCCGCGCGGCTTGACTTCGACCACCATCAGCGCGCGCGCACAGACAAGCCGAAATGCGCATTCCGTCTCTTCGCCGAATGGCTGGGCGTTGACGACGAGATGCGCCTTCTCTGTCCCTGGTACGTTGCGTGGAACGACATGGACGTCTTGGGCCCCTACCAGACGGCGGCTCGCCTTGGCACTACGGCGGAGGCCCTCGGCGGCTTCATCTGCAACCCGCTCGGCGATTGGGTGATCCGCCGTTTCGCCGATGATCCCGCCGTACGGCGAAAGCTTACGATTACGCTCGCGAACGAACTCGATCTCACCCGCCGTTCCTGGCAGGGGCTTCAACCGAAAGTGGTGATGCGCGAGATCGCGGGGCTTCTTGTGGGCGACATGACCGCATGCCTCTCCGAAGAGATTTCCAGATGTTCCGAAACCTGGGTGAAAGTGCATCGTCCCGCCTGTCTTCTTCTTCGCGACAGCCGCGGGAAGGGCTATTCGCTTCTCCGTTGTAACGACGATCCCCGTCTCGACTTTTCCCGCTGCGCCGGAAAACCCTACACCCTCTTCGCCCACCCCGGCGGATTCATCCTCAAGACACTGACGAAAGAAGACGACTTGGAAGTCATCCTCCGCGATGCCTCTACCGCTCAAATCGCATGAGCCGGTTATCCAAATTGAACGCATTTTATGGTATAATATAAGCCGACTTTGGCCAATCATAAGGAGTAAAACATGGGCTGGTTTGAGAAGAAAGAAGAAAAGGCGAAAATTCCGCCGGCAAAGGCGCTGTGGCAGGTGTGCCCGCGGTGTAAGAGCTACATCGCGAAGGAGACCTGGAACGCGAATAATTCCATTTGCCCGACCTGTAACTATCACGGTCGGCTCGGGGCGCGTGCGCGCATTGCCCAATTGACGGACGAAGGTTCGTTCTCTGAAGTTTTCCGCGCCGTGAGCTATTCGGATCATCTCGCGTTCCACGATGCCACGGGAGCCTACAAGGACAAGGTGGAGGCGACCATCGCCAAGAGCGGTGAAACGGAAAGCATCGTCATGGGTACGGCCACAATGGGCGCTGTGCCCGTGATGGTGGGCGTAATGGACTTCGGCTTCCTGGGCGGTTCGCTCGGCACCGGCACGGGCGAGCGTATCGCGCGGGCCTGCGAGCAGGCGATCGCCGAGCGGCGAGCGCTCGTGATCTGTTCCGCCTCGGGCGGCGCGCGCATGCATGAAGGCATTCTTTCGCTCATGCAGATGGCGAAGACCTCGGCTGCGGTGGGGCGCCTGAAAGCGGCGGGGCTTCCCTATATCAGCGTTCTTACGGATCCGACGACGGGTGGCGTTTCGGCCTCCTTCGCGATGCTTGGCGATCTCAACATCACGGAGCCCAAGGCGCTTATCGGTTTTGCCGGCCGGCGCGTTATCGAGAATACGATCCATCAGAAGCTGCCGCCCGACTTCCAATCGGCCGAGTATTTGCTCGCCCACGGCTTCATCGATAAGATCGTGCCGCGTGCCGAGCTCAAGGGCTTCATCGTGAAGATGCTGCATTACTTCGGGTTCTGAGAAAGGATTTGACGATGGCAACGAAGAAGGTCAGTGAATGTTCGGCGATGGACCGCGTGAAACTTGCGCGCGATCCGAAGAGGCCGCATCTGTTCGATTTCATCAAGTACATCTTTAGCGACTTTGAAGAGCTCCATGGCGATCGGCTCGTGAATGACGATCGCGGGCTCATCGGCGGCTTTGCCACGATCGAGCAGGGTAAGGGCAAGGACGCCTTCCGCGTGCTCGTTCTCGGGCACCACAAGGGGGCGACGGTCGAAGAGAACGTCGAAGCGAATTTCGGCATGGCCAATCCCGATGGCTATCGGAAGGCGATGCGCCTTGCGACGCTCGCGGAGAAGTTCCATCTGCCGATCGTGACGTTTGTCGATACGCCCGGCGCCTACCCGGGCGATACGGCCGAGGCACGTGGCCAGGCCGAGGCGATTGCGAAATCGCTTGAATTCTTCTCCATGCTCAAAACGCCGATCGTCGTTGTCGTGACGGGGGAAGGCGGGTCGGGCGGCGCGCTTGCGATTGCCGTGGGCGACCGCATCCTCATGCTCGAGAACGCGGTCTATTCCGTCATTTCGCCGGAAGGATGCGCGGGCATTCTCTGGCGAGATGGCGCGCAGGCGCCGGCGGCGGCCGAAGCGCTCAAGATCACGGCGGGCGATTTGAAGGCGTTGGGGGCGATTGACGAGATCGTGAAGGAGCCCGCCGGTGGCGCGCAGAAGAATCCTGCGGCGGCCGCAAAGGCCGTGAAGGATGCGCTCACGAAGGCTCTTGCCTCTCTCGTGAAGATCCCCGTTGACGATCTCGTGGCGCAGCGCTACCGGAAGTTCCGCGCCATGGGCAATTTCTTTTAATCATCCGATTAAGCGAGGTCTAAAATGAAGACAGTTCTCATTGCCTTGACCCTTTCGTTCGCATGTGGAGCGTCCGCCTTTACGCAGCATCGGAGTTTCCGTGGCGGCTACCCTATTGGCAACGGCGGCGCGCAGCGCGTGCAGCGTCAGGCGGCCCTTTCCGAGAACATGGTTCCGGGAGCCGGGCGTACGACGGGGCGTAAGAAAAACATCCGTCTCGTGAAAGCGGAAGGGAGCTTCGCGATGAAGTGCGCGAAGGCCGATCCGATTCTCGTTGAATTGCAGGAGCCGAAGGGGTTCCGCTGGGTTGCGCCGGCGCCTTCCGGAAAATACACGTGCATCATCGAGCGGGGGGCTGCGGCGAAGAAAAGTTCCGCGAATGCCTCCGGCGGCCCCGGAACGGCTGTTGCGACCGTGCGCCGTCTTTCCGATAAGAACGTCGAACTCACTCTGAAATTGATGAAGATCGGAGCCCCCGCGAAAGCCGAACCGGAAGACACAATGACGATCGGCCTTGTGGTGCCCTGAAGAATTAACGACTGATTTGTGAAGAAAGACAGAATTCGATGATCACTGATACGAACGCGCAGAAGGTGCTTCCGCGCTTGACCGCCGAACTTGGCATTGCCGCCGGGCAGATTGCCGCCGTTGCGAAACTGCTGGGAGAAGGCAACACGATTCCCTTTATCGCCCGTTACCGTAAAGAGGCACACGGCAACCTCGACGAAGTGCAGATTTCGAAAATCCAGGAACGCCTTTCCTACTATGCCGAACTCGAAGACCGGCGCGCAACGATCCTGAAGTCCATTGACGAACAGGGGAAGTTGACGGATGACCTCCGCGCGAAAATCGAGGCCTGCATGCAGAAGAACGCGCTTGAAGACCTCTATCAGCCCTATAAGCCCAAGCGCCGTACGCGCGCGATGATCGCGAAAGAGAAGGGGCTTGAGCCGCTGGCGGACAAGATCTGGAACCATGAGCCCTACGCAGGGAGCGAAGAAGAGCTTCAAGGCGCGCGCGACATCATCGCCGAACGCATTGCCGACCTCGCGGACGTGCGCGGCCTCGTGCGTGATGCTTTCGCACGAACCGCCGTTGTCAAGAGCGAGGTTGTAACGCCCAAGCCCGCTCAGCCGACGAAGTTCGAACAGTATTACGATTTCCAGGAACCGATTTCCGAAATCCCGAGCCATCGTTTCCTCGCCATCCGGCGTGGACAGAAAGAAGGTGTTCTCTGGATGCGGTTCATCGTCGACAAAGATCCGCTGGTGCGGCGTATCGAAGAGATGATCGATGCGCGCGGCGACGAACAGATGACCCTCGCCACGGAAGACGCCTTTAAGCGTCTTCTCGCGCCGAGTTGCGAAATCGACGTGAATGTGGAAAAGAAACTGCAGGCCGATCGCGCTGCCGTGGAAGTGTTTGCCGAGAATCTGCGCCACCTCCTTCTTGCCGCTCCTCTGGGCGAAAAGAAGGTGCTCGCCATCGACCCCGGCATCCGCACGGGCTGCAAGGTGGCGATGCTCGATGCCACGGGGAAGTTCATTGTGAACACGGTCATCTACCCGATGCAGCGTAAGGCCGAAGCGCAGGAAACGATCGCGAAGATCGTGGAGCGTTTCCATCCTGAAGCGATTGCCGTAGGGAACGGCACGGCGGGACGCGAAACGGAAGCGTTTGTACGTGACGTCTTGAAACTCATCGGTGCGAAGGACGTGATGGTGGTGAGCGTGAGCGAAGCGGGCGCTTCGGTCTATTCGGCGAGCGAAATCGCGCGTGATGAATTCCCCGAACTCGACCTCACGGTGCGCGGGGCGATTTCGATCGGTCGCCGCCTGCAGGATCCGCTTGCGGAACTCGTGAAGATCGAACCGAAGGCGATCGGCGTGGGGCAGTACCAGCACGACGTCCATCAGCCGCTTCTTGACGCGAAACTCGACGAAGTGGTGGTGAGCTGCGTGAACAAGGTGGGAGTGGAGCTGAATACGGCGTCCGCCCCGCTTCTGACGCGCGTTTCGGGCGTTGGCCCGAACCTCGCCAAGCGGATCGTCGCCTGGCGAAATGAAAACGGCGCCTTCAAGAGCCGAAATGATTTGAAGAAGGTGAGCGGGCTCGGGCCAAAGGCCTTTGAGCAGTGCGCCGGCTTTCTGCGCATCTGCAATGCCGCGAATCCGCTCGACGCTTCGGCCGTCCATCCCGAACGCTATGCGCTCGTGGAACAGATGGCGCTCGATCTCGGCGTGAAGGTGGGCGAGCTTGTGGGCAATACGCTCCTTGCCGCGAAGATCGACGTGAAGCGCTACATTACGAACGACGTGGGCGAGCCCACGCTCAAGGATATCGTGGAAGAACTCAAGAAGCCGGGGCGCGACCCGCGTGCCGTTTTTGAAAAACCGGCGTTCCGCGACGACGTGACGACGATTGACGACGTGATGGAAGGCATGACGCTCGAAGGCGTGGTAACGAACGTTGCGGCCTTTGGCGCGTTCGTGGATATCGGCGTTCATCAGGATGGGCTTGTGCATGTTTCGGAACTGGCCGACCGCTATGTGACGGATCCGAACGAAGTCGTGAAGGTGGGCGATAAGATCAAGGTGCGCGTTCTCGCCGTTGACCGCGATCGCCAGCGCATTTCGCTTACGGCGCGTACGAAGCCGCGCGATGCAGCGCCGCGAAGCGGCGGCAATGGAAGTGGCGGCCCTGGAGGCCGGAACGGTTCGGGAGCGAATGGCGGCCGTAATTCCGGTTACTCATCGGGGCCGCGGCGCGTAGGGGGCGACCATGGCGGACGTTCCTTCTCGAGCGGCTTCAGCTGCAATCCTTTTGCCAATCTGTGATTCGGAGCGATTGCGGCATCCATGGAAATCATCGACGGCAAGAGAGTGAATACGGAAGTCGCCGGGCGCGACTTCAAGTATTACATTTTCGATTGGGACGATAACATCCTCCACATGCCCACGCGCATCTATCTTGAGAAGAAGGGCGCAGACGGCGTGTGGAGGCCGACGAGCGTTACCACAAGTACGTTTGCCATTGTCCGAACCGATGTTGAAAACTATCGAATGCCGTCAGAAGGCGGAAGAGAGGCCGCCTTCCGTGATTTTCAGGATTCGGTTCCCGCAGATGCGGATGAGAACGATCTCGCTTTCATCCGTGATACGCGAACGGCGCTTGCCAAGATTGCGGCGGGCGAACAGCCGGGACCCTCTTTTGAAACATTGCGCAAGACCTTGCGAGAAGGGCGCATATTCGCCATCGTCACGGCCCGCGGGCATGCTGCCGTGACGATTCGACGCGCGGTGCGCCTCTTTATCGATGAAGCGCTCACGGCCGACGAGCGTCGTGAGATGTTGGAAAATCTTCGTGGGTATCGCTACTGTTTCGACAAGGTGACATGCTTTGGAACGGATGAAGAGGAAATCGACTACTTCCTTTCCATGTGCCGCTATCATGCCGTGACGGGGCCTGACTTCAAAGAGCGGATTTCAGACGATGCCGAATTCTGTGCTCGCCTTGCGGAAGCGACGAGCGCGGAACGTCCGGAACTCGCCAAGGAATTTGCGATACGCGATTTCGTGGAACATCTTTTCCGCACGATGCAGCGCACGGGCGGCATTGGCGGGCGGCAGGTGGCCGTTGGCTTTTCAGATGACGATTCCGGCAACGTGAAGGCCGTTTCAAACTACATTCGCGACGAACTGTCGCGTCGGTTCTGTTCGTTCAAATTCGTTGTGTACGATACGAGCGACCCCGAACTTTCCAATGGACGCAAAGTCACCGTGGCAGGTCAGCTTGAACTCAATCTCGGCATTTAAACGCGAGTGAAGGAAGGGCGGGAGGGAGGTCCGTTTGCTTCGTCACTTCATCGACGGAAGCACGATGCCGCGGAGAATGACCTTCTGGCAGGCGAGGAAGACGATTGCAGTAGGGATGGAAACGAGCACGAAGCCGGCCATCACGCACCAGGGCTGGCCGCCCATCTGCTGGCTCATCTGGTACATCCACACGGCAAGCGTCCAATTCGATTCCTTCTGGCACACGAGAAAGGCCCATTCCCAGGAATTGTAGGCCGCAACGAAACTGTTGAGTGCGTTCACGGCGAGAATCGGAGTTGTGAGCGGCAAGGTGATTTTAAGAAAGACGGTCATTTCCGAAGCGCCGTCAATGGCGGCCGCCTCGTAGAGTTCGCGCGGAAGAGCGTCGAAGAAGCCCTTGAGAATGAAGATGCTCATTCCGCTCGCAACGGTCGGGAGCACAAGGGCCGCGAGCGTATTCAGGAGGCCGAGATCGCGCACGAGGAGGAAACCGGGAATGGCCGTGACCGCCGTTGGAAAAGCCATCGTGGCTAGAAGGAAGAGGAGGATCTTCTCGGTTCCGCGCATCCGGAAACGCGAGAGCGCGTAGGCGGCAAGAGGATTCACGGTGAGATGGGCGAGCACGGAGAGGAGAACGAGGAGAAGCGTATTCGTGAAGGCGCGTCCACGCTGGAACAGGTATTGTCCCACGAGGCGATAATTGGCCACGCAACTGCGGAAGAAGTCGCGCCGACCATGTTCGATGAACTGGACGGCGAGAGCGTGGCGGAGCGACCGGCGAATCGACTCGCTGGATCCGGCAATGCTCGTTTGTGCATGGGCCGAGGGCGAGGGTGCGGAAAGAAAGGGAAGGGTACGGCAGATGTAATCGCCATCGGACAGCATCTTCTGACGATAGGAATCCTTGAACTTGAGCCACATTTCGTATTTCGGGTCGCCGTGCGGGGGCTTCCACGATTTGTGCCCGAGAGCGATTTTCGATTCGGCGGTGAAGGAGACGTCGAAGAAACTGCGATAGCGCACGGGCCAGGTGCGGTTGACCTCATCAAGCGTGACCTGTGAAGAAACGAAAGGCGCGACGTCGCGCGGATCGTAGGCACAGGTCGTGTAGTCGAGATCCCATTTGAGAATCATGTCGCGGCAGGATTGCGCATCCTTCTTCCATTCCGCGAATGTTGTCTGATTGGTGAGGGCGGGAGCGAGATGGCGGGCGGCGAAGTCCTTGACGCCCTCGGTATCGCGTGCAACGGAAATCCAGCTTCCCCAGTTCTCCGGCGCCTTGGGAAAGAGGTCGCGCGGAAAACGCGGGAAGTAGGTTGCGATAGACCGCATGAAACGATCGCTCCGGTCCCACAACGCACGCGGCACACATTCGTGCCGATTGTAGTCGTAGGGACCGGAGACGCTTGCGGTGAGCATCACCGCGAAGGGATAGACCATCGTGAGCCCGCCAAGCGCAAGCAAGCCATAGACGATCCCGAGGAAGATCTTCCCCTTGATTGTTTTTCGCTCGCTCGCCAGCAGCACGCCCACGGAGACTTCCGCTTACTTGACCGGCTTGATATCGCCTTCGTTCGTACCGCGGATCTTGATGTGGAGTTCGCGGAGCTGCTGTTCGGTCACGAAGTTCGGCGCGTTCATCATGAGATCCTGGGCCTTCTGGTTCATCGGGAAGGCGATGACCTCGCGGATGTTCGGCGTATCGGTGAGGAGCATGACCATGCGGTCCACGCCCGGCGCGATACCGCCGTGCGGCGGCGCACCGAACTGGAAGGCGTTGTAGAGGCAGCCGAACTTCTGCTGGACGACTTCCTTCGGATAGCCGGCGATTTCGAACGCCTTCTCCATGATGTCGATGCGGTGGTTGCGGATCGCGCCCGAAGAGAGCTCGATGCCGTTGCACACGACGTCGTACTGGTAGGCTTCGATTTCAAGCGGCTTCTTGGTGGTGAGCGCTTCAAGGCCCCCCTGCGGCATCGAGAAGGGGTTGTGCGAGAAGATGATCTTGCCGGTTTCGGGATCCTTCTCGTAGAACGGGAAGTCGACGATCCAGCAGAACTTGTAGCAGTTGTGCTCGCGGATGTCGTTCGTCATGTTGTCGGCAATGTTGTTGCGCACGAGGCCGGAGAGGCGGTTGCACTCGTCCACATCGGCCGCCATGAAGAAGAGGCAGTCGCCCGGTTCCATCTTCGCGAGCCCCTTCATTTCTTCGAGCTGCTCGGGCGAGAGGAACTTCGCGATCGGGCCCTTGAGCTCGCCTTCCTTCGTCCAGGAGATGTAGCCGAGGCCCTTGCCGCCGTTCTCCTTCACGAACGCTTCGCGCTTGTCGAACCAGGTACGGGTTTCCACACCCACGATCCCCTTGACGAGGAGGCCCTTGACGAGGCCGCCGTTCGCCACGCACGAGGCGAACGCCTTGAAGTTGGCCTTCGCAAAGAAGGCCGACATGTCGAACCACTTGAGGGGGTTGCGCAGATCGGGCTTATCGGAGCCGTACACCATCATCGCGTCGCGATACTTGATGCGCGGCCACGGCGCGGCGTTGCAGGCCCAGGTGGAGAAATTCTTAAAGGTCGCGCCCACCACGTCTTCAACGACGGCGAAGATTTCGTCTTGCGTCACGTAGGACATTTCGATATCGAGCTGATAGAATTCGCCCGGGCTACGATCCGCACGCGCAGCTTCATCGCGGAAGCACGGCGCAATCTGGAAGTAGCGGTCGAACCCCGAAACCTGCAGAAGCTGCTTGAACATCTGCGGCGCCTGCGGAAGGGCGTAGAACATGCCGCGGTGGATGCGGCTCGGCACGAGGTAGTCGCGCGCGCCTTCAGGCGAGGACGCCGTCAAAATCGGCGTTTGGAATTCATTGAATCCCTTGGCCCACATCTGCTCGCGCAGGAACTTGATCACCTTCGAGCGAAGGATGATGTTGTTGTGCAGCTTCTCGCGGCGGAGATCGAGGAAGCGGTACTTGAGGCGCATATCCTCGCTCTCCTCGGCCTTTTCATCCGGGATGTAGAGCGGGGTCACGGCCGAGGCCGATTCCATCACGAGCTCGTTCGCTTCGATTTCGATTTCGCCCGTGGGCAGATCGGGGTTGATCGTTTCGGGATCGCGCAGCTTCACTTCGCCAGTCACCGTAATGACGGATTCGAGGTGCGCTTTCTCGACAAGCGAGAAGAAGCTGCGGCTCGGATGTACGACAATCTGCGTGAGACCGTAATGGTCGCGGAGGTCCACGAACAGGATACCACCGTGGTCACGCAGGCGGAACATCCAGCCGGAGAGGCGCACGGTCTTGCCCGCGTCTTCCTTGCGCAGTTGATTACAGGTATGGGTACGATAGGGATGCATGTCCATTTTATTAACTCTTTCGTTCTAGGAAATCGTTTGTTCGAAAATCACTTCCACAGCTTCAACTGTTCATCTGAAAGCTCGCTCCGCTTCATCGTGAAGGATTTTCTCCGTTTGATCGTCACGGTCTCTTCGGAGAAAGCGGCAAGCGTGACAACGCGCTTTTCACCCTTGTAGAGGAAGGGAACTTCCTGGCCGAGATGCGCGGCGAGATAGGCGTCAAGCGCCTCGGAACCGTTTTCTGAAACTGTCGCCGTTTCAGGCTTCGGCAGCGGTTCGCTTTGCGCTTCCTGCGGCTTCTCCGCCCGTTCTGTTTCGCGCTCAGGAACGGCAGCCTTTTTTACCGTTTCCGATTGGGCGTGAGAAGCCGCCGTGGAAGCAGGCACGGAAGGGGCCGGCGAACGAACCTTGGCCGATGCGTTTCCCTGATGAGCCGGCGAGGCGGCAGGAAGAGGTGACGGACTACTCGACGTGGCGCCCGCGGCTTCCCAATCGGGATCCGTACTCGCCACACGATACAGGAAAACGGCGATGACCGCGACAACGAGCACAAGAAGAGGAAAAACCCGATTCGGCGGATTCTTCTTCAGCTCTTCGATTTTCTTGTTGGTTTGTTCGTCCATGGCCTAATATTATATCATATTTTACGCGCGCGTGCGAGCAAACCATGAATCTAAAACATTTTATAATTACACCTTGATTTCATCTCAAGGATTTGATACACTATATCCCGTTTTCGCGATGGCGGGAGTAGATCAATTGGTTAGATCAACAGATTGTGATTCTGTGGGTTGCGGGTTCGAGTCCCGTCTCCTGCCCCATGCTGAGACCGTTCGGCCTTTGCCGGGCGGTTTTTGTGTTTTTTGGAAAGGAAGAGAAACATGACCGAAAGAGCGTTGAAAGACCAGTACCTGCGTCGCATCCTCAACTCGAAGGTGTATGACGTTGCGATTGAAAGTCCCCTTGAAGAGGCCCAGGCTCTTTCGGTGAAGTTGGGGAACCACTTCCTTCTCAAGCGGGAAGATCTGCAAAGCGTTCATTCCTTTAAGATTCGCGGTGCATACAACAAGATGTCGCAGTTGCCGCACGCGGCGCTTCGGAAAGGCGTTCTTGCCGCTTCGGCCGGCAATCATGCGCAAGGCGTGGCGCTCAGCGCGAAGAAACTCGGTTGCCCCGCGACGATCGTGATGCCCGTCACAACGCCTGAGATCAAAATCAATTCGGTGAAAAGTTTTGGGGCGTCGATCGTTCTTTCCGGCGACTCCTATTCCGATGCCGCCGTTGAAGCGGCGCGGCTCGTCAAGGAAAAGGACTACGCGTTCATTCCGCCGTATGACGATCCGGATGTCATTGCGGGGCAAGGGACGGTGGCCATGGAGATTCTGCGTCAACGGCCATCGGCGCTTGACGCCGTCTTTGTGCCGGTCGGCGGCGGTGGCTTTGCTGCCGGTGTTGCCGTCTACATCAAGGCCGTTCGGCCGAATGTCAAGGTGTTCGGCGTCGAGCCGGTTGATTCAGACTGCATGGCCCGTTCCATTGAAGCCGGGCGTCGTATCGAGATGCCCGAGGTCGGCCTTTTCGCCGACGGCGTTGCCGTGAAGAAGCCCGGCGAGTTGACGTTTGACTTGTGCCGCCGTTTTCTGGACGGTATCATCCGCGTGACGACGGATGAAACCTGCGCCGCCATCAAGGACATCTTCGAGGCAACACGTGCGATCTGCGAGCCCGCTGGCGCGCTTGCACTTGCCGCGGCAAAGCAGTATGCAGCCGAGAAGGGGACGAAGAACGAAACCTACGCCTGTATCGTTTCCGGCGCCAACATGAATTTCGACCGAATCCGTTTCGTTTCAGAGCAAACGGAAATCGGCGAACAACGTGAGGCGATTCTTGAATGTCGGATCCCCGAAGTGCGCGGGGCCTTCAAGAGTTTCATCCGGAAGATCGGCAAGCGGAACATCACCGAATTCAACTATCGCTATTTCGATCCGGAGCAGGCGTATGTTTTTCTTGGGCTTTCGGTACCGGATCGTGCAGCGACGAAGAAGATTGTCGCCCAACTCACCAAGGCGAAAATCGGAACGATCGATCTTTCGGACGACGCGCTCGCAAAAGAACACATCCGCCATCTCGTGGGCGGCCACACGCGCGGCATCCACGATGAAGTCGTCTACACCTTCGAATTTCCCGAGCGCCCCGGCGCGCTGATGAACTTCCTGGAAGTGATTTCCGGGCGTTGGAACATCACGCTCTTCCATTATCGGAATCATGGTGCCGATTACGGGAAGGTGCTCGTTGGCATGCAAGTGCCGCCGTCCGAACGCGGTGCGTTCACGAAGACCCTGCAGAACCTCGGCTACGTGTTCCACGACGTTTCGCAGAACACGGCCTATCGTCTCTTTCTGGGGAATCGCGATTAAGAAGGGCGCACGGGGTTAACCCCGATAACGCCCGCGGCAGGCCGAGCAGAAGAACTCCGGCCCCGCCCAGGTCGTTTCCTCTTCAGCTCCGCAATGCTTGCAGGTGCGCTTCACAAGCGCACGCACGAGGCGCATTTCGGCGGCATGGTCGTCAATGTAGAGGAAGGGGAAGTCGCACACGCGCGAACGATTGGCGAGCGTCGCCGCCGCAGGGAAGGGCTTACCGTCCGGCTGATGGGCGCCCACGATCTGAATCCGCTTGCCGAAGAGACGGGTGCGACGCAGAATCGGCGCATAGTCAGGATCGTCGCCAATGATGACCGCCACATCAAAGGCCGCCGTTTGCGCGGCATAGAACATCAGGGACGAGGCGAGCGACATCTTGATCCAATTTTCATCGGTTCCAACTTCGACCTCGTGGATTTCCGTCTCGTACCCGCAATTCTTTTCGAGGAAATCGTAGAACGCGTACTGCTTCGAGGTGTTGAAACCCGACCGAGCGGACGGAATCGTACCAAAATAATTTGTGCGAATCAAAGAAACGTCTTCATCCAGATAGTTCGCCACATCTTCACAGAAAATTTTGGGCAACTTGGCATAATCGATTTCAAAATTCTCTTCACCAAGTTTGGCAAATAATGTTCCACGATTCCGATAGAGCCAACCACCATCGATGAAAACCATTGCTTTAACAGCCATGACGTACCTCTTTATTTTTTCGCCGGTTCGGTTTTATTGTTTTTATTTTCTTCAGGTTTCTTCTCAGCCTGCTTTCCTTCAACAGGCGTATCGCCAGGAAGCGTGACAAGCCAGGGAATCGACTTGCCGTCTTTTCCGCCCACGGTGAGCGAGGTCGGCTGAGAGGGCGGAGTCGTCTTGGCCTTGGCGGGAAGGGGAGCAGCCTCGCCGTTTTTCTTCTTCTCATCCGTCTGCTTTTTCGCGGCGGCATCTTGCTTGTCCAATTCAGCCTGCAGCTGCCTGAGTTCCGCTTCGAGTTCCTTCGCTTCTTTTTCTGTCAATTTCCGTTCTTCGTTCGTCAAAACCGGAACATCATCCTCATCGAGCAATTTCTGAAGATTCGTCTTCTTCGGCTTCGGCTGCGTTCCCTTAGGGGCATCGTCCTTGTCAAGCAAGGCTTGCAGAGCCGCTGAATTTTTCGGTTTCTCGGCAGCCGTCGGCTGGGCGGCTTCCGGTTTCTGCTGAGCCGGAAGGGGGGTGGCCTTCTTTGCCTCTACCGGCGCAGGCACCGCAGGAGCCTGTTTGACAGGATCGTTCTCTGCCGGTTTCCGAGCAGGGGCCGTCGCCGCAGGAACCGCAGCTGCCGGCGGCTTCGAAAGGGCGGGCGGCGGATTTTTCGCCGCTTCTTCTGCCGCCCTTCTGGCGTCTTCCTGCGCATAATATTCAGGATAGAGGCGGCGGCGTTGCCTTTCGACTTCGGCTCTGTGAAGGGCGTCCTGTTCCGCTTTCAATTGTTCTTGTGCCGCTTTGAGTTCTGCCTGTTGGCGGCGAATCTCGGCCAGCTGACGCTGTGTGGGAGCTCCGGCGGGCGTAGGCGTAGGCGCAGGTTGAACGGTTTGCCGCCCTTGTGCAGCCCCTGAAGCGACGGATGCACCGACTCCCGCTTGAGGAACCGCTACCGTCTGCGTCTCTGCGGCGGCACGCGTCCGAGCCAGCTCGGTCTCAAGAGACTCGAGCTTCTCAAGAATCGGCTGAACGGTTTTATGGTCGGCGGGCGCGACAACCGGCGCGGGTTGCTGCACGTTGACGACCGGCGCGGCAGGCGCCTGCTGCGGCGTTAGACGTTCCCTCAGCGCAATATCCATCAAACGATCCGACAGTGCCTGATTGCGGTTGATCACGGATGACATGATGGTGGCGAATGTGAGAACGACAATCACCAGCAGGACGATAAAGAAAACCGACAACGACAACATGCGCTTATGCGCTTTTGCCTGTTCGGCCTCAAGGTACCCCTGAAAGGCCTTGAGGACGGGAAATTCCGTCTGCGTTTCCGCTTGTTCGTAAACACGTACGGCCGTGGCCTCCGGAATCTCCTGAGAATTACCCGGCTCAACGTCATCCTTGACAATTTTGCTCATATATTCTTTCCTTGTTTGTGAATCATATTTTATCAATTCGTGGAAAGCAATTCAAGTCTTAATATTGCGCATAATACATGTTATGTCAACTAGATGTTTATGCGTGAACTACACAAATGGGAATGGATGTGGTATAATGGAAACATGCAAAAGAAAATCTATCTTGATGCGCGCGACTATCTGCGCGACATGTGGCGGCTCGGCCGCCAGATTCTCGATTCCGGCTGGCAGCCGGACGTCCTTCTCGCGCTCTGGCGCGGCGGCGCCGGGGTCGGCGTTGCGATCCACGAATATCTCAAAACCATGGGCCTCTCCGTGCGGCACATGCCCATCAAGTGTTCGAGCTACACGGGGATCGGCCAGAGCAACACCGAGGTGAAATTCGAACATGCCGACGGCGTTCTCAATGAACTCACACCCGGCACCAAGGTGCTCGTGGTCGACGACGTCTTCGACACCGGCCGCACCGCCGCCGCCATGCATGAAAAGACGAAGGCCCTTTCTTGCGAGATGCGCATGGCCTGCGTCTATTGGAAGCCGGAAAAGAACCTAACCGCCTACACGCCCGACTTCCACGTGCGCACCCTCGACGAGTGGATCGTCTTCCCCCACGAAATCGAAGGCCTCACACCTGAGGAAATCACCGAAAAAGATCCCGTGCTCGCCGCCCTCATGAAGCGGGCGTAGTATCCGGTATACCCTTCCCAACAAACGAAAAACTCCCCGCAGAACTGCGAGGAGCTTTTTAAGGCATGTAAAGCCTACTCGGTACGCGAGGAAATCAGAGTTCCTGCATACGACGGCGCGAACGAGCCCGAATGCGTGCACGCGCGGATTTCTTGCGCGCCTTCACGCAGGGCTTCTCGAAATAACGCTGATCACGAAGCGTCTTGATGATGCCCTCCTTATCGAGGATCTTCTTCAAGCGCTTGAGACCGCGTTCCACGGTTTCGCCCTTCTTCAGCTTAAGCTGGATTGCCATGCCTTTTTCACCTCTCTTTCATACTCCCGGGCCTTGGGGCCCCGAAAAAAGTGGCATGTAGTATACCAAATTTTTCGACGCCCTTCAAGACCAATTTCTTGGTTTTATCGGAGGATGATCGCCATGCCCGCAGGATGCGCGTTGCGGAGCATCAGGTGGGCGCCCGATACGAACGCCGTGAAATCTTCGGAATAATCGTTTCCATCGGCATCCTTCACCTCTACAACGATCTGGTGGGCCCCTTCCGTTGTGAGCCCAGGCGCCGGGCACACATCGTAGGTCGCACAGCCGGGCTTCTTATCAAAGAGAGCCTTCACCTTCTTGAGCCCCTTGAACATCTCGCCAGACGGCGATTCAATGCGGACGACCCTTTCAACCTGATGGCGCGTACCGGAGCCCTCGATTGCGAGCGCGTTGTTTTCGCCGGCGAAGGCGAACGGGCCGGAGAGCGTGCCCTGCCCCTTCAATGTACCCCAAATCGGGCAGGCGCGCGTTGCCGTATTGTTCAAGGTCGAACCATCCGCGAGATCCGTTACGCCGTCGAGACCGGCGTATTCGGCCGGGCGCGTGGCCGAGAAGTAGAACTGCGTCTCGTCGAACACGTACTGCTCCCCGTTCACCGTAATGCGGCAGAACGGCTTGTTCGGATCGGCCTTCCCCGCCGTGCCGCTCCACGGGCCCCAGTTGCCCGAATTATCCGCCATGCGCAACTCGAAGCGGTGCCAGCCAGGCGTGATACCCGGAATCGAACCGTTCAAGCCGGCCGTCGTATTCTCTCCGTCCGCGCCGGAATCGACACCGTCGATGCGCAAGGATCCGCGGTCGTCGAAATTCACATACACCGCCCAGTCTCCCGCACGCGACGGATCCACGAACACCCAGCCGTCGAACTTGTGGACGCTGCCGGAAATGCTCGGCGAGAAGACGGAATTGTAGATGTGAAGCCGCGAGAGTTCCTTGAACGTCCCAAGCGCCGTAAAGTTCGTGATCGTATTCCACGTATCCGCATTGTACTTCGCGTACGACCAGTTCACTTCGCCGCCCTTGGCGCCGATCGGGCCTGCCTTCATGACGAGGTTCGGCGCGTCGAAGCGCGTGAAGTTGCTTTCCGTTGCATTCGCAACGGCGGTCTTCGCGAAACCGAGATTCATCGTATTGCCGGCCCAACCGGCGGCGCCCCACCCGCCAGCGGCCTGATATTGCACGCAACGGAACGTATGCCAGCCCACCGCCAACTGGACTTGTCCATAATTACAGGTGTTCCAGGTGGCATGCTCGAACACGGGGGTGCCGTCGACGACGAACTGAACCGAATCGTCATAGCCGCCCGCAAACGTCCAAGCCCCTGCCGTATCCGCGTAGAACATGCCTTGCCACAAAAGGCAGCAGTTCGAGAAGTCGTCGACTACGCCGCGAGCATGGAACAGCGACAGGTCGTTCATCGCGAACGGGAACTCGTTCGTGTAGGTCTTGGCCGTCGCAAACGTACTCGCACCATTTTGGAGGTAGACGCCTTCGACCAGGTTCGAGCCGCCGATTTTGATGTTGGCAACGACATCTTCCTCAAGGCGCAGGCCGCCAAGGAAGCCCGCCGCACCATAGAGGTCGTTGACGCCCGTATTGTCGATCGTCCATTTGCCCGTCAAGACGCCTTGGTAACGCATGTAGTCCGAGCGGCCGATGCCGCTCGTAAAGGTGCCCGCACCCGTCAGCGTCACATCCGCCGCACCCGCAAGACCGGTCTTCCAGTTTACCGCCTTGCCGTTCAGGTCAAACGTCACCTGGCCGCCCGCACGGTCGCCGAAACCGACGGCACGCAACTGTTCGACATTCGAATCGGAATCAAAGGCGATGGTGCCTTTGTTGGCCTGGAAGAACGGCTGGAAGTGCGTCCAAGCGCAGAGTCCGTTGCCAGGCGACTCGACGCTGCCGTTGCTCGTGAGCCTGAGCGTGCCGCCTTCCAAACGGAAGAGTTCGTCGTAAGTGTTCGGATCCACCCAGCCGTTGCGGCACTGGAGCGCATTCGCGTAGATGGTGCCGCTCTTGAACTCGACGAGCGGCATCTGATAGGAATTGTAGCCCACGAAGAAATTGGCGCAGGCCCAGTCGACGTCTTCCAGCGTGAGCACCTTGTGCGCGCCCTTGCTGCCGACCTGATCGACGAAGTAGAGATTTCCCGTACGCGAATGTTCTGCCTTGTTGATCGACAGGTTCTTTCCGTTGATCGTGTAGTCGTCCACGAAATTGAACCCAAATGTACCGCCGGTGTAGGTGACGTCAACGCGGCCGTTCGGGCCAAACTTCGGCATCTCGGTTGTTGAAGACGACTTTTCCGCCCACCAAATCGAGCCGGACGAAATCGTCAGGCCGATCTGGGCGTTGAAGTTGGTGATGCTGCCGCCGATGCACGCACCGCCGCCGACGATGTTCAACCGGCCTTCGCCTTCCCACGACTTGCCGAAGTGGTGGAAGGTGCCCCCCTGCACGGTGACATCGCCGTGCATCTCGACCTTGTCCATGAACTTCAACGTGCCCGCCGTATTGACGATGGAGCCATTGTTGGTCACCATGCCTGAGAGCAGCGCGATCTGCGCGCCCTGCGAGGTGAGCGTGGCCCCCTCCTCGACCGTGAACGGTCCGTTGAAGGTCGTGGTGCCGCTCTGCTTGTCGAGAATGCTGGTTTCGCTCGCCGCGCGCACGGGCACTTCGGCAGGATAGGTGCTGCCGTAGGTGTGGAGCGAACCATCCAGAATGTCGATACCGCCCGGGATCGTGAATGCGCAGGCGCCTTCTGGGCGGAACACGCCGCCGTCCTTGATGACCACCTTTTCGACGTCGATGGCACCCGCGATGACCGCAAAAGAACTCGGTGTTGTCTTCACCGTCAGCGTCTTCCCCTTGCCAAACACGCCCAGAGGTTCGGTCGAGGCCGTATTCGCGAGCGCGCGAACATCGAACCGCTTCGAGCCGCCGACAGTCGCATCGCCGGTCAGCGTGATGTTGCGGAAAGCCGAGTTCCAGTTGTCAACCGAACCATTGTTCACTAGGGCCCCCTGGCCATTGAAGCCCTCGCCTTCGATGAAGAACTTCTTCTGATGGGTGATTTCATTCTGCACATCGGCATTGATAAAGTCGGCATTCAAATCAAACGTGCCATTGGCGGCAACCGTGATCGGGCTGCCGGGGCCGCCGAGCGCCGCCGCCGGGGCGTCGACGCCGAGCGTGAAGAGGCCATTCGTAATCACGATCGCCTGCTGCGTGAGGGCGGGTCCGTTCCAAAGCACGCCGCCACCGCCACCGACAACGAAGGACCCCGCCCCGAGGAAGGATCCCGTTCCCGAGAACGTATAGGTGCTCGTACCCGTGACGAGGATGTCGTTCACCGTGATGCCGCCCGGAATCACAACACCATTCGACGTCCCGTCGAACACGGCGTTCGCGGCGTCGATCCAGGCCGTCGTCGCCCCGCCGCCCTGCGGCTGCCAATGAGAACCGCCGGCCCATTCGGAGGTTGTGCTCGCCCCGCGATAGCAGAGATACGGCGCTCCGTAGGAGGACCCCGAAACGGTGAACACCAAGTTGCCGTCCTTGATGGAGAGCGCGCCATCCATCGGCGACCAGCCATCGCCCGTCTTCTCCAGCGTGAAGCCCGCGAGGTCGTTGATCGTGAGGCTCGCGCCTTCGATCAACACATACTCGCCGTTCTCGACCGTTTGGTCGGCTTCAAGAAGCACCCTGACCGGTTCTCGCGGATGCGTGAAGGAAGCCGCGACGAGCTTGCCCGCCCCCGTGCGCCGAAGCGCAAAGACGAGCGTCGAGCCCGCTTCCACCGCAACCGCTCCAGAATCGGCAATCGCGCCGTCCAGCAAGGCCAAGGTGCCCTTCAACGCGATTGGCGTTGGAATCGGATGCGTACCAACGAGTTCCAGGCGCGCGTTCGGCCCCACGGTGACGAGCCCCGTCGTTGCAAAGCCATTGCCGCTGAAGCGCAACGTCCCTTCTCGAATTTCATACGGCGCGTAGTTGTCGGCATTAACGTAGGTGAACACCATCGTGCCAGGCCCCACCTGTACGAATTTCGCCGTGGACGGATTCGCGCTGTTGAAATGGCTGTTGACCGTAATCGTGCGTGCCGTTTTCCCGTCCACGGAGTCAAGGGTGTCGAACGTGAGGACGGATCCATTCTGCACATACATGCGGAGGTTCTCGGGCACACTGCCGAGCGCGAGCGTCCAATCCGCAAAAGCGCCGAGCGTCACCTCGCCGTACACGTCGATCGGCGAGGTCTTGGCGTTCGAATAGTGCGCGCCGAAGGTGATGCCGTCCGAACCGATGTTGATGCGGCGACCGCGCATCTGGGACGTCTGGTCGGAAGCCGAATAGATGCCCTTGTAGTTGATTGTGCCCGTCGAGTCGTCCGCGCCGAAGACCGTCGCGTACTCGTAGGCGTGGGCGCGTTCCGTGACGTTGAGCACGCCCGCCCCAACGGCAAACCACTTGTAGCCACAACTCGCCGTGCGCCCGCAGATCGTGCCGATGTTCGCCGTGGCGCCGTCTTCGACCATGAAGCTGCCCGTGTAGCTGCCCGGAAGCGACTTCATGATGCCGGGGAAGTTGAAAGTCGAGCCCGCCGGCACCACATCGGCGCCTTGCAGATCGACCCACTCGTCCGCTGTGAGATTGTACACGCCCTTGTGGACGCGCGCAAGCGGCGTGAGGTTCGCGCAGATCGTGCCCGTGACCCCGCCCTGGAAATCGATGTTCCGGGTTACCGCCTCAAGGTTGATCGCGCCTTCAAACGCAATGGCCGCCGTCATCGCGACTTCGAAAGCCGATTCGTTCAAGATGGTTCCCACGCCCGTGATCGCCTTTCCGGAAATCGTCCGCACGCGGCTGTTCGGGCCGAAGGTGATCTTGGCCGGCCGGAAACCGTCCACATTGTTCTCGATCGCGACCGTCGCGGGCGAATCGAAAATCACGTTCACGCCCGCACCGGGGATGGCGTTGTTGAACCAGTTGCCCGGCGTGCCGATCTTGCCGTCGCCCGCAGCACCGGTCCACACGAAGTCGGTCGATGCCGCCGGCGGCGTCGAGGAGGACGCCGTCACCGTAAGTACGAGCGCCGTCGATGTTGCCGAAAGAGCCCCCGTGAAGCCAGTAAAGGCCGACGCATCGAGCGTGAAGCGCGAGGCATCGAGGTTCGGCGCAATGACGAGCGGATAAGTGCCCGGCGCCGGCGCCGTGCCCGAAAGCCTAACCGTCACCGCCCCGGAAGCCGGGAGCGTCACCGCGCCCGCTTCCACGGAGGAGGCCCCCGTTTCAGTCGTCGTAAAGCCAAGGGCCGCGCCGTCAAGCGCGAGCGTTCCCACCAGTGCGGGACGCGCGAACGCGAGCGTGCCGGCCGTAGCGGCGAGAGTCTTCGAAGACGAGAAGCCGTTCAGCGAGAGCGTGCCCGCGCCCGTCTTCGTGAACGGCCCCTGTACGGACCAGAGCGACAGGTCGAGGCCCACGTTTTTGCCATTCGTGTCGAAGACAAGACCATTTTCGCCGATGCGGAAAATCTGCGCATTCGAAGGCGCTCCCCCGTCGTCGCGCGCGAACCAGGCCGTCGTATCTTCAAGCGCCTTCACCGTGTAGCCATCCATCAACCAGTCGACCGTTGTATAGAGGCCGTTCGTCACCGAGCCGATCGTACCCGTGCCGCCCAGGAACCGCCACACCTGCGAATTGAGCTCGCCGCCAATCGTCGTGTTGCCGGCGAAGATCTTCCAGGTTTCAAGGCTGCCGCCGGTCTGCACATACTCGCCGTGCGACCCGGCCCGCCAGCCCTTCGCAAGATCGGTCACCACCCAGTTGGACGTCATGATGATCGACGCCACCTTCGCGGATCCCGTGACGAGCGAAACGATGCCCGTCGTATTGTCATAGCTGCCCCCTTTGCAGGCAATCATGAAACCTTCTGCGAGGGTTCGTGCATCGACATCGTCCGCATTGATTTCCACCGCGCCGCCATCGATTGTGAAGGTATTGTAGGTGCCGCTCTGGTCGAGGCCGACAAACGTGCCATAACGAGCCGTCGTGGTGGCTTCCGTGCAATACTGCACATACTTCGCCCCCGTCTTCACGATGACGTTCGCGTTGTTGAGCTGTACGCGGTGCGCGTTCGTCATCGTCGTGCCCGAGTCAAGAATCCAGTCCTGTTTCAGATTGTAGTCGCCCGCATTGGTGAGCGTCGCATTGCGGATGATGCCGCACACGCCCGCCGTGCCGGCCGCCGGCCAATACGGAACGTAGGCGCCGCCCACGTCGTAGAGGTTCGTGCACACGCCGCCATGCGAATAGAAGACCGGGCGCCCGGGCGTACCCGTGTAGGAATCCGCCACGAACTGAGCGCCGTCGTAAAGGTCGAAGTAGGCCGTGTCGCCGGAGGCCTGCGTCACGTGAAGGAGCCCCGGTCCCGAGATCAGCGTCGTCTGCCCCTGCAGGAAACTCACCGGTACCGAGATGTTGACCGTCGCGTTGCTCACATCGAAGTAGCGCGCACGATAGGCGAGCGCGCCCGAACCGGAGATCGTGGTCGTACCGGCGGCGAAGACGTTCGTGTGCGAATACTCGCCGCCGATGCGCACCAGATCATTGACGCTAATCGTTGCCGCCGTCGGGAACTTGGCGAGCGCCCAATCCTTCCAGGCCGTCGTCGCGTTGCCGGCCGTACGCCACGCTCCGGCGCCCAGCCAGTCGCCGCCCGTTCCTCCGGCCCAGGTGTAGAACGCCCCGCGGTCGTAGGCCAGCGGTTTGTTCTTGAAGATCGGCGACAGGCAATAGACGCCGTAGCCGCCTGCGGAGGGCGAGGTGGCGATCGTCTGGTTGTTGTGCCCGGTCGCCATGTTCTGCCCAAGGATGTTCGACCCGCTGTTCGAATAGGCCGCACGGGTGATGCGCCCGAGCACATCCGCGCCGCTCTGGGTGAGGGTCACGCAGCAGACCTTCGTGTAGGTGCCATCCCAAATCTGGATCTGGCAAGTCGCCGAAGTCGTGGCCGCCGAATACGACCAGAAGTAGCACCCGCCCATCGGCGTACCCGACGTGCTCAACGATCCACCGTTCATGTAGGCATCCATGCCGGCAAGATCGGCGAGATTGACATTTCGCCAAATCAGCGTATCGGATGTCGGCAGCGTATTCGAATAATAGATATCCGAATTGGCGGCCCAAACACTCCCCCACACACCTGCCGCCACAAGGGCGGCAAACAACCTTTTTAGCATGATTCGCATTTTCGAACTCCTTGACTATAACTTCGTTGAAACGGTTTTGGAAGGATACCGCCATCTGATTCATGGATGATCCACGATGTGGCAGCTCTTGAGCGTCCACGACCCATCCGCCCCCACTTTCGCGCGAGCGCGCAGCGTTCGATAGGCGAATGCGAAGCCGGCATCGTCGGAGGCCTTCACGAGCGCCTCGCCGCGCGTCACCATCAAGCGGAACCCGCCCGCCGGAACGAGCGCCGCGGGGTGCCGTTCGAGCGTGAGCCCCTTGATCTTCCCGATCGCCGCCGTGCACCACATCTGCGCGTTATCGACGCCCGCCGGCAGATGGCAGACGGTCTTCGATTCCTGGCACTCGCGCTTCGGCTTGAGCTCGATCACCTGGCCGTCGGCGAGGAGGCGCGATCGGAGGCGCGCGTAATCGAGATCCTGCACCGCGCAGCCCGCCTCGATCGAAAGAGCCGCCGCCGTACCGGCCGCCTGGCCGAGCGCGAAGAACACGGGCTCCATGCGAATCGAACCGAAGGCGATGTGCGAGGCCGAAAGGCACACCGGCACGAAAAGGTTCTGGCACTCCGCCTTCTTCGGGGTGATGGCCCCGTAGTCGATTCCATACGGGCCTTGCGGGCAGCCCACTTCCACATCGCCCTCGTTGCGAACGAATCCCTTTGCGTCCACATAGCGCCGCGAGTGATGCGAGTCCATGCCGTACGCGCCCATGCCAACGGGCCGCGGCGCAATCCGCTTTCGCCGGCATTCATGCTCGGTCATCACATACGCGCCCACCATGCGGCGCGCCTCGCGCACGTAGAGCTGCTTCTGCCAGCCATCGCCGAAACCGTCCAGAAACTCGTCCCTGCACGTGCCCCAGCGCGAGAACTCATCGCGCACGACCTTCGGAATGCGCGGATGGTTCGCCATCGTCCACATGAGCCCCTGCTGATAGGTGAGATGCTCGGCGCAAATTCGGTCGCGCTCGGCATACGACGCATCGGGGTAGGCGTAGTTCTGCCCGATGAAGTCCGTCGAAAACGCGCCGTTGTTGTTTGTATCGGTTTTCCGATTCGGCATGTTCGCCTGGTTGCGGCGGATGATCGGGCCGCCCGCTTCGGCATAGCGGAGGAGGAGCTCGTAATGGCGCTCGCAGTAGCCGGCCGGCTTCTTGAACGGGATGCGGTTCTCGGGAACGTCCGTCAAACACATGCGGTAGCAGTAGGCCTGCACGTGGTTGTCGCCCGTGCCGTCTGGCGGCAGGGGCGAGGGATCGATGTGCGGCAAGAGGCCCGACGTGGGATCGCCCTTGACAATGTACGGATCGACATTCCTCTCAAAACGATGGTACCCCTGCTTCGGCTGCGAGCCGCTCAGCGTTTCGCCGTAGACCTTGTTGTCTTCGCGCCCAACGAAGTAGCTTACGCCCGCCCCCGCCATGAGGTCGCCTTCGTAGGTCGCATCCACGAACATCCGCCCGCGGAAGGTCTTGCCCGATTCGGTGCGCAGGGCGACGATCCGCCCGTCCTTCATTTCCACGCCGCGCACACGATGCGCCGGTGCCCCCTCGAGCGGCGCACGGTCGAGGCGTTCGCCCCGCACCACGTTCACCCGATCCTTCTTCACCCACCCTTCGAGAATCTTCAACGCCGCCGAGGGCTCGAACACCCACATCGACCCCGTCGTCACGGCAACGCCCTGCTCGCGATGGGGATAGGATTCGCGCTTCTGCCAATTCCAGTTCGCGTCGTCGCGATAATAGGTGGCCACATCCTTGTAGAATTGGAGCGCGAGGCCGCCGAAGGCCTTCTTGTTGCCGATGTCGGTTGCACCGAGCCCGCCCGTCGTCAACCCGCCGATGCGCGTTTCAGGCGAAACGAGCACCGTGCGCTTGCCCATGCGCGTGGCCTGCACGGCCGCCGTAATGCCCGCCGGCGTCGACCCGTAAACGACGACATCAAAGACATCCTCAACCGCCGGCACAGCCGCAGTGAATCCCGCCACAAGAGCCCCAAGGGCCCAACGCATTTTAAGCCAGTTCATCTACTTTCACCTTTCCCGTTCAAACGAAAGAAAACAAATTCGTTCCACTTGACCCCGAAATTATATCAAAAATCCCGCACAACTGCAATCACATGGAATCTCCGGTTTACCCGTTTTTGAATCGCAGGGGATGCCTTCCGTGTCCCGCGAAGCGGGTTTCCGTGTGCTCAGTGGTGAATAACTCAGACGTGCCCAGCGCCCAACGTTTCTCCCGCCATTTTCCATTTCCCATTTTTGCCTCTTCATGATATAATCTCTCCCGCGTTCGCCACGAAACGGAAGCCGGTGTGAATCCGGCGCAGACGCTGCTGCTGTAACCGAAGTCATCGCGTTGAGCGCTTCACTGGTTCTTCGGAGCCGGGAAGAAGCCGCTCGTCACCAAACGCACGGAAGCCAGAAGACGTCGCGGCGAAACCACTAACACAGGACACGTAACATCCTATGAAAACAAGACAAAACCTGATTCAGGCGGCTGCGGCTCTCCTCGCCCTGCCGCTCGCCGCGGCAAACGAGCCCGTTCAGCCGCCAAGCACCAATCTGCCGCCGATTGTCGTGGAGGCCTCGCGCCTTGAAAAGACGGTCTACGAGCTGCCGCAGTTCGTGGAAGTGATTCCGCGCCATTTCATCGCCGCTTCCGGCGCGCGCGATACGACCGACCTTCTCGAACACGCCGCCGGCCTTTCCGTGCGGCGCCTCGGCGGCGACAACCCCGCCCTCGCGCAATTCGCCCTTCGCGGCTACGGCGAAAACGCCTTCGGGCGCGCGCTCGTCGTTCTCGATGGCGAGCGCCTCAACAATCCCGACATGTCCACGCCCAACCTCGCGCGCATTCCCCTTGGCGCGATCGACCACGTGGAAGTGCTGCACGGGCCGCAGACCGTCCTCCACGGCGACAACGCCTCCGCCGGCCTCGTGAACGTGGTCACCGAACCGCGCGACTACACGCGGAAGACCACCCTCGAAGTGAAAGGCGGCAGCTGGGATACCTTCGGCGCGGGCTTCGCCACCAAGGGCGGCTTCGCCAACGAAGGCGTCTCCTACTGGGGCGGCGGCAGCTGGCTTGATTCGGACGGTTTCCGCGACCGCTCCGGCTACGCGCTCTGGAACGCGAACGGGGGCGTGCGCAAAGACTGGGAAAACGGCTCCTGGTTCAAGCTCTCCACCTTCTACTCGGATTCCCAATACGACCTCCCCGGCGGCCTCACCCGCGACGAATGGAAACACCATCGCCGCATGAGTGAAAATCCGCACGACTACGCCCGCCTCTACACCTATGGCCTTGCCACCTCGGGGAAAGGCGTGATCAACGACGAAAACGCCCTCAAGCTCGCCCTCACCGCCTCGCACCGCGACATGTATTCGCACTACGAAGAGGGAACGGGCAGCGCCGCCTGGTTCGAACATCAGGATTCAACCCTCTACTCCTATGCGTTCACGCCGCAGTACATCTACACGGGCCGCCTCGGCCGCTTCGATAACACGCTCACTTTCGGCGCCGACGCCCGCTACGACACGACGCACGGCGAGGAAAGCTACACGGGAAGCTACGCGAGCGCCTCGCATCCCGACCAGTCGCGCTATCAGGCCGCCCTCTTCGCCCAGAACGAGTTCTTCCTCTTCGACGAACTCTCGTTCGTTCTCGGTACGCGCCTCGCCCGCAACATGGCCCGCAACGAACTCGCCCACAAGGCCGCGCGCAACGACAATCTCGCCGCCTACGAGGCCGCCGTCAACTGGCATCCCGTAGACGAGGCGAAACTCTTCCTCAAGTGGGCCCGGTTCTTCCGCAACCCCTTCCTCGATGAAACGCCCTGGTACACGAATCCCCACGGTTCCTACGTGCCGAAGAATCTCCTCGCCCCCGAACGCGGCTACTCGGTGGATTTCGGCGGCGACTGGGCCTTTCTCAAGGACTTCACCCTCGGCGGCACCCTCTTCGTGAGCGAAACGAAGAACGAAGTCTTCTACGACGCCGGCCAGTATGCGAACATCAACTCGCCCGACGAAGTGCTGCGCCAGGGCATCGAGCTCCACACGGGCTGGGAGCGGGATAAGCTCGCCGGCCTCCATCTGCGCTACGCCCTCACCTACGCGAAGTTCGAGGAAGGCGCCTACAATTCCAATGATGTGCCGCTCGTGCCGATGCACCAGCTCCGCCTCGACGCCCGCGTGTGGCTCTGGGACGAATGCTTCGTGCGCGGCGGCTACCGGTATTGCGCAAAGCAGGTCTCCTGCAGCGACTTCGCGAACGATGCCGACCGCCTTCCCGACTACGGCATCTTCTCGGCCGGCCTCCAGTACGAGCCGACCTGCCGTTTCCTCAGGGGCTTCACGTTCTCCCTCGACGTTTCCAACCTCTTCGACAAGAACTACGCGAACTACTCGACCTACGGCTCGTCCTACTATCCCGGCGCCGGCCGTTCGTTTCTCTTGACCGTCCGCTACGAATTCTAAATTGAAAGGAGCCCGACGATGGATACCGAAATCACCACCACCCCCGCAAACGTTTTTGAAGAACTTGCCCAGCAAGCCTACACGCGCTTCACGCCGCTTGCCGAGCCCTACTACTACCGCTTCATGCGTTCGACGGTGACGGAGAACGGCACGCCCTGCATGCTCTTCCTCGGCAACCATTCGTCGGGCAAATCCACGCTCATCAACTGGCTCCTCGGCGGCGACAGCATCCAGGACGTCGGCCTCGCGCCCACCGACGACGGTTTCACCGTGATCCTCTGGGGCGAAACGGAAGAGGATGTGTGCGGCCCGGCCGCCGTCACCCGCCTGCCGCCCGAGTTCGGCGGGCTCAAACACTTCGGCGGCAACTTCCTCCAGCACCTCCGCGTGAAAGTGCGCAATCGCGACCTCCTGAAAACCGTCACGCTCATCGACAGCCCCGGCATGATCGACGCCGCCGAACACACCGTGAACCGCACCTATGACTTCACGGGTGTCGTGCGCCTCGTCGCCGAGCTCTGCGACATGGTGTTCTTCCTGCTCGATCCCGACAAGCCCGGCACGACGGGTGAAACCGTTACCGTATTCTCGCAATGCCTCCAAGGCATGGAATTCAAGCTGCGTGTGCTCCTGAACAAGTGCGACGCCTTCACGAGCCTCTACGACTTCGCGCGCACCTACGGCACCATGTGCTGGAATCTCGCCCGCGTCCTCCACACGAAGGATCTGCCGAAAATCTGGACGATCTATTCCGGCGAAACGAAAGCCAATGCGGATTTCGACCTGGCCGATTTCAACCGCCACCGCGAAGAGTTCCAGAGCGTCGTCAAAGACGCCGCCGCCCGCCGCCGCGACAACGTCTACTCACAGGCGCAGAACGACTTCCTCGGCCTTTCCATCCGCATGTGCGTGGTGAACCACCTCGCCCGCAAACTCGCAAGCCTGCGCACGATGCTCTTCCTCTTCGGCGCCCTTCTCTCCGCCGCCGGCGGCTACCTCGTTTGGCGTTCGCTTCTGCCCCAAGAAGGTTCGAGCGTCGTCGCCGTCATCGCCGGCGCCCTCACGGCCGCCTTCGGCCTCTTCGCCTTCCACTACGTCTCGCGCCTCATCGTCTTCCTCCAGCGAGCAAGCCTTGCCCGCCGGGCCGACGAGATCTTCGCCCTCGAGTACCGGCGGCAGATCGCCATCGGCCATCACGACAATCTCAATCAGATCTGGCACGCCATCCGCGAGGAAACGATCGAGGTCATGCGCAAGGCGCCGCTCCATCTGCCCTTCTTCGGCGAATTCCGCCGCCGCCAGCTCGACGCCGCCGCGGCGAAGGTGTTCGCCG